>NZ_JALLIZ010000007.1:0-422677 GCF_023242345.1 Pseudomonas sp. MWU12-2037 | reverse complement strand
AACGATAACGCGGTGTCTCGGTGTAGCCGTCAGTACACATCCCGCCGATAACGTCCTTGCTCGATCAATTGCTCGACGGCCTCGGCCCCGAGCAACTCCAGCAGCACCTGATCGACCCCCGTCGCCATCCCCTGCAAGCTGCCGCAGATATAGATCGCCGCACCGTTCGCCAGCCATTGGCGCAGTTCATCCGCCGCTGCGCGCAGGCGATCCTGGACATAGATCTTTTCTGCCTGGTCACGGGAAAACGCCAGGTCCAGGCGCGCCAGGTCACCGCTGGCCAGCCAGCCTTTCAGTTCTTCCCCGCAGTGGAAGTCATGGGCGATATTGCGCTCGCCGAACAACAACCAGTTGTCCCTCTGGCCATCGGCAATGCGCGCCTTGAGCAAGCTGCGCAAGCCTGCCAGGCCCGTACCGTTGCCCAGCAGAATCAACGGGCACGGCGCCGTCGGCAAATGGAAACCACTGTTGCGCCGCAGCCGCAGGCTGATACCGGCGCCCGGCGCCGCATGCTCGGTCAACCACCCGGAACCCAGGCCCAGGCTGCCATCAGCGTGGCGCTCCTGGCGCACGATCAACTCCAGTTGCCCATCGCTTTCAATGGAGGCGATGGAGTATTCGCGCGGGCTCAGCGGTATCAGCGCATCCACTAGGGCCTGGGCATGCAGGCCGACCAGATGAGCCCGGTTCTCCGGCAACTGGCGTGCTCCCAGGGCCTGGGCGAGGCTTTCCTGCAAACCGTCGAGTTGTACCGGAGTGTCGGCGTCAAGTCCGAGTCCGGCGAGGAAGCGTTCCACTGCCAGGGCACTCTGGCGTGGGAGGATTTCCACCAGGTCACCGGCTTGCCATGGGGTCGCCGTCTCGGTCGTCAGGCCCAGCAGGTAGACGGCGGAACCGGCGCTGCCCGGGTTGAGCAGGTCGCGCTGGCGCAAGGTCCAGTTGGCGAAACCCGGTGCCTGCCAGGCCACCGGAGGCGTGCCGCCGGTCAGTTGGTTGAGTTGCTGTTGCCAATAGCGCAGGGCGTAGGGATCGCCGTTGTCGACTTCGACCGGGGCGAACAGGGTATTGCCGCCACGCGCTTCCAGCCACCGATGCAGGCGTTGGGCGAAACCGCAGAAGTGTTGGTACTGCCGGTCGCCCAGGGCCAGTACCGAATAGTTCAGGGTGCCGAGGGACAGCGGCTGGCCGAGTACCTTGCGTTCGAAACCGCGCGCACTGTCCGGTGCCTCGCCGTCGCCGAAGGTGCTGACGACAAACAGCGCATGCTGCGACTCGCGCAGGTCCCGCTCATTGATGTCGGCCAGCGGGCTGACCCGCACCGGCACGCCAGCGGCCTGCAACTGACCGGCACTCTGCCAGGCCATCTGTTCGGCGAAACCGCTCTGGCTGGCAAAACCGATCAGCCAGGCGGAGGTCTCGCCGTCTTGTGGCTCCAGGTCCAGGCGGGCTTGCTTGACCTGGCGTTTCTTGCGCCGCCGATCGAGGTACAGCAGCCAGCCGGTGACGAAGAACAGCGGCATGGTCAGGCTCGACAGGGTCAGCAGGACTCGCCCGGTGATCCCGAAGTAGCCGCCGGTGTGCAGCGCGTAGAGGCTGGTCAGCAACTGTGCCTTGAAGCTTTGGTCGGCGTAGCGCAGCTGGTCGCTGATCACACCCGTGGCCGGGTCCAGGTTGATCTGGTTGAGGGCCCGCTCATGGGGCGAATCCTTGAGCAGGTAGTAGACCGTCGCCGGTTGCCCGGCCACCGCCGGCATGCGGATGTTGTAGGCGCTGAGGTCGGGGCCCGTGGCCCGCTGGATACTGGCCCAGATCGCGTCGTAGTCGGCGCTTGGCGCCGGGCCGCTGGATGCCGGTTTGCGCTGCCCACCGCCGCGATGCTGGATCGGTGAGTCGGCCAGCAGTTTGTTCAGCCCGTCGCTGTACCACTCGTAGGACCAGAACAGGCCGGTCAGCGCCGACAGCAGGTAGAGCAGCAGGCACCAGGTGCCGGCGACCGCGTGCAGGTTCCAGTTGAAGGCGCGACCTTTTTTCGCCCGGTCGAGGGTCAGCCAGACCCGCCAGTTCAGGGCCTGGCGCGGCCAGCGCAGATAGAGCCCGGAAAGGCAGAAGAACAGCAGCATCAGGGTGCATGCGCCGGTGATCTGCCGGCCGGTATCGCCCAGGGCGAGAAAACGGTGCAGTTGCAATACCAGGGCGAAGAAGTCCTGGCCTTGCGCGTCACCCTGGTACTCGCCGGTGTAGGGGTCGAAATAGCGCATCTGCCCACGGCGTTCACCGGGCGCGGGTGTGAAGGCGACCCGCGCGGCGTTGTCGCCATGGGGGGAAACCCAGAGCATGGCGACGGTCTTGCCTTCGCGGGCTTCGAGCCTGCGCACCAGTTCGGCGGGGGGCAGGGCTTCAGCGTGCTCCGGTACTTCGAGTTGCAGGACGTCGGGGTTGAGCAGGCCTAGCAGTTCGTCCTGGAACGACACCATGGCTCCGGTAATGCCCATGAAAGCCAGCACCAGCCCGGCAGTGATGCCGAACAGCCAGTGCAATTGGAACAGTGTTTTCTTCAACACGGCGACCGCCTTGCTTTCTCGAAGTGATTCTCACGGCGTGCATTATGCCGTGTGTTTGTGAGAATGCGACGAATTCATATTAACGGCGTTTTTTTCGTGTGACAAAACGGACAAAAGCCCCGTTCCTGAGCAGGAGCGGGGCTTGGGTCGATGCACGAGCGGGTGGGTTGGGCTCAGGCGCCTTGCAATATGCGTAAGGCCGCCGTGGCCAGGAAGCCCGACCGACTCTTCTGCTCGGGATGATTGCGCACGTAAGCGTCGATACGGCTCAACAGGTAACCGGGCAAGGTGATATTGAGTTTTTCCGACTTGCCCAGGTACTGGGTGATATCGATGTCCACCAGTGCCCAGATGCAACCTGCGTAGTCCGGGTTTTTCGCGTGCTGGGTCACGGTGCCCGCCCGAGGGATGGGCGCGTCGTCCTCGGCGAGAATTTCCAGGTGTCCTTCGATGGCTTCACGGGCCATGGCCAGGGCATCGTCCAGGTCCTCGCCCGCCGAGAAGCAGCCCGGAATATCTGGAACCTCTACGCCCCAGGCGTGTTGCTCGTCACCGGGTTGAATCGCAATGGGGAAAAGCATGATGGTCTCCTGCTTGCAACTGTGCTTGTTTCAGGATGCTGTTGACTGTCTTGGTCAGTAGGTCCTTCTTCGGATGGGGGATGGTCACCAGCCCTGGCTTGTACAGGTGCTTGAAATGGTGGTGACTGCCCTTGATCCTGACCAGATACCAACCGTCCGCTTCGATAAGCCTGATCAGCTGTCGGCTATTCAAGACGACGTTCCTTGTCGTTGGGGTTTGGTGGTTACTGTACCCACCAAATTCCACAGGGCAACAGTACACCGCTTCGAAAGGTTTTGCAGCATGTGAAATAGAAAAGGCCCGTGAGGGTTCACGGGCCTTTCGGGAGCAACGCGCGGTGTCCGCAAGGCCGCCTTTCAGCGGCCCGGCGCATCACACGTAGAAGGATTTCAGCGGCGGGAAGCCATTGAATTCCACGGCGCTGTAGCTGGTGGTGTAGGCGCCAGTGGACAGCCAGTACAGGCGGTCGCCGATGGCCAGGTTCAGGGGCAGGCCGTACTTGTAGTTTTCATACATGATGTCGGCGCTGTCGCAGGTAGGGCCGGCGATGACCACTTCTTCCATCTCGCCTTTCTTCTCGGTCCAGATCGGAAACTTGATCGCCTCGTCCATGGTTTCGATCAGGCCGGAGAATTTGCCCACATCCGTGTACACCCAGCGCTCGACGGCGGTACGGGATTTACGCGCGACCAGTACCACTTCGCTGACCAGGATACCGGCGTTGGCGATCAGCGAACGGCCCGGTTCCAGGATGATTTCCGGCAGGTCGTCGCCGAAGTCTTCCTTGAGGAAACGGATGATTTCTTCCGCGTAGGTTTCCAGGCTGTTGGTACGGGTGATGTAGTTGGCCGGGAAGCCGCCACCCATGTTGATCAGCTTCAGGTGGATGCCGTCTTCTTCCTTCAGGCGTTCGAAGATCACCTTGACCTTGGCGATCGCCGCGTCCCAGACGCTGATATCGCGCTGCTGCGAACCGACGTGGAAGGACACGCCGTAAGGCACCAGGCCCAGGTCGCGGGCGAGGATCAGCAGGTCCATGGCCATGTCGGTCTGGCAGCCGAACTTGCGCGACAGAGGCCAGTCAGCGGTGGTCGAGCCTTCGGTGAGGATGCGCACATAGACTTTCGAGCCCGGGGCGGCCTTGGCGATATTGCGCAGGTCGGCTTCGGAGTCGGTGGAGAACAGACGCACGCCCTTCTCGTAGAAGTAGCGGATGTCCTTGGATTTCTTGATGGTGTTGCCGTAGCTGATACGGTCGGGGGTGACGCCCTGGCCCAGGACCTTGTCCAGCTCGTAGATCGACGCGATGTCGAAGCTGGAGCCTTTCTTGTTCAGCAGGTCGATGATCTCGACAGCCGGGTTGGCCTTGACGGCGTAATAGACCTTGGCGAATTCGAAACCGGCGCGCAGGTCATCGTAGGCCTGGCTGATCATCGCGGTGTCGATCACCACGAACGGGGTTTCTTGCTGGTCGGCGAACGCCTTCATTTTGTCAAAAGTGGCGCGCGCGAAATAGTCTTCGACCTGAATCGACATGCTGGGAACTCCTACTGGCAAACTAGATTGATCAATGGGTGCAAATGAACGTCCTCCGTATCCCCACTTTGGTTCGCCTACTTCCCAAGGCATGTCGCCGAAAGCAAAAAGGCCATGGGAACAACCGCTTCCCTTGGCCTTGCTGTCTCGTCGTCAGTACTTGAGCCGGATGGATCGTTTCCAGCATGGACGTTCGGCGCGAACTTTAGGACTTGAGGGGCTTGAGATCAACTAAAAATGTCGCGTTTTTACACGCGCCCGTCGCGTAGCCCGGATCAGTCACCTGTTTAACCGACCCGGATGACAGTCTGATGTTCCCGATCACTGACCGATGGTCTCAGGCCATGGCCACTTCAGCGGGCGAGACGATACTGGTCTTGGCCCCGCGCGAACGCCCGGAACTCAGGTAGGCGGCAATCGACTCCTGGGTCACTTCGCCAAGGAACACCCGCTCGGCGTCCATCACCGGCAGCCACGAACGATTGAACTCGTACATCCGCGACAACAGGATGCGCAGGTGCTCGTCGTAGGCCGCCGTGGCGTTGAACTCGCGCAGGAACTGCGCGCAGGTCCCGGTCTGACGGTGCAGGTCGCGACGTCTTACATAACCCAACGCCTTGTTCCCGGCGTCGGTGACCACCACGTAGCGACGGTCATGTTCGTCCATCAGTTCCAGGGCATCGGCCACCGGGGTCTCCGGGCTTACCGAGGGAGCGTTGTCCGCCGCGTCTTCGGCTTTCACCAGCAGCAGGCGCTTGAGGGTGCTGTCCTGGCCGACAAAACTGCTGACGAAATCGTCGGCCGGGTGGGCCAGCAGGGTGTCCGGGTGGTCGATCTGCAACAGCTTGCCGGCGCGGAAGATTGCGATCTTGTCACCCAGCTTGATGGCTTCGTCGATATCGTGGCTGACCATGATCACGGTCTTGTTCAGCGCCCGCTGCATCTCGAAGAACTCGTTCTGGATCATCTCGCGGTTGATCGGGTCGACCGCGCCGAACGGTTCATCCATCAGCAGCAATGGCGCATCGGCCGCCAGGGCGCGGATCACACCGATCCGCTGTTGCTGTCCACCGGACAACTCACGGGGGTAGCGATGCAGGTACTGCTTGGGCTCCAGCTTGATCATGCTCATCAACTCGCGGGCGCGGTCGTGGCATTTCTGCTTGTCCCAGCCCAGCAGTTTCGGCACCACCACGATGTTTTCCTCGATGGTCATGTTGGGGAACAGGCCGATCTGCTGGATCACATAACCGATATTGCGCCGCAGGGTCACCTCGTCGAGGTCGGTGGTGTCTTCGCCGTTGATCAGGATCTTGCCCGAGGTGGGCTTGATCAGGCGGTTGATCATCTTCAGCGTGGTGCTCTTGCCGCAACCCGAAGGGCCGAGGAATACACAGATCTCGCCTTCGTTGACGGTCAGGCTCACGGAATCAACGGCGGTGATGGTCTTTCCGTTGCTTTGAAAGGTCTTGGTCAGGTTTTGAAGTTCGATCATTTGAGCAGTCCTTTTGGAGTCAGCGTGCGTTGCAGCCATTGCAGGAGCAGGTCGGCGGCGATGGCCAGGAGGCTGACCAGGACGGCACCGACGATCAGCATCGACATGTCACTGCGGCTGATGGCGGCCAGAATCAGTACCCCCAGGCCACCGGCACCGATGGTGGCGGCGATGGTCATGACACCGATATTCATCACCACGGCGGTGCGGACACCGGCGAGGATCACCGGCACCGCGATGGGCAGCTCGACCATGCGCAGGCGCTGGCCGAAGGTCATGCCGATGCCCCGCGCGGCTTCGCGGATACCCGGCTCGACACCGGTCAGGGCCAGGTAGGTGTTGCGCATGATCGGCAGCAGGGAATAGAGAAACACGGCGCTGATCGCCGGCAGCGGTCCCAGGCCCTGGCCGAACCTGGAGTAGAACGGCAGCAGCAGGCCGAACAGGGCGATGGACGGCACGGTCAACAGCACGGTGGCGCTGGCTTGCAGTGGCCCGGCCAGGGTGGGGAAGCGGGTCATCAGCACGCCCAGGGGGACGCCGACGACAATCGCGAGAATGACGGCGATGCCCACCAGGGTGATGTGCTGCCAGGTCAGATGCAGGACCTGTGTCCAGTCGAGATGGGAAAAGGCGTTGAGAAATTCCATGTCTTCTCCTCAGTTGATCGGATGTTGGCGCAGGAAATCGGCGGCCACGGCGAACGGGCTTTCATGGTCGACATCGACCCGCGCATTCAACTGGCGCATGGTGTCGTTGTCGAACAGCGCCGCCAGTGGCTTGAGATCGGCGGCCAGTTGCGGATGGGCGTCGAGATAGACCTGGCGCACCACCGGTGCGGCGGTGTAGTCCGGGAAGTAATGCTTGTCGTCGTCCAGCAGCTTCAATTTGAAGGCGTTGAGGCGACCGTCGGTGGTGTAGACCAGGCCGGCAAATACCTGGTCGTTGCGTAGCGCCGTGTAGACCAGGCCGGCGTCCATCTGCCGGGTGTTCTTGCGGGTCAGGTTCATCTGGTACAGCTTGACCATGCCGGCCATGCCGTCGGAACGGTTGGCGAACTCGGTGTCCAGGGCCACCAGGCGGTTTTCCTGGCTGTCTTCGGCCAGGGCCTGGGTCAGGTCGCTGATGCTGTTGATCCGCGGGTATTGCTTGGCCACCTTCTCCGGCAGGGCCAGGGCGTAGGTGTTACTGAACTTTGACGGCGCCAGCCAGACCAGGCCTTTTTTCGCGTCGAGCTCCTTGACCCTTACGTAGGACTGTTCGCTGTCGAGTTTTTCGTCGACATGGTTGTAGGCCACCAGCGACACGCCGGTGTATTCCCAGATCAGGTCCAGTTGCCCGCTTTCCTGGGCGCTACGCGCCAGGTTGCTACCCAGGCCGCCGGTCACCTGGGGGTTGTAGCCCTTGGTGCGCAGGTACTGGGCGGTGATTTCCGCCAGCAGGGTCTGTTCGGTGAAGACCCGGGCGCCGATGCGGATCAGCGGTTTTTCAGCGGCTTGCGCAATTCCCGTGCACAGCAGGACGCAGACCAGTATTGCAGTCAGTCTTTTCATGTTGATTCCTTTGCCGAGCCTTAAGACGGGCGCAACCCGCGTTCCAGCCAGAGGCGGCTGGTCATGGTCACCAGGCCGTCGAGCAGCAAGGCCAGCAGCGCGGTACAGGCGGCGCCGAGTAGCAGTTGCGGCTGATTGTTCAGGGCGATGCCGGGGAAGATCAGGCTGCCCAGGCTGTTGGCGCCGATCAGGAACGCCAGGGGCGCGGTACCGACGTTGATCGCCAGGGCCACCCGCACACCGCCGATGATGATCGGCACGGCGTTGGGCAGTTCCACCTGCAAGAGCACCTGGCGCGGGGTCATGCCGATGCCGACAGCGGCTTCTTTCAGGGAACCCTGGACGTTTTTCAGGCCTTCGTAGGTGTTGCGCACGATGGGCAGCAGGGAGGCGAGGAACAGGGCAAAGATCGCCGGGCCGCTGCCGATGCCCAGCACGCCGAGGGCGATGGCCAGTACGGCCAGGGGCGGGACGGTGTTACCGATATTGAAGATCTGCATGAAGCGTTCCGCGCGCCCGACCATGCTCGGTCGGCTCAGCAGGATACCGGCGGGAATCCCTACGATCAGGGCGGCAAGCATGGAGACAAGAACCAGGATCAGGTGAGCTTGCAGGTAAAACAACAAATCGTCGCGGTACAGTTCGATCGTGTTGATGCCAATCCAGTGGACCAGCAGGGCCAGGAGAGCGACGACAACCGCTCCTCCTATCAGCCCTTTGCCATAGCGAATAGCCACAGGCGGACTCCTTTATTTCAGTCGGCGAGCACATTCCCGAGCGGCAATGCCATTCCTGGCTGTCGGCGAATATGTTCGCGAAATGCAGCTCGTCACTGCCGGCAAAGCGGCAGGCGGTCGAGCCATAAGCGCAGCCTCGTCAGGCTGACTTGCAGGTATTTCAGCCCCCGGTACGATTCAGGTAGCAGGGGAGTGGACGCCTCCACCTTTTAAAAGGTTCCATGGTTGGCGGTATTTAGCCACCCTTGAAGTCACTGCAAACGGGTGAGCGGTGGTCCGTGGGCCTCGGTTTGCGCTATACTCGCCGCCCTTTTTTGACTCACCTGCCAGGCGATTTCCCATGACCCACCAGGCCGCCGAAGTCGCGAAACGCCGCACTTTCGCCATTATTTCCCACCCCGATGCCGGTAAAACCACCATCACCGAGAAGCTCCTGCTGATGGGCAAGGCGATCGCGGTGGCCGGCACGGTGAAATCCCGTAAATCCGACCGCCATGCCACCTCCGACTGGATGGAAATGGAAAAACAACGGGGTATCTCGATTACCACGTCGGTCATGCAGTTCCCGTATCGCGATCACATGATCAACCTGCTCGACACCCCGGGCCACGAAGACTTCTCCGAAGACACCTACCGCACCCTGACCGCGGTCGACTCGGCGCTGATGGTCCTCGATGGCGGTAAGGGCGTCGAGCCACGGACCATCGCCCTGATGGACGTCTGCCGCCTGCGCGACACGCCCATCGTCAGCTTTATCAACAAGCTCGACCGGGATATCCGTGATCCGATCGAACTGCTCGACGAGATCGAAGCCGTCCTGAAGATCAAGGCCGCGCCGATCACCTGGCCGATCGGTTGCTACCGTGACTTCAAGGGTGTTTACCACCTGGCCGACGACTACATCATTGTCTACACCGCCGGTCACGGGCATGAACGCACCGATGTGAAAATCATCGAGAAGCTCGACTCCGACGAAGCCCGTGCGCACCTGGGTGACGAGTACGAGCGTTTTGTCGACCAGTTGGAGCTGGTGCAGGGGGCCTGCCACGAGTTCAACCAGCAGGAGTTCCTCGACGGTCAGCTGACCCCGGTGTTCTTCGGCACCGCCCTGGGCAACTTCGGTGTTGACCACGTGCTGGACGCGGTCGTTGATTGGGCGCCGATGCCTCTGGCTCGAGTCGCCAACGAACGTACCGTGGAGCCGGTGGAAGAGAAGTTCGCCGGTTTCGTGTTCAAGATCCAGGCGAACATGGACCCCAAGCACCGCGACCGGATCGCCTTTATGCGCATCTGTTCGGGCAAGTACGACAAGGGCATGAAAATGCGCCATGTGCGGACTGGCAAGGACGTGCGGATCGGCGATGCGCTGACCTTCTTCTCCTCCGAGCGCGAGCAGTTGGAAGAGGCCTATGCCGGCGACATCATCGGCTTGCACAACCACGGCACCATCCAGATCGGTGACACCTTCACCGAGGGTGAGGCCCTGGGCTTTACCGGTATTCCGCACTTCGCCCCGGAACTGTTCCGTCGCGTGCGCCTGCGTGACCCGCTCAAGTCCAAGCAACTGCGCCAGGGTTTGCAGCAGTTGGCGGAAGAGGGCGCGACCCAGGTGTTCTTCCCCGAGCGCAGCAACGACATCATCCTCGGCGCCGTCGGTGTGCTGCAGTTCGATGTGGTCGCCAGCCGCTTGAAAGAGGAATACAAGGTCGAGTGCTCCTATGAGCCGATCACCGTGTGGTCCGCGCGCTGGATCGATTGCAGCGACAAGAAGAAGCTCGACGAGCTGCGGGTCAAGGCCGTGGAAAACCTCGCGTTGGACGGCGGCGGTCACCTGACCTACCTGGCGCCGACCCGGGTCAACCTGGCGCTGATGGAAGAGCGCTGGCCGGACGTGAAATTCCGCGCGACGCGCGAACACCACTAAGGCGTTGCTCGCGGCGGTATTTGTCGCACCTTTGAAAAACCCGCTGCCCAGGCCGCGGGTTTTTTTATTATGGGCGTTGCAAAAAAATCGAGCTTAGGCAGCGCCGAGAAGGGTAATCAAAAAGATCTATATTCTTTTTGAGTCTAATTGTAATTCAGAATAATTCTATCGCCAGCCAGCAGTTTTCATCTAGCCAGTATGGAAAAGTCCGTTCAACGGGTCTAGGTTCAGACAAGTTGCCGTTGGCTTCTTGAAGTCGGCTGCAAGGTGCTGGTGATCTATCCACAGAGGGACGGAAGCGACGATGAAAATTTTTCAACGCAGCGTGCTGCTGATCAAGGTGCTGGTGTTGTTGATGGTGGGGGCTTCAAGTGCCTGGGCCAGTAATGCGGTGTCGGATCATGGAGCGGTTTCTCCTTCGAAATCCGCGGTGCACGCGCTTTACGCTGATGACACCGACAAAAAAGCCGATCCCGGGTCGGATGATCAAGGTGACAGTGATGAAGACAGTGACAGCGATAGCTGAGTCGCACGAATGAAAAAGCCCCTTGCGCCCAGCGAATAACTCGCTCGACGAAAGAGGCCGTACTACCGTTTTCAGCGCTCTCGCTTACTCAGGAGAGCGCTTTTTTGTTGCCCGTCAGCCGAGGAATTGCTCCGCGTAATGGCAGGCCACCTGACGTGAGTCGAGCTCACGCAAGGCCGGCTCTTCCGTGCTGCAACGCTCGGTGGCGTACGGGCAGCGCTTGTGGAAGGCGCAGCCGGACGGCGGATTGAGCGGGTTGGGCAGTTCACCGGCGATCTTGATCTTCGGCTTCAACGGGTCCGGGTGGATCGCCGGCGTCGCCGAGAGCAGGGCCTGGGTGTACGGGTGCAGGGGACGGGCGTAGATATCTTCCTTTGGCCCCATTTCCACCGGCCGACCGAGGTACATCACCAGCACCTGGTCGGCCACGTGACGGACCACCGCCAGGTTGTGGGAGATGAACACGTAGGCGGTGTTGAACTGCTGCTGCAGGTCCATGAACAGGTTCAGTACCTGGGCCTGGATCGAGACGTCCAGCGCCGAGGTCGGTTCGTCCGCCACCAGCACTTTCGGTTGCAGCATCATTGCCCGCGCCAGGGCGATCCGCTGGCGCTGGCCGCCGGAGAACATATGCGGGTAGCGATGATAGTGCTCTGGGCGCAAGCCGACCTGCTTCATCATCGCCTGGACTTTTTCCCGACGCTCGGCGGCGGACAGCTGGGTGTTGATCAGCAGCGGTTCACCCAACTGGTCGCCGATCTTCTGCCGAGGGTTGAGCGACGCGTAGGGGCTCTGGAACACCATCTGCACATCTTTGCGCAGTTGCTTGCGCTGGGCCTTGTTGGCGCCGGCGACTTCCTGCCCGGCGATTTTCAATGAGCCGGACGACGGCTCCTCGATCAGCGTCAGGGCCCGGGCCAGGGTGGATTTGCCGCAACCCGACTCGCCGACCACGGCGAGGGTCTTGCCGGCTTCCAGCTCGAACGACACGCCATTGAGGGCGCGCACCAGCGCATGGCCCTTGAACAGGCCACGGGAGACTTCGTAGTGACGGGTGAGGTCGCGGGCGGTGAGAACGACGGCCATTACGCCACCTCCTGGTTCAGCGGGAAGAAGCAACGGGCAAGGCTCTTGGCTTTCGGGTCCAGGGTCGGACGCTGCTGCCGGCAGCTTTCCTGCACGTAGGGGCAGCGCGGCGACAGCAGGCAACCCACCGGCCGGTCATAACGCCCGGGCACGATGCCCGGCAGGGTCGACAGGCGCTCGGCCCCCAGGCTGTGCTCCGGAATCGCCTTGAGCAGGGCTTCGCTGTACGGATGCGCCGGCACATCGAACAGGCCTGGCACCATGCCGACTTCCACGGCCTGGCCGGCGTACATCACGCAGACCCGCTGGGCGGTTTCGGCAACGACCGCGAGGTCGTGGGTGATCAACACCAGGCCCATGTTCTGCTCTTGTTGCAGGCTGAGCAGCAGGTCCATGATCTGTGCCTGGATGGTCACGTCCAGGGCGGTGGTCGGTTCGTCGGCGATCAGCAGCTTGGGTTCGCCGGCAATCGCCATGGCGATCGCGACGCGCTGGCTCATGCCGCCGGACAATTGGTGCGGGTAGGCGTCCATGCGGCTGGCGGCGCCCGGGATCTCGACTTTTTCCAGCAGCTCGATGGCACGCTTGCGTGCCGCCTTGCCGGACATCTTCAGGTGCAGGCGCAGCACTTCCTCGATCTGGAAACCTACTGTGTAGCTGGGGTTCAGCGCGGTCATCGGGTCCTGGAAAACCATCGCCAGGTCCTTGCCGACCACCTGCCGACGTTGCCGGGCGCTGAGCTTGAGCATGTCCTTGCCGTCGAAGCGCAGGGCGTCGGCGGTGACAATGCCAGGGTGCTCGATCAGGCCCATCAGCGCCATCATGGTCACGGATTTACCCGAGCCCGACTCGCCAACGATGGCCAGGACTTCGCCTTTGTCCACCGTGATGTCGAGGCCGTCGACAACCGGCACGGCGGTCTGGTCGCCGAAGCGAACGTTGAGATTCTTGATTTCTAGCAGTGACATGGGAATCTCCTCAGGCGGCGTTCTTGAGTTTCGGGTCCAGCGCATCGCGCAGGCCGTCGCCCATCAGGTTGATTGCCAGCACGCTGAGCAAAATGGTCAAGCCAGGCAGACTGACCACCCACCAGGCGCGCTCGATGTAGTCGCGGGCCGAGGCCAGCATGGTGCCCCACTCCGGGGTGGGCGGTTGTACGCCCAGACCGAGGAAGCCCAGGGCGGCGGCATCGAGGATCGCCGAGGAGAAACTCAGGGTGGCCTGGACGATCAGCGGTGCCATGCAGTTGGGCAGCACGGTGATGAACATCAGGCGCGGCAGGCTGGCACCGGCCAGGCGTGCGGCGGTCACGTAGTCACGGTTCAGTTCGCCCATGACGGCGGCCCGGGTCAGGCGCACGTAGGACGGCAGCGAGACGATGGCAATGGCGATCACGGTGTTGATCAGGCCAGGGCCGAGGATGGCGACAATCGCCACGGCCAGCAGCAGCGAGGGCAGGGCCAGCATGATGTCCATCAGGCGCATGATGGTCGGACCGAGGATGCGCGGGAAGAAACCGGCCAGCAGGCCCATGAAGATGCCCGGGATCAGCGACATCACCACTGAGGACAGGCCGATCAGCAACGACAGGCGCGAACCGTGGATCAGCCGCGAGAGCAGGTCGCGGCCCAGTTCGTCGGTGCCCAGCAGGTACTGGATCTGGCCGCTGGCAAGCCACGATGGCGGGGTCAGCAGGGCGTCGCGGAACTGTTCGCTCGGGTCGTGCGGGGCGACCCAGGGGGCGAAGATCGCGCAGAACACCACCAGCGACATGAACAGCAGGCCGGCGACAGCGCCTTTGTTCTTGGCGAAGTGCTGCCAGAATTCCTTGTACGGAGAGGGGTACAGCAGGCTTTGATCGACGGCGGTCGAAGCAATAGTAGTACTCATGATCTTGATCTCAGCGCTGGTGGCGGATGCGTGGATTGACAAGGCCGTAGAGGATGTCCACGACGAAATTGACCACAATCACCAGGCAGGCGATTAACAGGATGCCGTTTTGTACGACGGGGTAGTCCCGGGCGCCGATGGCTTCGATCAGCCATTTGCCGATACCGGGCCAGGAGAAGATGGTTTCGGTCAGCACGGCGCCGGCCAGCAGGGTGCCGACTTGCAGGCCGACCACGGTCAGCACCGGAATCAGCGCGTTGCGCAGGCCATGGACGAACACCACGCGCGCCGGCGACAGGCCCTTGGCCCGGGCGGTACGGATGTAGTCTTCGCGCAATACTTCGAGCATCGAGGAGCGGGTCATCCGGGCGATCACCGCCAGCGGGATGGTGCCCAGCACGATGGCCGGTAGGATCAGATGGTGCAGCGCATCCCAGAACGCGTCGGGCTGGTCGCTGAGCAAGGTATCGATCAGCATGAAGCCGGTTCTCGGCTCGATGTCGTAGAGCAGGTCGATGCGTCCGGACACCGGGGTCCAGCCCAGGCTCACGGAGAAGAACATGATGAGGATCAGGCCCCACCAGAAGATCGGCATCGAATAGCCGGCCAGGGAGATCCCCATCACCCCATGGTCGAACAGGGACCCTCGCTTGAGGGCCGCAATCACCCCGGCGAGCAGTCCGAGGACCCCGGCGAACAGCAGGGCGGCCATGGACAGTTCCAGGGTGGCGGGGAACAGCGTGGTGAACTCGGTCCACACGCTGGTGCGGGTACGCAGGGACTCGCCGAGGTCGCCATGGGCGAGCTTGCCGACGTAGTCGATGTACTGGGCATAAAGCGGCTTGTTAAGACCGAGGCGTTCCATCGCCTGGGCGTGCATTTCCGGGTCGACCCGGCGCTCGCCCATCATGACTTCCACGGGATCGCCCGGGATCATGCGAATCAACGCGAAAGTCAGCAACGTGATGCCGAAGAACGTGGGGATCAGCAACCCCAGTCGGCGGGCAATAAAACTAAACATCGTGTGGTGTACCTCATCAGCCGGTTAGGCGTGCTCATCAGTACCCGGGGTCGGGTACCGACGAGCGTTTGTTGTTCTACTTCACCTGGGTGGTGGCGAAGTTATTCGTGGATAGCGGGCTCATGTGGTAGCCCTCTACGTTCTTGCGCATAGCGGTAAACATCTTCGGATGGGCATCGTTCACCCACAGGACCTGGTTGTGCAGGATCTCCAGGGCCTGTTCATAGAGTGCGGCACGTTGGGCGGGTTCAGTCTTGGCGCGAGCCTGGTCGATCAGCGCCTGGAACTGAGGATTGCACCAGCGGCTGTAGTTTTCGCCGTTTTTCGCCGCTTCGCAACTCAATAGCGGGCTGAGGAAATTATCCGGGTCGCCGTTGTCCCCGCTCCAGCCGGCGGAGACCATGTCGTGCTCGCCTTTTTTCGCACGTTTGAGCATCTCGGCCCACTCCATGACGCGGATATCGAGCTTGATGCCGACCTTGGCCAGGTCGGCCTGCATCAGTTGCGCGCCGAGTTGCGGGTTCGGGTTGGTCGGGCCGCCGCCGTTGCGAGTATAGAGGGTAAAGACCGTGCCTTCGGGGACGCCGGCTTCCTTGAGCAGGGCGCGAGCCTTGTCCAGGTCCTGGGCCGGGTTCTTCAGCTTGTTGTTGTAGCCCAGCAGGGTCGAGGGGTAGGGATTCACTGCGGGGATGGCATTGCCCTTGCCGTACAGGGTGTCGACGTAGTTCTGCTTGTCCAGGGCCAGCTCGATGGCCTGGCGCACCCGCACATCGCTCAGGTACTTGTGTTCGGTGTTGATCGATACGTAGCCGGTGGCCATGGCCGCCATCTCATCGATCTTCAGGTTCGGATCGGCCTTGATGTTCGGCACGTCATCGGGTTTGGGGTACAGGGCGACCTGGCACTCGTTGGCCTTGAGCTTCTGCAGGCGGGTGTTGTTGTCGACGGTGATGGCCAGGATCAGGCTGTCCGCCGGCGGCTTGCCACGGAAATACTCCGGGTTGGCCTTGAAGCGGACCTGGGCGTCCTTGGCATAGCGCTGGAAGATGAACGGGCCGGTGCCGATCGGTTTGCTGTTGAGTTCGTCGAGCTTGCCGGCCTTGAGCAACTGGTCGGCGTATTCGGCGGAGTGGATCGAGGTGAAGGCCATGCCCAGGTCGGACAGGAACGGTGCTTCTGGACGATTGAGGGTGAAGCGCACGGTCAGGTCGTCGACTTTCTCGACGCTTTTGAGCAGGTTCTGGAAGTCCATGCTCTCGAAATACGGAAAACCGACGGTGGACGCTTTATGCCATGGGTTATTGGGATCCAGTTGACGCTGGAAGCTCCAGACCACGTCGTCGGCGTTCAGCTCGCGGGTCGGCTTGAAGTAGTCGGTGGTGTGGAACTTGACACCCTTTCTCAGGTGAAAGGTGTATTGCAGGCCATCGGGGCTGATCTCCCAGCTTTCGGCTAGGGCCGGCTGGATCTCGGTGGTGCCGGGCTTGAAGTCCACCAGACGGTTGAACATTGTTTCAGCGGCGGCATCGCTGGTGACGGCGGTGGTGTAGAGCACCGGGTCGAAACCTTCCGGGCTGGCTTCGGTACAGACCACCAAGGGTTTGGCGGAAACACCGATAGCCACGCTGAACACGGCGGCCGCGATGGCGGCGCGCAGGGGAAGCTTCTTCATGTAAACCCTCCTTGATCGATTGAGCCAGATTAGTCGCTGGGACCGATTCGTCGAATCGGTCCCAGCGCAGTCAGGTGTCAGAGAATGTTGAATGGAATGGTGGTGACCAGGCGGAACTCGTTGATGCTGCCGTCGGCCTGGTTGGCCGTGGCACGGTGCGCGGTGTAGTTGGCGCGGATCGAAGCGGCCTTGAGCGGGCCGCTCTGGATGGCATAGGACGCGCCGATGCCATATTCGTAGTGCTTCTCGTCATGCATGCTCTTCACATCGGCGTAAGCGGTGCCGGTGTAGTGAGTCCCGTCGATGCCCCAGCCACGAGCCTGGTAGATATTGAACTTCAGCCCGGGAACACCGTACTCGGCCATGTTCAGGCCGTAGGCGATCTGGAAGGACTTCTCGTTCGGGCCGTTGAAGTCCGACAGCAGGGAGTTGGCCAGGTAGATACCGTTGGTTTCGTGCAGGTAGTCGAAGTACTCGTTACCGTCGATTTCCTGGTAGGAGAAGGTCAGGCTATGGGCCTGGTGGGTCAGTCCGAACGACAGCGAGTAGGCGTCGTTGTTGATTTCACCCATCTTCTTTTTGCCGGTGTCGAGGGTCTTGTAGTAGTTCAGGCCCGTGGTCAGGCCCAGGATCGAGCTGTCGCCCAGTTCATGGGTGGCACCGAAGTAGTACTGGTTCCAGAAGTCTTCGACGTTGGACACGTAGAGGCTGGTTTTCAGGCTCTTGAACGGCTGATAGTTGAGCCCCGCCATGTTGACGTGATCGGTCTCGACATCGATGTTGGTGTACTCGGAGCGGAATTTCGACAGGCTCTCTTCGGTTCTTGGCGACACCCGGTCAAAGGTGGCGGCGTCGAACGACAGGTTGTTGAACTCTTCGCTATGGATGCTCACGCCTTCGAAGCTCGAGGGCAGTACGCGGTTGGGCATCACATCGACGATCGGCGTGCTGTAGCTCTGCCGGCCGGCGGTCACGGTGGTGTTCGACACGCGGAACTTGACGTTGGCCAGGCCGAGCTTGCTCCACTGGCCCTGCGCGTCGCCGCCATCTTTGGTCAAGGTACGGTTGTTGCCCAGGCCGCCGACACCTGGAATCGGTGCGCCGCCATTGGCCGAAGCCAGGCGTTCGGTATCGCGTTCCAGGGCGACGACGTTATACATCGCCACTTCAGTGCTGACCCCAACAGTGCCCTCGGTGAAGCCGGAGTTGTACTTGACGATGGTGCCTTGCAGCCAGTTGATACGACGGTCGGTAGGGGTCAATACACCATGGTCGTTGTAGTGGAACTTGCCACCACGCTTGAGTTGCTCGTTGGCATACCAGTTGCGGGTCAGGCCGCTCAGGCTCTGATCTTCGAAAAAGCCCTTGGTCTGTTCCTGGGCATTGGTCGAACTCAGGCTCGTCGGTACGAAATCCTGACTCTGGGTTTCAGCGTGGGCCATCACGGTGGCGCTGCTGATCGCTAAAGCCAACAACGCTTTTTGAGAGAGTTTCAAGGTTAAAGCTCCTTATTTTCTTTTTTTAATACCGGCCTTCTAGGCTGGTCCGGCTTTTTTGGTGGACACATTATTTGCTTACGCAATCGTTTGCTTGGCAGGGTTTTGCCGAATTTCGGCTGCAAGTTTGTGTAGGGGCGAAATTCGCCCCCCACAGCGCGGGTCACGGTTTTATTGTTCGATACTGACGCCCGAGAATGTGTTCCGGCCAAAGGGACTGACCTTGAAACCTTCGACTCTGGTGCTCAGCGGCTGGCTGACCGTCGAATGGGCGATGGGTGTAATCGGCACCTGTTGCTTGAGCAACTGCTGGGCCTGTTGGTAGAGCGCCACGCGTTGATCGTGGTCGGTGATGAGTTTGGCCTGTTTGATCAGCTTGTCGTATTGCGGGTTGCACCACATTGAATAGTTGTTGCCGCCAATCGCGTCGCAACCGTAGAGGGTACCGAGCCAGTTGTCCGGGTCGCCATTGTCACCGGTCCAGCCGATCAGGCTGATGTCGTGTTCGCCATTCTTGGTACGTTTGATGTACTCGCCCCATTCATAGCTGACGATCTTCACCTTCAGGCCGATCTTCGCCCAGTCGGCCTGGAGCATTTCAGCCATCAGCTTGGCGTTGGGGTTGTACGGGCGTTGCACCGGCATGGCCCAGAGGGTGATCTCGGTGCCTTCCTTGACGCCGGCGGCCTTGAGCAGCTGGCGGGCTTTTTCCGGATTGTATGGCGCGTCCTTGATGCTCTCGTCGTAGGACCACTGGCTCGGCGGCATGGCGTTGACCGCCAGTTGCCCGGCGCCCTGGTAGACGGCATTGAGAATGCTCGGTTTGTTCACCGCCATGTCCAGCGCCTGGCGGACCTGGAGCTGGTCGAAGGGTTTGTGCTGCACGTTGTAGGCGATATAGCCGAGGTTGAAACCGGGCTTCTGGATGACCTGCAGCTTGGGGTCTTTCTTCAGCCCGTCGACATCGGCGGGGCGCGGGTGCAGGGTGATCTGGCATTCACCGCGCTTGAGTTTCTGCACCCGCACCGAGGCATCGGTGTTGATGGCGAAAATCAGCTGGTCGAGCTGGACCTTGTCCGGGTCCCAGTACTGCTTGTTGGCCACGTAGCGGATCTGCGCGTCTTTCTGATAACGCTGGAACACGTACGGTCCGGTACCGATGGGCTTCTGGTTGATCTCGCTGGGTCTGCCGGCGGCGAGCAACTGGTCGGCGTATTCGGCGGAGAGAATCGCGGCGAAGCTCATGGCGATATTCTGGATGAACGCGGCGTCGACCGAATTGAGGGTCATGACCACGGTCAGCGGCCCGGTCTTTTCGACCTTGGCAATGTTCTTGTTCAGGCTCATCCCGTTGAAGTACGGAAACTCGGTGGGGTAGGCCTTGCGAAACGGCTGCGCGGGATCGAGCATGCGGTTGAAGGTGAACACCACGTCGTCGGCGTTGAAGTCGCGGGACGGTGTGAAATAGGCGGTGGTGTGGAACTTCACGCCACGGCGCAGGTGGAAGGTATACACCAGGCCATCCGCTGAAATATCCCAACTTTCGGCCAGCGCCGGTGCGACGGAGGTCTCGCCCTTGACGAATTCCACCAGCCGGTTGTAGATCGGCTCGGCGGCATCGTTGTCGGTGGCGGTGGTGTACTGCGCGGTGTCAAACCCGGCCGGGCTGCCCTCGGAGCAGAACACCAGGCTGCCGGCAGCCTGGGCAAAAGGGGCACCCGCCCACAGGGCGGCTCCCACCAAAGCGGATAAAGTGAAGGTCTGGCGCATGACGGTCCCAATCCTTTTGTTATTGTCATCGGCGAACGATGGCCGTGTTGGGAACACGGGAACTCTCGCCGATCAAGTCAGTGAATGCAGCAATGCCGCTCGTGAACGCATGTCAGCGAAGTCTTGACGTTACGAGGCCAAGTCGATGCGGTAAATGCGTAGAGCCTTAGAGAGCTGTAGGAAAACTCTGTGCAGCGGTCATCCGTTTGCGTGTTTCCGCCGACGGATTCCGGACAATTCCTGCAATTCTGGCGGGGAGGCGAAGACAACGTCCTAGGACGCTGTCTTCGCGCAACCTCACTTGCTGACGCTGACGCCGTAGAAGGAGTTCAAGCCGAACGGGCTGATCTTGAAGTCCTGCACCTTGGCGCTCATGGGTTGGTACACCGTCGAGTGTGCGATAGGTGTATAGGGGACTTGGTCTTTGAGGATGTGTTGTGCCTGCTTGTACAGCTCGGTGCGTTTGCCCTGGTCGGCGGTCGACTTGGCTTCCTTGATCAGGTCCTCGAAAGGTTTGTAGCAGAACTTCGAGAAGTTGTTGCCGTTGACCGCATCGCAGCCGAACAGCACGCCCAGCCAGTTATCGGGGTCCCCATTGTCACCGCTCCAGCCGATCAGCATGGCTTGCTGCTCGCCACCCTTGGCCCGCTTGAGGTATTCGCCCCACTCGTAGCTGACGATCTTGACGTTGAGGCCGATGTTCTTCCAGTCGGACTGGAGCATTTCAGCCATCAGCTTGGCGTTGGGGTTGTACGGACGCTGGACCGGCATGGCCCACAGGGTGATCTCGGTGCCTGGCTTGACGCCGGCTTCCTTGAGCAGTTCCTTGGCTTTTTCCGGATCGTACTTGGCGTCCTTGACGGTGGTGTCGTAGGACCATTGGGTCGGCGGCATGGCATTGACGGCCAGTTGGCCGGCGCCCTGGTAGACCGATTCGATGATCTGCTTCTTGTTCACCGACATGTCCAGCGCTTGGCGTACGCGCAGGTCAGCCAAGGGGTTGGCGGCGGTCTGGTCCTTGAGGACCGGCATCACGTTGTAGGCGATGTAACCCAGGTTGAAGCCGGCCTGTTCAGGCATCTTCAGGCTGGTATCGGCCTTGAGCGGGGCGATGTCGGCCGGACGTGGGTAGGCGGTGATCTGGCATTCGCCTTTCTTGAGCTTCTGCGCGCGTACCGACGGGTCGGTGGTGATGGCGAAGATCAGGTTGTCGACCTTGACGTCTTCAGGCTTCCAGTAGTCCTTGTTCCCGGTGTAGCGGATGTTGGAGTCTTTCTGGTAGCTCTTGAACACGAACGGACCGGTGCCGATCGGCTTCTGGTTGATGTCGCTGGCCTTGCCTTCCTTGAGCAGCTTGTCGGCGTACTCGGCGGACTGGATCGAGGCGAAGCTCATCGCCAAGTCCTGGATGAACGCGGCGTCCACGGTTTTCAGGGTGAACTTGACGGTCTTGTCGTCGAGTTTTTCCACCTTGGTGATGTTGCCGTCCATGCCCATGTCGGTGAAGTACGGGAATTCGGTCGGGTACGCCTTGCGGAACGGCATGTCCTTGTCGAGCATGCGGTTGAAGGTGAACAGCACGTCGTCGGCGTTGAAGTTACGCGTCGGCTTGAAGTAGTCGGTGGTGTGGAACTTGACGCCTTCACGCAGATGGAAGGTGTAGCTCAGGCCGTCCGGGGTCACGTCCCAGCTGGTCGCCAGGCCAGGAATCACGGCGGTGCCGCCACGTTCGAACTGGCTCAGACGGTTGAAGACGGTTTCCGCGGAGGCGTCGAAGTCGGTTCCGGCGGTGTACAGGCCTGGATCGAAACCGGCCGGGCTCCCTTCGGAGCAGAACACCAGGTTAGTCGCGGCGACGGCGAACGGTGCGCTGGCCAAGAGGCCTGCGCCGACTAAAAACGGAATGACTGCTTTTTTAAGCATGGTGGCCTCATGATTTGTTGTCATTTTTGGTTTTGAGGACGACCTCGTGAGTCGACCTGCGGATACTTATGCAGGCCCCATACCCATTGCAAGATGCAGAGACGTGCGAAGCCTCAAAGAGTGGCACGAACGTACACGAATGTCGCATATGTGTAAATTCTGACGCATTTGACAGGTTTCGAGGGTTTTTTCAGGTGCGCGGGGCGCACTTCAAGCGGGCAACCGGGGCGTCTGGCGCACCCGGTTGGGGCGTTAAGTTACTGGCCCAGGCTCACGCCGTAGAAGGGTGTCAGGCCGAAAGGGCTGATCTTGAAGTCGTGCACTTCCTTGCGCATCGGCTGGAACACCGTCGAGTTGGCGATCGGGGTGATCGGCACCTGTTCCTTGAGGACTTTCTGCGCCTGCTGGTAGAGCTTGACCCGTTCGTCATGGTTGCTGCTGAGCTTGGCTTTCTGGATCAGTTGATCATAGGCCGGGTCGCACCATTTCGCGTAGTTGCTGCCCTTGACCGCGGCACAGCTGTAGAGCACGCCGAGCCAGTTGTCCGGGTCGCCGTTGTCGCCGGTCCAGCCGTAGATCATGACGTCATGCTCGCCGTTCTTGGCGCGCTTGATGTACTCGCCCCACTCATAGCTGACGATATTGGCCTTGATCCCGACCTTGGCCCAGTCGGCCTGGATCATCTGCGCCGACATCCGCGCGTTGGGGTTGGAGGCCCTTTGCACGGTCATCGCCCACAGGTCGATGCTGGTGCCTTCGGCCACGCCGGCTTCCTTGAGCAGCGCGCGGGCCTTGGTCGGGTCGTAGGGCGCGTCCTTGATGGTCGGGTCATAAGACCACTGGCCTGGTGGCAAGGCGTTCTGCGCCAGTTGGCCGGCGCTCTGGTAGACGGCCTTGATGATCGCCGGCTTGTCGATGGCCATGTCCAGGGCCTGGCGGACCTTCAGCTGGTCCAGGGGCTTGTGGGTCACGTTGTAGGCGAGGAAGCCGAGGTTGAAACCTGGCTGCTGGAGCACCACCAGGTTCTTGTCCTGCTTCATGATCTCGATATCGGCCGGGCGCGGGTAGCCGCTGACCTGGCATTCCCCGGCCTTGAGTTTTTGCAGGCGGGCGGCGGCATCCGGGGTGATGGCGAAGATCAGGTTATCGAGTTTGACGTCCTCGGGTTTCCAGTAGTTCTTGTTGGCCACATAGCGGATCTGCGAGTCCTTCTGGTAGCGCTTGAACACGAACGGCCCGGTTCCCACCGGCTTCTGGTTGATGTCGGCGGCGCGACCTTCCTTGAGCAGCTTGTCGGCGTATTCGGCGGACTGGATCGAGGCGAAGCTCATGGCCAGGTTCTGCACGAAGGCGGCGTCGATATGGTTCAGGGTGAAGCGCACGGTCTGCTCGTCGAGTTTTTCGACGTTCTTGATCGTGGTGTTGAGGTCCATATCGCTGAAATACGGCGATTCCGAAGGGTAGGCCTTGCGGAACGGATGATTGGCATCGAGCAGGCGCTGGAAGGTGAAGAGCACGTCTTCGGCGTTGAAGTCGCGGCTCGGCTTGAAGTCGTCGGTGGTGTGGAACTTCACGCCGGAGCGCAGATGAAAGGTGTAGCTCAGGCCGTCCGGAGCAACGTCCCAACGGGTGGCCAGGCCGGGCTCGACCTCGGTGCCGCCGCGCTTGAACTGGGCCAGGCGGTTGAACACGGTTTCGGCCGAGGCGTCGAAGTCGGTGCCGCTGGTGTACTGGCTCGGGTCGAATCCGGCGGGGCTGGCTTCGGAGCAGTAGACCAGGGTCGAGGCCGCCTGGGCCAAGGGTGTACAGGCGAGCAGGGTGGCCGCCAGCAACAGCGGTTTGAAGGCAATCTTTTCCATTGAAAAGCCTCGAAGGTGCGTAATAGAGCGGGGAGGGTTCCGACTCTAGCACGGCCTATCGAGGCCTTGGTGCCGACAATACGGGGTCAGTGAAGAGTGGTTACTGCTGGACCTCGATCACCCCCTCGGCATTCATGTTGACTTGTGCCTTGCCGGCTTCCACGTCCGGTGTCGGCGCGGCATCCATGGCTGGGGCTTTCATCATCATCATCGCGCCACGGGCGAACGGCTGTGGATAACCGTTGCTGCTGAGGTTCAGGTTGACGATCTTGTAGCTCTTGCCGCCCAGGGCCTCGGTGGCCAGTTGGGCACGTGCCTTGAACGCAGCGATGGCTTCCTTGAACAGGGCATCCTCGCTGGTCTTGCGGGTGGCGGTGGAAATGGCGAAGTTCATGCTTTCCATTTTCAGGTCCTGCATCAACTCACCGGTCAGCTTGGACAGCGCGGCGAAGTCGGCGCTTTCCAGGCGCAGCTCGGCGCGTTCGCGCCAGCCGGTGATCTTCTGGGTCTTGTTGTCGTAGATCGGGTAGCTGTTGCGGCTGCCCTGGCGCAGGGTGATTTCCTTGACCGCCTTGGCCTGGCCCAGTGCCTTGTTCAGGGTGGTGGTGATATCGGCGGCGAGCTTGGCCGGATCGCTGTTCTGCGCCTCGGTATAGAGGGTCACGATCATCAGGTCGCGGTCCACTTCCTGGCTGGCTTCGGCACGCAGGGAAATCTGGTTGTAGTGCGGCTCGTCGGCGGCCAGGGCCGGCAGGCTGGCCAGGGTACTGAGGCTGAGGGCGAGAAGGGCGGCGCGGCGCGTGAAGTGCATAAAGGCTCCTTGGGATTCGATGCGCGGGTGGTGTCGGGCAGTCCCGCGTGCAGGCATCAGACTACGCCGGGATTGTCCGGTTCGCGTCGTTACAACTTCAATACATATAGCGGCCACTGCCCACGAGGTTGCGCTGTTTTTACCCGTGGGGGCAGATCGACACAAGGCGGCTTTTCACCGTGCTGGCGGCATTCAACGCTTGTCCGTCGGTAGCGCAGGGAGTGGTTGCGCGTCTCATGGACGACTTTGAGCAAAGACAGAGAATGCACAAATTATACGAGAAAATTTATGTCTTTATACTTAGATCAATCGCTGATCGTTAATAAGGGTTTTTATATCTAATCCATCTAGTGAACTGTCATTTCTGACAGGTGACGATTTACTATCAGGCGCGTTAATGTCTTTTCTTCGTCAATCCTTATGGAGGGTTAATATATGACTGGTTCAAATGATTCAAGCGAAAAAGCAGAGGTTCGGGGTAGCCTGGACTATACGTTTGGTGTGGCCGGTAAAGTTTATTTGTTTGATGGCACCGGAGTTTATCTGCAGCCCTGCGCTACTCATATACTCCCAGACGGAAAAATACTGTGCGCAGCCTACTCGGTTCAGCTTCAGACGACCTATCTGATCAGGCTTGATGATCGGGGTGTTGTAGATGCAAGTTTTGGTAGTGCGGGGATTTCTCGATTTAAGTTGTCTGATTTTTTTCCAGGGGTGGGGCTGGCGCAACCTTATAATGTGAAATTTGATGTTGATCGTAATAAGGTTGTGATGGGTTTCTTTGTCGGTGATGGATCTAATACCGGAGTCACTGGGTTGGCAAGGTTTGAGTTGAATGGGAATTTAGATGAGGATTTCGGGATTGACGGGGTAATGATCTGGAGCTATGAAGGTACAAGCAATGTTCCGTGGGCAGCGGTTTCACCTGATGAGGAGGCTATACGAAACGCCGGCTCCCGGAATTATGATGGGGCGATGGTGTTATTGGATGACGGCGGCGTCATGATTCTGTCCACTCTCCGTGTCGGTGCTTTTGATGTGACTTTTCTCACGAAAGTGGGTAATGATGGTTTCCTGGATAAAACATTTTGTGAAGTGGGATACAGGTATATTTCTCGAAATAATCGGCATGTCTGGGCCGAAGACCTTGTGCGCCAAGGTGACCATTTTCTGGTGGCAGTCACCTCTCGCTTTACTGGGGACGGGGAGTGGTTTATTGCCAGATATGATGCTGATGGTAATTTGGATACTCACTTTGCGAACGATGGTTACTATGATGGCCAGCCGAGTGTCAAAAACGTCATTTTGCCTAGGGTGAGCGACGCGAAATTGTATTTTGTCGGGACCTCTGCAAATACAGCCTCCCAGCATTTGTTCATTGTGCTCCAACGTCGTGGAATGGATGGCCAGGTGGATCCGCTTTTTGGAGAGCAAGGATGGGCTGGCTCTGTCGGTGGTCCAAACACGGCTGACACTGTCGTCTGGAAAGCGGCGCTCTATAATCCGCGATCAACCGTGGTCGTTGCAGGCTCTGTTGCACTTGCCTCTTCTGGCTTTAGTAAGGTTTTTATTGCCAGCCTCGAGCAGGATATGGGGTGGGACGGTACCTTTGGTAATGAGGGGGTTGTCATGTTCGACGGTGAGGCCATTATCAATGGGCTTTCTGTACAGCCGGACGGGAAAATTATCTTCATTTACAAAGTGGACCAGTCCGCCGCCTTTGCTCTGGTGCGATTGCATGGATAAACAGTGGCGTTCAGCCGGCCGTTGAATCGTTTTCCAATGACCGGTTTCACAAAGCTCACTGATGTTTGCCCACTGTGGCGGTTTGCCGCACATTCGCCTGTCCGCGCCCCGGCTGGTTATACTCGTGGCGATCCGCCTGGAGCGCTCATCAGGAGAGCTCATGCTCGCCCCCGTTCAGTTGTTGTCCGCGACCCGTCAGAACCTCTGGCGCCTGACCTTTATCCGTATTCTGGTGCTGGCGGCCCAGGCCGGTTCCGTGGGCATCGCCTACTGGTTCGACCTGCTGCCGCTGCCCTGGCTGCAACTGGCGATGACCCTGGCCTGTTCCATGGTGCTCTGCGCCTTCACCGTGGTGCGCCTGCGGACCACCTGGCCGGTTACCGAACTTGAATACGCCGTGCAACTGGCCTGCGACCTGTTTATCCACAGCGCCTTGCTGTATTTCTCCGGCGGCTCGACCAACCCCTTCGTCTCCTATTACCTGGTACCCCTGACCATCGCCGCCGTGACTTTGCCCTGGCGCTATTCGGTGGTGCTCTCCGGTGCGGCGCTGGTGCTCTACACCTTGTTGCTGGTGCAGTTCTACCCGCTGGAAACCTTCCCGATCTCTCGGGAGAAGCTGCAGATCTATGGCATGTGGCTGAGCTTTGCCCTGGCCGCCGCGGTGATCACGTTCTTCGCCGCGAAGATGGCCGAGGAATTGCGCCGCCAGGAAGAGTTGCGCGCCCTGCGCCGTGAAGAGGGTCTGCGGGACCAGCAACTGCTGGCGGTAGCGACCCAGGCCGCCGGCGCCGCCCATGAATTGGGTACGCCCCTGGCGACCATGAGCGTGCTGCTCAAGGAAATGCGCCAGGACCATTCGGACCCGCTGCTCCAGGACGACCTGAGCGTGCTCCAGGACCAGGTCAAGCTATGCAAGCAGACCTTGCAGCAACTGGTCCGCGCCGCCGAGGCCAATCGCCGGCTGGCGGTGGAGATGCAGGATGTCACGGTCTGGCTCGACGAAGCGCTGAACCGCTGGCACCTGATGCGCCCGGAAGCCAGTTACCGCTTCCAGCGCCTGGGCCAGGGCGATGTGCCGCGCCTGGCGCCGCCGCCGGACCTGACCCAGGCCTTGCTCAACCTGTTGAACAACGCCGCCGATGCCTGTCCCGAAGGCCTCGAAGTGCAGTTGGACTGGGATGAGGAAAACCTCACCATCAATATTCGTGACCACGGCGCCGGTGTGCCGCTGGCCATCGCCGAGCAGATCGGCAAACCGTTTTTCACCACCAAGGGCAAAGGTTTCGGCCTGGGCCTGTTCTTGAGCAAGGCCAGCGTGACCCGCGCTGGCGGCTCGGTGAAACTCTACAGTCATGAGGAAGGCGGCACGCTCACCGAGCTGCGCCTGCCCCGTGTTGCCCGAGGAGAAGAAGCATGAGTGACGAGATCCAGGTCGAAGGCGAGGAACTGCCGCACCTGTTGCTGGTGGACGACGACGCCACCTTTACCCGTGTGATGGCGCGAGCCATGAGCCGTCGCGGTTTTCGCGTCAGCACCGCCGGCTCCGCTGAAGAGGGCCTGATCCTGGCCCAGCAGGACCTGCCGGACTACGCCGCGCTGGACCTGAAGATGGACGGCGATTCCGGCCTGGTGCTGCTGCCCAAGCTGCTGGAGCTCGATCCGGAGATGCGCGTGCTGATCCTCACCGGCTATTCGAGCATCGCCACGGCGGTGGAAGCGATCAAGCGCGGGGCCTGCAACTACCTGTGCAAGCCGGCGGATGCCGACGACGTGCTGGCGGCCCTGCTCTCCGAGCATGCCGACCTCGATACCCTGGTGCCGGAAAACCCGATGTCGGTGGATCGCCTGCAATGGGAGCATATCCAGCGCGTGTTGACCGAGCACGAAGGCAATATCTCCGCCACCGCCCGCGCCCTGGGCATGCATCGGCGGACCTTGCAGCGCAAATTGCAGAAACGGCCGGTGCGGCGCTGAACCGCCGCTGAACGAATCCTTTTCAAATCGCGCTACGCCGGGCGCGAATCATCTATGATCGGTTGGTGAAATTTCTTACGCCAACCGAGCCTTAGAATGACTAAGAACGCTGAATATTCCGCGGTCAACGATGCAGTAGAAGGGCATTTTTTTCGTAGGGTCTGGCAACTGGCCTCGCCTTACTGGCGCAGTGAGGAGAAGGGCAAGGCCTGGCTGTTGCTGATCTGTGTGGTGGCCCTGTCACTCTTCAGCGTCGGCATTTCGGTCTGGCTGAACAATTGGTACAAGGATTTCTACAACGCCTTGCAGGAGAAAAACAGTGCGGCCTTCTGGCACCTGATCCTGTATTTCGGCGGGATTGCCGCCGTGGCCATCCTCGGCGCGGTCTATCGGCTGTACCTGACCCAGATGCTCACCATCAGTTGGCGCCGCTGGCTGACCGAGCAGCATTTCAAGCGCTGGCTCGAGCACAAGAACTACTACCAGATGGAGGCGGGCGGGAACACCGACAACCCAGACCAACGGCTGAGTGAAGACCTCAACAGTTTTACCGCCGATACCCTGACCCTGGGCCTTGGCCTGTTTCGCACGGTGGTCAGCCTGGTGTCGTTCTCGATCATCCTCTGGGGGGTATCGGGGAGTATCGAAGTCTTCGGTATCAGCATTCCCGGCTACATGTTCTGGTGCGCCTTCCTCTACGCGGCCGTCGGCAGCTGGTTGACCCGGCTGATCGGTCGCCACTTGATTCCGTTGAACAACCAACAACAACGTTTTGAGGCCGATATGCGCTTCTCGTTGGTGCGGGTTCGCGAAAACGCCGAAAGCATTGCCCTGTATGACGGCGAGCCGAATGAAACGCAGCGCCTGAGCTCGCGTTTCGGCAAGGTCTGGTCCAACTACTGGGCGCTGATGCGAGTGACCAAGCGCTTGACGTTCTTCACCGCCGGTTACAGCCAGATTGCGATCATCTTCCCGTTCATGGTGGCGGCACCGCGTTATTTCGCCGGCAAGATCCAGCTCGGCGAGCTGATGCAGATCAACTCGGCGTTCGGCAATGTGCAGGAAAACTTCAGCTGGTTTATCGATGCGTACTCCAACCTCGCGGTGTGGAAAGCCACCTGTGACCGTCTGCTGAGTTTCCGTCAGGCCATGGTCGACAATGAAGAGCGTGTTCCGGCCATCGACGTGCAGAGCCAGGGTGAAGCCTTGCAGGTGAACAACCTGGAGCTGGATCTGGCGGACGGTCGGCATCTGCTGGCCGGTGCGAACATGAATGTGGCTCCGGGCGAACGGGTGATGCTCAGCGGGCGTTCCGGCACGGGCAAAAGTACCCTGTTGCGGGCCATGGGCAATCTCTGGCCACGGGGCGGTGGCAGTATCCGGTTGCCGGCCGCGCGCTCGCTGTTCCTGCCGCAGAAACCTTACCTGCCGATTGGCAGCCTGCGTGAGGCAATGAGTTATCCACAACCCAGCGATGCCTACTCGGATGAGCGTTATCAGGAGGTCTTGCAGACTTGCCGTCTGCCGCACCTGGCCGGGCGCCTGGAGGAAAGCAATCACTGGCAACGCATGTTGTCCCCGGGCGAGCAGCAGCGCCTGGCCTTCGCCCGTGCGCTGTTGTATGCGCCGCAATGGCTGTTTATGGACGAGGCCACCTCGGCCATGGATGAAGAAGACGAAACGGACCTCTATCAGGCCCTGATCGATCAGATTCCGGGGCTGGGCATTGTCAGCGTCGGCCATCGCAGCAGCTTGAAGAAATTCCACCCACGGCATCTGCGGATCGAGCGTGGACACCTGGTCACTCAGGAAGCGGTCAGCGCATAGCCACGGTGATCGTACAACCCGGTTGAGCTATGATGCGCGCTCAGCCGTTCAGCCGAGATAGATGTTCGATATGGAAAACCAGAGCGCCGGGCTTCGCCCGACCCGAAAGCGCCGTAGTCTTGCCCAGGAGCTGGTCACCGTGCTCTCCGAGCAGATTCGCGATGGCCAACTCAAGCGCGGGGACAAGTTACCCACCGAGTCGGCGATCATGGAAGCCCATGGTGTCAGCCGCACGGTGGTGCGCGAGGCGATTTCGCGCCTGCAGGCGGCCGGGCAGGTGGAAACCCGCCACGGCATCGGCACCTTTGTGCTGGACACGCCGAGCCCCAGCGGTTTTCGGATCGATCCGGCGACGGTGGTGACCCTGCGCGATGTGCTGGCGATCCTGGAGTTGCGGATCAGCCTGGAAGTCGAGTCGGCGGGGTTGGCGGCGCAGCGGCGCAGCGCCGAGCAGTTGGCGGCGATGCGGGCGGCGCTGGACGCGTTGAATGAAAGTGCGGCCCATGCCAGCGATGCGGTGGCGTCGGATTTCCAGTTCCACCTGCAGATTGCCCTGTCCACCGGCAACCGCTACTTCACCGATATCATGACCCACCTGGGCACCAGCATCATTCCCCGGACCCGCTTGAATTCGGCGCGGCTGGCCCATGATGACCAGCAACACTATATGAATCGGCTGGGGCGCGAGCACGAAGAGATCTATGAGGCGATTGCCCGCCAGGATTCCGATGCGGCGCGGGCAGCGATGCGCCTGCATCTGACCAACAGCCGCGAGCGGTTGCGCCAGGCCCATGAAGAGGCCGAGGCGCAGAAAGGCTAGTTTTTCAGGGGGTGTAGACATCCGTCTCAAGGTCTACTGTATAGGTGAGGTCGTCTTTCTCCCTAAAGATTTTTTGGACGACGATGAACGTGAAGTCGGGAAGGGCATCAAGTATGAGAAGGTCGCCTCGGTTTATGGAGTCGCCCAGGGTTATCTCCTTGACGGAGGCCCCCTTGGAAACTTTGTTTTCGGGTAACTTGATCCGATATGAATGTGCCATGACGGGTTTCCTTTCACCGGACCTGAAGTGATTTCAGGCCTTCTGAGATCATTCAATTCCCCCGTGAGATTTGTCGCTACTGTTAGAAATGACAGTAGCGACAAACGGTCTGCTCCTGGATCAACCGCCGTTGAGGATCGTCCGATCCACGCGCACGGCCCATTTCGTGGCTTTTGCCTGCACATCAAATGCCACTTTCCCCGTCGCATCCGCTGTTGCACGGGGATCTGACCGTTCGTCGTAACTGTTATTTCTGACAGTTACACCAAGACGCATCCTAGGTTTAGGCTTCTCACACCTGAAAGCGTATTTTTGTTTTTCAGGCCTCCATTGAATTAATCGATATTCAATAAATGATGAAAGGGTGCCAGTATGAAAACTCAGCCAGAAGCCTGGAACATAAAAATTTTTCTTGGTGATGTTCTCGTTGAAATACCTGAACCCCGAGAGCAATATGAAGCTGCCCTCATCAGGATGAAGGTTGGAGAGATTTTATATATAAAAGGCCAAAAAGTTAGAGTCGTTAACAAAGACGTTGTGTCGGCCTTGAGTATTGCCAATAGAAGCTATCGAGTGAACGTTGCTTTTGTGGCAAATGTCAGCACGGAAGCAACCTCGCCTGAATCCGGCTTGCCTAGGTCGAAAGCCAAGAAAGAAAGTCACCAGGAAGAGCCTGTCACCGTAACAAAGATTAAAAATGGAAGTATCATGGCAAGTTGGGGGTCGTGGGAGAATTTTGCTTCCGCCTATTTGTCAAAAGGCGACATCATCACCTACGCGGCGTACCCTGATCAACGCAATGAAATAATCGGTGTTGAGTATTATGACTTCGCGGAAGATGGGTTTCTTATACGACAAGTTACGGAGCTATTGAGCTAGGCCTGAAAGTTTGACGTGGCGGCTGATGTATTCGTTTTTTCTCCCTCGGAAAATTTTTGACCTTGACCCTCTTTGATGCAGTGAATGTTTTAATCAGTCGGCATGCTCCTGACGAGGCTGAGTTGCAGAAGAACCAGGCGTTTTTGCCGTTTATGATGTTGTCTGGTCGTACGTCTTCGCGGGCAAGCCCTGCTCCTATAGTTTGGTGTCGTGCACAAAACCAGTGAACGACACCAAACTATAGGAGCAGGGCTTGCCCGCGAAGAACGATAACGTGGTGCCCTTGGCGGATTACCGCTTCAGAATCGTCCGATCCACACGCACCGCCCATTTCGCGGCTTTCGCCTGGGTGGCGAATACCACTTTCCCCGTCTCATCCGCCGTCGCCCGGGCAATCGCCACGCCATCGGCCAGCAGTTCCAGCGGCATATCCTTGAGTGACTGACCGGAAGCCAGTTCGAGTTTTACGGTAAAGGTCATGACTGATCTCCCTGTCACTGATGGTTGTCGATAAAGGTGGTGGCCTGGCCGTCCAGGGTGCCGATCAGCTCCGGCGAGCCACCACGGAACTGACGGAACACATTACGTCCCGTCCCGCCCACCGGCACATTCAACGTCGGCTGAAAGCGATCGGTCAGTTCGGCATAGGCCGTCCACGGGCCGATATAGGACTCATCCAGCCCCTTGGTGTAACTGAAGGCATAACGCACGGCATTGCCCGGCAGCCAGTTGGGCTCGCTGGGCGTGCGGCTCTGCCAGCCATCGGCCTTGATGGTCGGGGCCACGCCGGGCGGGTTGAGGTAGCCCGCAGGCAGGTTCGGTTTGTAGTCCTTGAGCAGCAGGTAGGTACTCCAGCCCCACCAGCTGTCGCTCTGGCTCCGGTCGTTGAGGTTGTTGACGTCGTTGCGGCGCAGCACGGTCTTGCCCTTGAGGGCGAACAATGGAGCGAAATTCAGGCTGTCCTGGCTGTTTTCCACCTTCGTCAGGTCCGGCACCGAACGTAGCGCGGCATAGGCTTCGGGAGGTACGACGACGCCACTGAGAAACACCGCGAAGACTTCATCCACCGATTGCTGCACCGCCTGTTTGACCCGCAGTCGGTTGCTGCTGTCGACCGTGTCGAAATAGCGCTTGTCGCCGTAGCAGTTCCAGCGATCCCCCTGGGCGTTGCTGACTTTCAGGCCGAACTTGCTGTCTTCGTCGTGCATGAAACGCGAGATCAGCGAACCCACATCGCTGGGGGTGACGCTGTCGGCCAGTTGCTTGCGCGGCACCCGCAGATGGCCGCCGGAGAACAGGTCGGTGAGGAAGTGGTCGGCAAAGGCGTTCATCGCGTAGGCCAATTCCAGATCCTGGTCGACGCCGCTCTTGTGCGCCAGGGCGGCCTGTTGCAGGGCGGCGGCGTGCCCGGCCTGGTAAGCCAGCAGAGCCCATTCGCCGAAGTGGTCCCAGTTGCTCGCGGCCAGTTTCAGATAGCGGCCAAGGGGGAACAGCGGCGAGGCAAGGCTGCCGCCACCGGTAATCTTGTTCCATTCGCCGGAGAGGGTATCGCCCAGTTCGTCGTAGGCTTCGTGAGGCTGCTTACCGTCCTTGATCGCCTGGTTGGCGGCGTTGATTTCGGTTTTCATCACCTGCAGGATTTTCTGCGCTTCGTCGCGGGAGGCGGGCAGCACTGCCAGGGAGTTGAAGGACGCGGTAAAGCGCGCCTGACGATCTGCCGGAGTGCTGCCGTCGGCGATCGGGCGGTCCGCAATCCCGTAGAAATCGCCACCCAGGGCGACGATCTGGCCGTAGGTCAGGGCCAGGCCGTTGGTCAGGTGCAGTTCGACCTGCCAGGCCGGAATGGCGGGTGCGTCCTTGGCAAAACGCAGCTGGGCGCTGTCGCCGATGGCGGTGTGTTCACCGCCTTCGAAGCGCGCCTGGGGCTTGCCCTTGAGCGCGCTGTCGAACGCCGTTGGCTGGTGATACTTGAGGGTGTGATGACCTTCGGCGAGAAGAATCACCGCCGCGCCATCGCCTGGAATGGCGATGCCTTGCTCGGTGAAAAGGGTGTCCAGCTCGGCAATGACCTTGCCGTCGTGCAGCAGGAAATCCTGTGCGTGCTGTGGAGTGGCTGACATGTCTGGCTCCTTGATATGTCGTTTTTATCGTTCAGATTAACTGTATGTATATACAGTTAAAGTTGAGCTTAGATGAAAAACTTCCTACGTCAAGGAGGGAGATTTTTGTGGGATCGGCTGAGCGATTCCTGTTGACCTTTATTATTTAAGTTGTACGATGACGTACGACATCAGCCAGTCTGCGCTGTCTCTTTCATCACAACGTGCTTCCCAGGGTGTTCGAATAATGAATCCACAAGAACTGAAGTCCATCCTCTCCTCCGGCCTGCTGTCCTTTCCGGTGACCGATTTCAATGCCCAGGGCGATTTCCATCGTGCCGGCTACGTCAAGCGCCTGGAGTGGCTGGCCCCTTACGGCGCCACCGCGCTGTTCGCCGCCGGCGGTACCGGTGAATTCTTCTCCCTGGCAGCCAGTGAATATTCCGAAGTGGTGAAAACCGCCGTCGATACCTGCGCCGGTAGCGTGCCGATCCTCGCCGGTGTCGGTGGCGCGACCCGCCAGGCCATCGAGTACGCCCAGGAAGCCGAGCGTCTTGGCGCCAAGGGCCTGCTGCTGCTGCCGCACTACCTGACCGAAGCCAGCCAGGAAGGCGTTGCCGCCCACGTTGAAGCCGTGTGCAAGTCGGTGAAGATCGGCGTGGTGGTGTACAACCGCAACGTCTGCCGCCTGACCGCTCCGCTGCTGGAACGTCTGGCCGAGCGCTGCCCGAACCTGATCGGCTACAAGGATGGCCTGGGCGATATCGAGCTGATGGTGTCGATCCGTCATCGTCTCGGCGATCGTTTCAGCTACCTGGGCGGCCTGCCGACCGCGGAAGTCTATGCCGCGGCCTACAAGGCCCTCGGCGTGCCGGTCTACTCCTCGGCGGTGTTCAACTTCATCCCGAAAACCGCGATGGATTTCTACCACGCCATTGCCCGGGACGATCACGCCACCGTCGGCAAGATCATCGACGACTTCTTCCTGCCGTACCTGGATATCCGCAACCGCCGCGCCGGCTATGCTGTGAGCATCGTCAAGGCCGGGGCGAAGATCGTCGGTTATGACGCCGGTCCCGTGCGCACGCCGCTGACCGATCTGCTGCCGGACGAATACGACGCCCTGGCCGCGCTGATCGACAAGCAAGGCGCACAGTAAGAACGAATAAACAGGCCGCTGAGCAATCAGCGGCTTTTTCGGTTCAGGAGGTTTTCCGTGGCAGATGCAAAACGTTTCGACAACTACATCGGTGGCCAATGGGTCGCCGGTGCCGAGTACTCGGCCAATATCAACCCGTCGGATCTGTCCGATGTGATTGGCGAGTACGCCAAGGCTGACCTGGCCCAGGTGCAGTCGGCCATCGACGCCGCTCGTGAGGCGTTCCCGGCCTGGTCCACTTCCGGCATCCAGGCCCGCAGCGATGCGCTGGATAAAGTCGGTTCGGAAATTCTCGCCCGTCGTGAAGAGCTGGGTAATCTGCTGGCCCGGGAAGAGGGCAAGACCCTGCCCGAAGCCATTGGCGAAGTGAGCCGTGCCGGTAATATCTTCAAGTTCTTCGCCGGCGAATGCCTGCGCCTCTCCGGCGACTACCTGCCGTCGGTACGTCCCGGCGTCAACGTCGAAGTGACCCGTGAAGCGCTGGGCGTGGTCGGCCTGATCACTCCATGGAACTTCCCGATCGCGATTCCGGCCTGGAAGATCGCTCCGGCCCTGGCCTACGGTAACTGCGTGGTACTCAAGCCGGCCGAACTGGTTCCGGGCTGTGCCTGGGCCCTGGCGGAAATCATTTCCCGCGCCGGTTTCCCGGCCGGTGTGTTCAACCTGGTGATGGGCAGCGGCCGTCTGGTCGGCGACGCTATGGTCAACAGCCGGAAAGTCGACGGCATCAGCTTCACCGGTTCGGTCGGCGTCGGCCGGCAGATCGCGGTCAACTGTGTATCGCGCCAGGCCAAGGTGCAGCTGGAGATGGGCGGCAAGAACCCGCAGGTCATCCTCGATGACGCCGACCTCAAGCAGGCCGTCGAGCTGGCGGTGCAGAGCGCGTTCTACTCCACCGGCCAACGTTGCACGGCGTCCAGCCGTTTGATCGTCACCGCCGGAATTCATGACAAGTTCGTCGAAGCCATGGCCGAGCGCATGCGTTCGATCAAGGTCGGCCACGCCCTCAAGAGCGGTACCGACATTGGTCCTGTGGTGTCCCAGGCGCAACTGGAGCAGGATCTGAGCTACATCAACATCGGCCAGTCCGAAGGCGCGCGCCTGGTCTCCGGCGGTGAGCTGGTGACCTGCGATACCGAAGGCTATTTCCTCGCGCCGACCTTGTTTGCCGACAGCGAAGCCTCGATGCGCATCAGCCGTGAAGAAATCTTCGGCCCGGTGGCCAATATCGTCCGCGTCGCCGATTACGAAGCCGCTCTGGCCATGTCCAACGACACCGAGTTCGGCCTCTCCGCCGGTATCGCCACCACCTCGCTGAAGTACGCCAACCACTTCAAGCGCCACTCCCAGGCCGGGATGGTGATGGTCAACCTGCCGACCGCCGGCGTGGATTACCACGTGCCGTTCGGCGGGCGCAAAGGTTCGTCCTACGGTTCCCGCGAGCAAGGTCGCTACGCCCAGGAGTTCTACACCGTGGTCAAAACCAGCTACATCGGTTCGTAATCCGCTTTACCCGCACGGGGCTCTTGCCTGAAGCCTCGTGCGGTACATCACTGAATGTTTTACCCGCGTAAAAAAATAAAGAGTGGGAGTACATCTACATGCAAGCGACCAAGCAGACACATGTCCGCTATTTGATTCTGCTCATGCTGTTCCTGGTGACCACGATCAACTACGCCGACCGTGCCACCATCGCCATTGCCGGCTCCAGCCTGCAAAAAAGCCTCGGCATCGACGCCGTCACCCTCGGTTATATCTTCTCCGCCTTCGGCTGGGCCTATGTGCTCGGGCAGATTCCCGGCGGCTGGCTGCTCGACCGTTTCGGCTCGAAAAAAGTCTACGCCCTGAGCATCTTCACCTGGTCGCTGTTCACCGCCATGCAAGGTTATGTCGGCGAGTTCGGTGTCTCCACCGCGGTGGTCGCGCTGTTCATGCTGCGCTTCCTGGTGGGCCTGGCCGAAGCGCCATCCTTTCCCGGTAACGCCCGTATCGTCGCGGCCTGGTTCCCCACTGCCGAACGCGGCACCGCCTCGGCGATCTTCAACTCCGCGCAATACTTCGCCACCGTGCTGTTCGCGCCGCTGATGGGCTGGATCGTGTACACCTTCGGCTGGCAGCATGTGTTCCTGGTGATGGGTTGCCTGGGCGTGGTGTTCTCGCTGATCTGGCTGAAAGTTATCCACAGCCCGCGCCAGCACCCGATGATCAACGACGCCGAGTTCAACCATATTGCCGAGAACGGCGGCATGGTCGATATGGACCAGGGCAAGGCCGCCGGTGGCGGTCCGAAGTGGGACTATGTGCGCCAGTTGCTGACCAACCGCATGATGCTCGGTGTCTACCTCGGCCAGTACTGCATCAACGGCATCACCTATTTCTTCCTGACCTGGTTCCCGGTGTACCTGGTGCAGGAACGCGGCATGACCATCCTCAAGGCCGGCTTTATCGCCTCCTTGCCGGCCATCTGCGGTTTTATCGGTGGTGTGCTGGGCGGGATCATTTCCGACTACCTGCTGCGTCGCGGCCATTCCCTGACCTTTGCCCGCAAGGCGCCGATCATTGGCGGCCTGTTGCTCTCGACCACTATCGTCGCCTGCAACTACGTGGACATCGAATGGATGGTGGTGGGCTTCATGGCCCTGGCCTTCTTCGGCAAGGGTGTGGGTGCGCTGGGCTGGGCGGTGGTTTCCGATACCTCGCCGAAGCAGATCGCCGGTTTGAGTGGCGGCCTGTTCAACATGTTCGGCAATATCGCCTCCATCACCACGCCGATCGTGATCGGCTACATCATCAGCGCCACCGGTTCGTTCAAGTGGGCCCTGGTGTTTGTCGGCGCCAATGCGTTGTTGGCGGTGATCAGCTATGTGGTGATCGTCGGTGAGATCAAGCGCGTCGAACTGCGCGATCCGCCCGCCGGTCCCAAGCTCAATAGCGAGCCCCGTCTGTCCCAAGCCCATTCCTGAGGAGCGGCGTCATGCAGTTGATTGAACATTCCGACTCGCCGCGCTATATCCGCCTGCACGAGCGGGACAATGTGGTGATCGTGGTCAATGACCAGGGTGTACCTGCCGGTACCGAGTTCCCGGACGGCCTGGTGACCCGCGAGCACATTCCCCAGAGCCACAAGGTGACGCTGGTGGATATCGCCGAGGGCGGCGAAGTGATCCGCTACGGCCAGGTTATCGGTTATGCGTTGCTGCCGATTCCCCAGGGCAGTTGGGTCAAGGAAGATCAACTGCGCATGCCTACCGCGCCGCCGCTGGACAGCCTGCCGCTGTCCACCGATGTGCCGGCGGCCCAGGCGCCGCTTGAGGGGTTCACCTTCGAAGGTTATCGCAATGCCGACGGTACCGTCGGTACGCGCAATATCCTCGGCATCACCACCACGGTGCAGTGCGTCACCGGTGTGCTGGACCATGCGGTCAAGCGCATCAAGGATGAATTGCTGCCCAAGTACCCCCATGTCGATGACGTGGTGGCATTGACCCACAGCTATGGCTGCGGCGTGGCGATTACCGCGACCGACGCCTATATTCCGATCCGCACCGTGCGCAACCTGGCGCGCAACCCGAACCTGGGCGGTGAAGCGCTGGTGATCAGCCTGGGCTGCGAGAAGTTGCAGGCCGGCCAGGTGATGCACGAGGGCGACAGCTCGGTGGATCTGAGTGAGCCCTGGTTGTATCGGCTGCAGGATTCCAGTCATGGTTTTACCGAGATGATCGAGCAGATCATGGCGCTGGCGGAAACCCGTTTGAAGAAGCTCGATCTGCGGCGTCGGGAAACCGTGCCGGCGTCGGAGCTGATCCTCGGCATGCAGTGTGGCGGCAGTGATGCGTTTTCCGGGATCACCGCCAACCCGGCCTTGGGTTATGCCTCCGACCTGCTGCTGCGGGCCGGGGCGACGGTGATGTTTTCCGAAGTGACGGAAGTGCGCGATGCGATCTACCTGCTGACCTCGCGGGCGGAAAACCTGCCGGTGGCCGAGGCACTGGTGCGTGAGATGGATTGGTACGACCGCTACCTGGCCAAGGGCGAGGCGGACCGCAGCGCGAATACCACGCCGGGGAACAAGAAGGGCGGGTTGTCGAATATTGTCGAGAAGTCCCTGGGCTCCATCGTCAAGTCCGGCAGCAGTGCGATCAACGGCGTGCTTGGCCCTGGCGAACGTTTTACGCGCAAGGGCCTGATCTTCTGCGCGACGCCGGCCAGTGATTTTGTCTGCGGCACCTTGCAGTTGGCGGCCGGGATGAACCTGCATGTGTTCACCACCGGGCGGGGTACGCCTTATGGGCTGGCAATGGCACCGGTGGTGAAGGTTTCGACCCGTACTGAGCTGGCACAACGTTGGCCGGACCTGATCGATATCGATGCCGGGCGGATTGCCACCGGGCGGGCAACGATCGAGGACCTGGGTTGGGAGTTGTTCAACTACTACCTGGATGTCGCCAGCGGCCGGAAAAAGACCTGGGCCGAGCAGCACAAGCTGCACAACGACATTACCTTGTTCAATCCGGCGCCGATTACCTGAGTCTCAAGGACGCCATCAATCCTGTAGGAGCATGGCTTGCCAGCGAAGGGGCCCGTAAGATCGCCAAAAGCTTCGCGGGCAAGCCCTGCTCCTACAGGTTATTTGGCGTTTTCAATATCTCACTTCCTTAACTGACTGGTATTTGAGCAACCCCGCTCGCCACATTGTGGTGTTTTTAAAACACCGACCAACCAATCCGCTCGCTCAGCAGCTCCAACGCCGCCATCCCCACCAGCGAGTTGCCGGCCGCATTCAGCTCCGGTGCCCAGACGCACACGGTAAAGCGTCCCGGCACCACCGCGACAATCCCGCCACCGACACCGCTCTTGCCCGGCAAGCCGACCCGATAGGCAAAGTTCCCGGCCTCGTCATACAGCCCGCTGGTGGCCATGATCGAGTTGACCTGCTGGGTCTGGCGCCGGGTCAGGATCTGCTCGCCGCTGTGCTTGCAGAAGCCGTCATTGGCCAGGAAACCGAACGCCCGCGCCAGGTCGATGCAGTTCATGCGCAGGGCACAGTGGCTGAAATAGCTGCGCAGCACGGCTTCGACATCGTTGTGAAAATTGCCGAATGACTGCATCAGATAGGCCATGGCCGCGTTGCGCGCCCGGTGCTGGTACTCCGACTCGGCCACCTTGCCGTCCACCATGACCTGCATATTGCCCGACAGGCGCCGGGCGAAATCGCGCATCGACAGCGCCGGCGCGGCGAAGCGCGATTGATTGATATCGCAGATCACCAGGGCGCCGGCGTTGATAAACGGGTTACGTGGGCGACCGCGTTCGAACTCCAGCTGCACCAGCGAGTTGAACGGCTGCCCGGAGGGTTCATGGCCCAGCCGCTCCCAGATGGCCTCGCCGGAGTGGTTGATCGCCTGCACCAGGCTGAAGACCTTGGAAATACTCTGGATCGAGAATGGCGTCTGTGCGTCGCCGGCGCAGAACATTTCGCCGTCGTTGCCATACACGGCAATACCCAACTGATTGGCCGGCACATCCGCCAGCGCCGGAATGTAATTGGCCACCTTGCCCTGGCCGATCAAGGGCCGGACTTCATCGAGGATCTCGTTCAACAGCGCTTGCATGCTCGGGCTCGCAGTCACTTCCCGCCGGGTTGCGGGGCTACATGCTGCTAGACGCCGCGTGCGGGCTTCGGAGCACAGTTTTTACGCTCGGGGTTGAGCCGTTGGCGCCTGTGTGGACCGGATCAGTTCGTACTCGTTGAGACCGGAGCAGAGGCGGGGGTAAACTGCCTGCCCCGTGTAATGTCTGTTGGCTGGAGCCGGTAATGCGCAAAGATAAGAAACAGGTGATTGGTGACGAGATCGGCGATGCGCAGATCAAGTTGTTTCTCGATTTCGAGCCGGTCGACGCCACTTCGCCGTCCCTGCACAAACTGATCAAGGCCTATCGTGGCCTGCGTATCGACGATTTCGAGCGCTTCCTGGGGTTCTTCAAGGAAGCCGGTTACGACCTCGACGGCAAAGACGAGCACGGCCAGGACTTCGTGAGTCTGATCCGCGACCAGCGTAATGCCGGCGACTATATCGAGTTGATCGACAAGGCTCGCGGGTAAGATTCAAGACCGCGTTGCCTGCATCGCGAGCAAGCTTGCTCCTACAATGCTGCGGCGAACCGATATTTTGCGTACGGCGCCATTCCTGTAGGAGCAAGCTTGCTCGCGATGAACGATAACGCGGGCTTTCGTTGAATCCTGATCAAAAAAAACGCCCCGCTCTTCAACCGAAGAGCGGGGCGTTTTTTGTCAGCGATCACCTCAAGCGTAGCTTTCGGTCTCGCTGCTCGGCTCAACCAGTTCCAGGCGAACGTTGTTCTGCGCATTGATCTGGCGATACAACGCTGCATCCGTCTCCAGGACTTTTTCCCGTGCCGGGAAGATTTCGTGGAGCTTGGCTGCCCACTCACCCTTGGCCTTGTCCGCGAAGCAGCGCTCGATCAGTTCCAGCATGATCGACACGGTCACCGAAGCGCCCGGCGATGCACCGAGCAGGGCGGCCAGCGAGCCGTCCTTCGCCGCCACCAGTTCGGTACCGAACTGCAGGACGCCGCCTTTCTTCGCGTCTTTCTTGATGATCTGCACCCGCTGGCCGGCCGTTTCCAGGCGCCAGTCCTCGGCTTTCACCTCCGGGTAGAAGCGGCGCAGGGATTCCAGGCGCTGCTCCATGGACTGCATCACTTCGCTGATCAGGTACTTGGTCAGGTCCATGTTGTCACGGGCCACGGCCAGCATCGGGCCGATATTGCCGGCGCGTACCGACAGTGGCAGGTCCATCAGCGAACCGTGCTTGAGGAACTTGGTGGTGAAACCGGCATAAGGCCCGAACAGCAGGGATTTCTTGCCATCGACCACGCGGGTGTCCAGGTGCGGCACGGACATCGGTGGCGAACCCACGGCGGCCTGGCTGTAGACCTTGGCCTGGTGGTGCTTGACCACATCCGGGTTGTCGCAGCGCAGCCATTGGCCGCTTACCGGGAAGCCGCCGAAACCCTTGCTTTCCTCGATGCCCGAAGCCTGCAGCAGCGGCAGCGCCGCGCCACCGGCACCGAGGAAGACGAACTTGGCATCGACGTCACGGCTGTTGCCGCTGTTCACATCCTTGATGCTTACGGTCCAGCCGGCGCCATTGCGCTTGAGGCCGGTGACGCGCTTGCAGTACTTGACCTGGGCATCGGGTGTGCTGGTCAGGTGCTTGAGCAACTGATTGGTCAGGGCGCCGAAGTTGACGTCGGTGCCTTTCATCACGCGGGTCGCGGCAATCGCCTCGTCGGCCGGGCGGCCCGGCATCATCAGCGGCATCCACTCGGCCATCTTCGCGCGGTCTTCGGTGTACTCCATCTCGGCGAAGGCATGGTGCGGATGCATGGCTTCAAAGCGCTTCTTGAGGAACTCCACGCCTTTTTCGCCCTGGACGAAACTCAGGTGCGGCACCGGGCTGATGAAGGATTTGCACGAGCCGAAGGTGCCTTTCTGGGTCAGATAGGCCCAGAACTGCTTCGACACCTCGAACTGGGTGTTGATGTGCACGGCTTTCTTGATGTCGATGGAGCCGTCAGCCGCCTGCGGCGTGTAGTTCAGCTCGCACAGCCCGGCATGGCCGGTGCCGGCGTTGTTCCACGGGTTGGAACTCTCCGCGGCACCGGAATCCATCAGCTCGACGACTTCCAGCTTGATCGCGGGGTCGAGCTCCTTGAGCAGCACCGCAAGGGTGGCACTCATGATGCCGGCCCCAACCAGGACCACATCAACTGCTTCGTTATGCGCCATTAACGCGTCTCCAAAATCTGCAGCACCACATTGACGGCATGGCTGCCGGGCATGGGCGGGGCACGTTTGACGTTAGCCCAGCAATGACCCGACCAGGATGGCCATGTCCGATTCTTCGCAATTTCTTGCAACTTCAGCGGACGCTGCCGGTGGGCCCAAGGTGCGTATGAACGCATGTGTGGGCAACACGGGCAATTCGACTTATGGTCAAGAGCGTCCGATTCGTGCAACCAAATCCGTAAGCGAACAGGCGTCAAGCACCTGTCGGGGTGTATCGGGTCCTGTGTGATGAGGTCGTTGGGGACGCTGATGGTGCCTGTTCAGACGCGAAACTATTCATTTGTTCGCCACACTCTCGTGAAGTTGTGAAAACCCGTTTTTTCACGCTCTTTTGAAGACGTGAACCTCAAAAAAGGGCTGCCGCGGTCTGTCACCGGGCCCGCGGTGCGAATACCCGCCGGGAAGGGCAGGCGGCACGGGCCAACAACTCAGTGAGCGAGCACAAGGGCAGCTCTGGCAGATTCGCTGAAAACGGTGGTTTGCGCAGGTAACGGCAAGCTCGCCGGCTTCACTCGATCTGTGTGGGCGGCTCTCTGTGGGCAATACGAAGGTGCCGATGCAAGCGCATTGGCGGTGCTGCGAGGCCCGATCAGGAGACGTCCTTATAATCGGGGGGAGATTGTAACTAAGAAACGGGGGGAAATGGTCGTGTTTAATGACTTTTATTCGACATCTGGTCAGATGCCGGGCAGCGGCATCGTTCAGAGGCCGTGCGCAGGGTTGCAGAACCCTGTGACAGGCTTGTGACGGGAACGCTGGCCGCCCGGGTTTGTCAGACTTTTCAGCAAGCCGTGGTGGCGCTGGTGAGCGACGCCCGGGCCCCGCTATACTCAGCGTCTGAATGATGCCTGGTCCTTGGAGAGATGAGCATGTTGCAACGCCTGTTGTTCGGTTTGATCACTGTAACCAGTTTGACACTTGTCGGCTGTGCCAACAGCCCGCAACAACTCAGCCCGCAGCCCACGCTCACTACTCAACTGGCGCCGGTCGGTCATGGCCAGCCGGTGGTGGTGCGGGTGGTGGACGGTCGTCGTTCGCCGGTATTGGGCACGCGGGGCGGTCTGTACCCTGAAACCAGCGCGATTACCGTGCAAGGCGCCGACCTGATCCCGAAACTGCAGGCCCAGGCTGAAGCGGCCGTGCGCCTGTTGGGTTTTACCCCTTCGCCGAATGCGATGAATGCGCCGACCCTGACCGTGACCTTGTCCGACCTGACCTATCAGTCGCCGAAAGAAGGCGTCTACGTGACCGAAGCGACCATCGGAGCCAACTTCCGCTCCGATGTGACCAACGCCAACCGTCGTTACAGCGGTAGCTACGGGGCGTCGTTGAACCAGCGTTTCGGCATGGCGCCGAACGAAGAGTCGAACACCAAGTTGATCAGCGACGTGTTGAGCGATGCGCTGACCCGGGTGTTCAAGGACCCGAAAATCGGCCAAGTGCTGAGCGAGTAAGTTGAGTGGTGTGGAGCCGGCTCACGCCGCCTCCACATAAAGATCCAGCATACTCACTCCGGTCAGCAGATCGGCTTCCGGCAGGTCGGCGTGCTGGTGCCCGCCCAGGGCGCAATAGACCAGCCAATGGCGGTCCTGGACATTGAACGACATGGCGTCCACCAGGGCTTGCTGTTCGTCACTGGGGGCGATCAGATAAAGCCGATCCTGGTTTTCTGCGTGCAGCATGACAAGCTCCGTGGGCTATCGAGGGGCGACAGACTGGCTTGTTAAGGTGACGTTCCGGTGACAACGGAAATTAACCCGACCAACAGAAACAACAACGGCGCCCGTGGGCGCCGTTGTTGTTTGCAGATCGTGGCTATGGAAGCCCCAGACCGGCTTTGACCCGATACTGATTACGCACCGGCGTGGCGTATTGCTGCACCAGGTACGGACGGTGCTCGACCGGGCAGGCGTCCAGGCGTTCCTGCCATTGCGCCTGGGCCTTGGCCAGTTCGTCGGCGGCAAACACCTGGGCGGCGCCCGGTACCTGCAATTGCGGATCGGCGTCGCTCCACTGGGCATACGCCAGGTAATGCACCGGGAACAGGCGATAACCTTCGAGGATCTGCCGGTCCATTTCCGTGGCCAGGACCTTGGTGTCCTCGAACTCGCCGGTCAGTGGCGCGGCGAAATTCACATGGACCCGGCCCTTGTAGCCGGTGATGCCCTTGGCGATGCTGACGTCATCCTCGCCCGGCGCCTTGGTGTAGCTGCCGGTGGTGGCGCGGATATACAACTCGCGGGCCTTGGCCTGGTCGCAGGGATCATATTCGTAGCTGATGGACACGGGAGTCAGGTTCAGCGAACGGATGACCTCGGCGAACGGCTCGTCCTTGCGGCTCATGTGGAACATTTTCAGGATCGCCGATTCGGTACGGTCGTCGCCATCCTTGGCCCGGCCTTCGGCCTGGGCGATCCAGATCGACTGGCAATCATGACGGATCGAATGGTTGATATAGGCCGAGAGCAATTGATAGGCGGCCATCTTTTCCCGCCGTCCGGCGATCGAGCGGTGCACGATAAAGCTCTTGTTCAGGCGCATCAGGTCGCTGACAAACGGCTTCTGCAGCAGGTTGTCACCGATGGCGATACGCGGTGTGGGCAAACCGGCGTGATACACGGCATAGTTGACGAACGCCGGGTCCATCACGATGTCCCGGTGGTTGGCCAGGAACAGGTAGGCCTGGCCTGACTTGAACTGTTCGACGCCGGTGTAGGTGACGCCGTCGGTGGCGCGCTCGATGGTCTGGTCGACGTAGACCTCGACCTTGTCCTGCAAGGTGGCGACCGAGGTCACGCCGGCGAACTCACGGCGCAGGCGGTGGGCGATCAAGGGTCTGAGCAGCCAGCCGAAGGCACCGGCCAGGCGCGGGAAGCGGAAGTGGGTGAGGATATCTAGAAACGCCTGGTCGCCGAACAGCCGGGCCATGACGGCCGGTACTTCACTGTCGTCGTAAGGTCGGATGGTATCGAATTCGCCCATATTCTCTCTTGTTGGAAACGGCTAGGGTAAGTAGAGGTTTGAGTGATAAATAACAAAGCCCGGTCTGGAAAATAAAGCCCAGACATAAAATAGCCTTGCAAATAGACCGGCGATTATACGCACAAGTCACTTCGGAGGCCGCGATGCTGGAAACTGAGCGTTACGAATGTCCCTATTGTGGTGAAATCGGTGAGGCGGTCCTGGATCTGACTGGCGGCGACCAGAGTTATATCGAGGACTGTGCGGTGTGTTGTCGACCGATCACCTTTGTCCTGCAGACCGATGGCGAGGAATGGATGCTCGACGTTTACAGCGAGAACGAGCGATGAGGGCGCCCCCATGCAGCGTATCTACGAGCCGGAAAACCTGATGGAAGGCGAGCTGCTGCAAGGCATGCTCGCCAGTGAAGGGATTCAGGCACACCTGGCGGGGCGTGACTTGCTGGGTGGGGTGGGAGAGTTGCCGGTCTTCGGCTTACTGGCCCTGGCGGTGGACAATGACCAGGCGCAATGCGCGCGGGAGTTGATCGCCGCGTACAATGCGGCGTTGCCGCTGGCCGGCGACGAGCCGGAGAGTTTTCCGGATGTGCTGGTCTGTTAGTTTCTTGAAAGCACCGCGCACCTTGTGGGAGCCGGCTTGCTGGCGATGGTGTCCGTCAGGGCGCTGCAAGGCTCAAGGGCCTCATCGCCGGCAAGCCAGCTCCTACAGGGGCTGTGTTGTACCTTGATTGCCCCGCGTTTTTGAAAAGAGCCGTATTGCCCCATGTGTGGACGTTATGCCCTGTTTCGCTGGAACCCCACCTTCGCGGCCTTGCCCGGCTTTCCCGCCGACCAGCAGGCGCAGTGGAATATTTCGCCCAATGATTCGGTGCTGATCCTGCGTGCCGCCGAGGGGCAGCGTGAGCTGGCCCGTGCCCGCTGGGGGCTGACCCCGGCGTGGCTGACCGATCTGTCGAAGACACCGGCCCATGCCCGGGCCGAAACCCTGGCCGAGCAGCCGATGTTTCGCCAGGCGTTCCGCGAACGGCGTTGCCTGCTGCCGGCCAACGGTTTCTACGAGTGGCGCGGAACCCAGCGCAAGCGGCCTTATTGGCTGACGCCGGCGGAAGGGTCGAGCCTGTTTTTTGCGGCGATCTGGGAGGCCTATCCGGTGGATGGGCATGTCTGGTTGAGCACCGCGGTGGTGACCCAGGCGGCGTCGAATCAGCGGCGGCCGCTGATCCTGGATGCGGCGGGGCAGGAAACCTGGTTGTCGGCGCAGGCCTCCATGACGGATTTGCAGGCGCTGCTGGCCAGCCCCCAGGCGCCCTTGCGCGAGCGGGTGCTGGCCAATCTGGTGAACGATCCGAAGCTCAATGCGCCGGAGTGCCTGACGCCGGGTTGATTCGGTGAAGTCCTACACCCTGAACTGATTGATCAATCGCCGCTGCTGCTCCGCCAGCTTGGTCAATTGCGCACTGGCCGCGCTCGACTCGTCGGCGCCGCCCGCTACTTCATTGGCCACCTGGCCGATATTGATCACGTTGCGGTTGATGTCGTCGGCCACCGCGCTCTGTTCCTCGGCCGCGCTGGCGATCTGGGTGTTCATGTCGTTGATCACCGACACCGCCTGGGTGATGCTTTCCAGCGCCTGGGCCGCCTTGGCCGCGTGCTGCACGCTTTCGTCGGTCTTGGCCTGGCTGTCTTCCATGACCTTGACCACGTCGCGGGTACCTTGCTGCAACTGCTGGATCATCGACTGGATTTCTTCCGTGGCCTTCTGGGTCTTCTGCGCCAGGTTGCGCACCTCGTCGGCCACCACCGCAAAGCCCCGGCCCTGCTCGCCGGCCCGGGCCGCTTCGATGGCGGCGTTGAGCGCCAGCAGGTTGGTCTGTTCGGCAATGCCACGGATGGCCGTCAGGATCGCATTGATGTTCTCGCTGTCCTTGGCCAGGGTCTGCACCACGCTGACCGCGCGGCCGATCTCCAGGGCCAGGGCGCCGATGGAGGTCGAGGTGTCCTTGACGATGCGCATCCCGTCGCTGGCGGCCATGTCGGCATGGCTGGCGGCCTGGGCCGCCTGGGTCGCATTGCGCGCCACGTCCTGGGCGGTGGCGGTCATTTCCTGCACGGCGGTGGCCACTTGGTCGATCTCGGCCATCTGCTTGTGCACGCCCTGGTTGGTCCGGATCGCGATATCCGCGGTGTGTTCGGAGGAGTCGCTGACACTCTGCACCGAGGTCACCACCTGGGTGATCATCGCCTGCAACTTGATCAGGAAGGTGTTGAAACCCTTGGCGATCGAGCCCAGTTCGTCGGCACGGTCGCTGGTCAGGCGCCGGGTCAGGTCGCCTTCGCCCTGGGCGATGTCGTCGAGCATGGCGACCATCTGCTTGAGGGGACGGGCGATGCCGTGACCCACCAGCCAGATCACCAACAGGCCCAGGCCAGCGATCACCAGGCCGACCATGGCCATGCCGAAGACATCGGCCTTGCGCTGGGTGTCGAGGTCGCCTTGCAGCTTGTGCAGGTCAGCCATGACGGCGTCCAGCGGCAGCTGCATCATCAGGGTCCAGCGCGCGTCGGTCTGGCCGATGCCGAAGGGCAGGTAGAGCTCGATGGTGCCTTTGTCCTTGTCGACGTTATAGGTCACTTCGCCGCGATTGAGCTTGCCCATGGTCGCGACCTTGTCGGCCCCGAGCACGTCCCCGGCCTTCTCGCCGAATTTGCTTGAGTCCTTGGTGTAGGCCACCAGGCGACCGTTGCTGCCCACCAGCGCCATGTTGCCGGCACCGCCATAGAGTTTCTGGTTGGCGGCCAGCAGCATGTCCTGGATGAAGTTCACCGACAGGTCGGCGCCGACGATGCCCTGGAACGCGCCGTTGAGCAGGATCGGCTGGATAAAGGAGGCAAGCATGACCATCTTGTCGCCGACCTTGTAGGGCGCCGGGTCGATCACGCAGGACTTCCTGGTTTCCTTGGAGCACAGGTAGTACTCGCTGGCGCGGATACCGGTGGAGAGCAGTTTCTGGTCGTCCACATCCACCAGGCTCGACTCGCCGAGGGTGCCGTCGTCGTTACGGAACCACCAGGGCAGGAAGCGGCCGTCCTTGGGGTCGATACCGGCGACCTTGGTGTCGACATAGGCGGCGTCGTTGTGGTCCAGGGCGTTCTTTTCCCAGCCGATATAGGTGCCGAGGATCTTCGGGTTCTGCTGGACGTTTTCCTTGACCAGGCTGATCAGTTGTTCGCGGCTGAGGCTCAAGGCGGGCTTGCCGTCGGCGCCGGTGGTGCCGATCAGGCTGTTGACCCGGACCAGGCCGCCGGCAATCAGCAGCGGCGCTTCGAGTTCGCGCTGGATCTGGCTGACCTGGGTGCGGGCCAGCGCATCCAGGCGCTGCTGGATCACCTGTTCGAATTGCGCCTGGGTGCGCTGTTGCACCATGTCCTGGGTCCTGGCCCCGGAAAACAGGGCGTAGACCACCAGGGCCCCGACCACGCTGAGGATAATGGCCCCGGCCAGGGCCGCGACGGAAAACTGGATCGACTTGAATTTCATGGGAGCCCCGGACGCAAGGAGTGACATCTGCCAATTTGTATCGGCTGCATTTTTCACGAGCATGAGGGGCCAGTGACGAAATGACTGCTTTGGATGTGTGCAGGTCGCAAATGGATAGGTACGCAGGCCCGCTCCGCGCGGCTTTGTCGGATTTATGAATCTTTTCCTACGGGAGGTGCGTGATGTATCCGAAATTGATGTGCTACACGTCGTTTGTATCTGGCGTTGATACAAATCACCGCCTAGGATAGCCGCAGTTTTCAGGGAGAGTGTTCATGGCTAGAGCTTGGGTGTTGGGCGCGTTGAGCGCGAGTTTGCTGTTGGGCGGGTGCCAGGCTGTCAACACCACCAACGGTGGGGCGGTCGGGGTTGAGCGCAAGCAGTACATGTTCAGCCTGCTGTCGAGCCAGCAAGTCGACCAGATGTACGCGCAGTCGTATCAGAAGACCCTGGGGGAGGCGGGTGGCAAGGGCGTTCTGGACAAGACCAGCGCCAATGCCAAGCGGGTCCAGGCGATCGCCAAGCGCCTGATCGCCCAGGCGCCGATCTTCCGTCCGGATTCGGCGCAATGGCAGTGGGAGGTCAATCTGATCAAGAGTGACGAGCTCAATGCCAACTGCGGTCCTGGCGGCAAGATCATCTTTTACAGTGGCCTGATCGATAAGCTCAAGCTGAGTGACGACGAGATTGCCGCGGTGATGGGCCATGAAATTGCCCACGCCTTGCGCGAGCACGGTCGCGAGGCGATGTCCAAGGCTTATGGGGTCGAGATGGCGAAGCAGGGCGCGGGCGCCTTGTTCGGCCTGGGGCAGGACAGCCTGGCGCTGGCCGATACCGTGGCCAACTACGGCATGACCTTGCCCAACAGCCGGGCCAATGAGAACGAGGCGGACCTGATCGGCCTGGAGCTGGCGGCTCGCGCCGGCTACAACCCGAACGCGGCCATCAGCCTGTGGAACAAGATGGGCAAGGCGGCTGAAGGTGCGCCGCCGGAGTTCATGAGCACCCACCCGGCGTCCGATAGTCGTATTGCTTCGTTGGAGGCAGCGATTCCGAAGGTGATGCCGTTGTATCAGCAGGCCAGGAAGTCCTGAGCTGCTTGCGGTGAACCCGATATACCGTTCAATTAAAGCCGAACACGGTCCCTGTGGGAGCCGGCTTGCTGGCGATGGCGTCCGCATGGGCGGTGCCAGGCTGAAGGGCCTAATCGCTGGCAAGCCAGCTCCTACAGGTTGCGTGGTGTTTTCAATATCCCGGCAAGGGCGGGGCCTCAGAGCCAGCCGCTGCTCTGCATCGCCTTGTACACCGCGACCACCGCGAGGATGAAGAACGCTGTCGCCGCCAGCCGCCGGATCAGGGTCAGCGGCAGCTTGTCGGCGGCGAAGTTGCCCGCCAGTACCACCGGGACGTTGGCAATCAGCATACCCAGGGTGGTGCCGATGATCACCAGCCACAGCTCCGGATACTGCGCCGCCAGCATCACCGTGGCGATCTGGGTCTTGTCACCGATTTCCGCGAGGAAGAACGCAATCAGGGTCGTCAGGAACGGGCCGAACTTGCGCGCCGTGGTGGTCTCGTCATCGTCGATCTTGTCCGGTACCAGGGTCCACAGGGCGGTGGCGGTAAAGCTCGCCGCGAGGATCCAGTGCAACACCGCATCGGAGAAGAAACTGCCGAACCAGGCGCCTACCGCGCCGGCTGCCGCATGGTTGGCCAGGGTTGCCGCGACAATACCGGCAATGATCGGCCAGGGCTTGCGAAAGCGTGCAGCGAGAATGAGCGCGAGCAGCTGCGTCTTGTCGCCGATTTCGGCCAAGGCAACGATTGCAGTGGGGACGAGCAGGGAATCCAGCATCAGGTTTTCCTAAGGGGCGGGTCGACACGGCTATGACACGTACAGCCTCCCCGCCCCGGGTAAGGTGTTCGTGTCATAGGTCTTGTCAAACCCTGGGCCCGTCTGTGCGGACCGTGGGTCGCATGCGCCATGGTCTGTTGACCAAGTATGTTGACGCATGCCGGACGAGCGTGGCGCTCGTGGGAGACTACTCCCCTAGGACGGAGCGGATTCTGCCTAGGCAGAATCCATTGCGCAAGCCTTCTTTTTCAACCGCGCTTGGCGCTGTAGACCCGGAAGCCCTGTCCCTCGGCCTTGGTCACGCAGCGTCCGAGATGCTCTTCGATCAGCGGCTGATAACGTAGGAAACTGTTTGCCACCAGCCGAAGTTCGCCGCCGTTTTTCAGATGTTTCGCTGCTTTTCGCAGCAAGTTCTCCGTCGCCAGGTAATCGGTGTGGACCCCGACATGGAACGGCGGATTGCTCAGGATCGCACTCAAGCCCATGGGCGCGGCGTCGATACCGTCACCGGTCAACACCTCGGCGTCGAGGCCGTTGGCGGCCAGGGTCAGGCGACTGCTGGCGGTGGCAAAAGCGTCGACGTCGAGCAGGATCACGTGGTTGTGCGGGTAACGCCGCTTCACGGCCGCGCCGAGGACACCGGCGCCGCAACCGAAGTCCAGCAGGTTGCCGCTCGGCAGTTTGTCCAGGTGTTCCAGCAACAGGGCACTGCCGCGATCCAGCCGGCCGTGGCTGAATACCCCGGGCAGGCTGACCACCTTGAGCGACCCTTCGGCCAGGTCCAGCTGGTAATGTTGCGCCAGGCTTTCCAGCGTTTTGGCGACCGGTGCTTCGGCCACGGTGACCTGCCACAGCTGGCAATGTCGGGCGCTGTCGAGCTTGCGCGGCTTGCCGAAGGGGTTGAGCTGCTTGGCCGCGCCTTCGATACCGCTGCGTTTTTCCCCGACCAGGAACACCTCGCCACCCGGCAGGCGCGAGGCGATGGCGTTGAGCAGGTAGTCGGTCAGGTCCTTGGACTTGGGCAGGAACACCACGGCGCTGTCGAACGGGATCTCGGGGATATGCACGCCAAAATGGCTGCGGCCTTCGAAGCGCGCCTCCAATGCCGCCTGATCGCCGGCGTGCCAGCACCAGCCGTGGGCGTTGGGCAGGCGTCCGAGCAGGTCGTCGGCGGGCAGCCCGGCGAGCAACAGCTTGCCCTGGAAATAATCGGCCTGACGAAGCAGTACTTCACTGCGCGGATCCATGGTCTGCTCCCTGAAAAAAGTGCCGCAGTCTATCAACTGACAACCCGCAACGCTGCCCCGTTGAAGAAACCCAGGGCGTTTTCCGCCAACTGGCCGACAATTCGTTGCCGGGCCTCGCGGCTGCCCCAGGCGTTGTGGGGGGTGACGATCAGGCGCGGAATGTCGCCCGCCAGCAGCGGGTTGCCGTTGGTTGGCGGTTCGACGCTCAGCACATCGGTGGCGGCGCCGCCCAGGTGGCCGCTGCGCAGGGCGTCGGCCAGGGCCAGTTCGTCGATCAGGCCGCCGCGGGCGGTGTTGACCACAAAGGCCCCGGGCCTGAGCTGCGCGAGTTCCGAGGCACCGATAAAGTGGCGGGTGTATTCGTTGAGCGGGCAGTGCAGGGTCAGCGCATCGACCTGCGGCAGCAATTGTTCCAGCGGTACGCGATCGGCCCGGGCCGGGCGACCGGGAATCTGCCCGAGCAATACACGCATGCCGAAGGCTTCGGCGAGCCGCGCCACCGCGCCGCCGAGTTCGCCATGGCCGAGCAGGCCGAGGGTCTTGCCCTCCAGTTCGACAATCGGGAAGTCCAGCAGGCAGAACTGCTTGGCCTGCTGCCAGCGGCCTTCACCGACGGCTTTCTGGTAATCGGTCAGGCGCGTGGCCAGGGCCAGCAGCAACATCAGGGTGTGCTGGGCCACCGACGGCGTGCCATAACCCTGGCAGTTGCTCACGGTAATGCCCAGGGAGCGGGCGGCGGCCAGGTCGACATTGTTGGTGCCGGTGGCACTGATCAGGATCAGCTTCAACTCGGGGCAGGCGGCCAGGGTGGCGGCGGTCAGCGGGACCTTGTTGCTGATGGCGACGCTGGCGCCTTTCAGGTGTTCGATGACCGTCTCCGGCGTGGTCGTGGCATACAGGCACAGCTCGTCGAAGCAGGCCCGCAGCGGATCGAGGTCAAGATCGCCGAGATCCAGGGAAGGGTGATCGAGAAATACCGCGCGGCGGGAGTTGCTCATCAACTGTACCTTTTGTGCTATTGGATGAACGCGTAAGGTGACGAGCCTAACAGACATATTCAGTTACCGAGGAGCCCATCGCCGTGTCCATCTACCTGACGGAATTCCTGACCGTTGCCCTGATTCACCTGCTGGCGGTGGCCAGTCCCGGCCCGGACTTTGCCGTGGTGGTGCGCGAGAGCGTGACCCATGGTCGACGTGCCGGCACCTGGACCGCGCTGGGCGTCGGCACGGCGATTTTCCTGCATGTGGGCTACTCGCTGCTGGGGATCGGCCTGATCGTGTCGCAATCGATCGTGCTGTTCAACGCCTTGAAATGGCTGGCGGCGGCCTACCTGCTGTACATCGGCTTCAAGGCCATCCGTGCCAAGCCGGCCCAACCGGTGAGCGACGAGCTGGCCTTGCAGGTCGGTGAGCGCACCGCGCGCGGCGCCTTCACCTCGGGCTTTGTGACCAATGGCCTGAACCCCAAGGCCACGCTGTTTTTCCTCTCGCTGTTCACCGTGGTGATCAACCCGCACACGCCGCTACTGGTCCAGGCCGGCTACGGCGTTTACCTGGCCGTGGCCACCGCGCTGTGGTTCTGCCTGGTGGCGATGCTGTTCAGCCAGCAGCGTGTACGCGCCGGTTTCGCCCGCATGGGCCACTGGTTCGACCGGACCATGGGCGCGGTGCTGATCGCCATCGGCGTGAAGCTGGCCTTCACCGAGATGCATTGATCGAACTGAACTGGTTCAGGGCATTCAGGTAGTCCCGCGGGTTGTCGCCAAGCAGGCGACGAAACATCGAACTGAAGGCCCTGGCGCTGCCATAGCCCAACACCTTGGCCACGTGCTGCACGCTTTCCCCGGCGATCAGGCGTGGCAAGGCCTCCATCAGGCGCAGTTGCTGGCGCCAGGCATTGAAATTCATCCGTACTTGCTGCTGGAACAGCCGCGCCAGGGTCCGGGTACTGGCGCCGACCTGCTGTGCCCAGTCTTCCAGGCTGTTGGGGTGGTCCGGGGTTTCCAGCAGGGCCAGGCAGATCCGTTGCAGGCGCCGGTCCGTCGGCATCGGGATATGCAGCGGCAGGTTCTCCAGGGCCGCCAGTTCCTCCAGCATAAGCTGCTGGATCAGTGGGTTTTTCGCCTGTTCCGGGCCTTGCACCGCACGCACGATCAACTCCCGCAGCAACGGCGTCACCGCCAGCACGCAGCAACCGTGGAGGTTGGCCGGGGAATACTCGGCGGCGATAAATAACGACCGCATGCGCACTTCGCCGCTCATGAAAATCTCATGCTCGACCCAGGGCGGAATCCACACGGCGCGGGTTGGCGGGATGATCCACGCGCCTTCGGCGGTGACCAGGCGCATGACCCCGCACACGGCATAGAGCAACTGCGCTTCCTGATGGACGTGCAGTTCCTGGTGTGCGCCGTCGACGTAGTCGCGGGGATAGGCGCTGACTGGGCCGTGTAGGAAGTGGCTGATTAACATGTCTGATTCTACAAGTCTGTCTGGTTTGATGAGTTTGTTGGCAGAAATGCGTTTTGCCGCCAACTTAGCATAACGGACCGATAACAATCCTGACGTGTGTGCCGCGATGAACCAACCCCGAAACGTAATCCGCTACATCAATGCCGCCCATGTGATCGACCACATGTTCATGCTGATTTATCCCGCCGCCGTGCTTGGCATGGGCCAGGCCTTCGGTCTCGACTTCGCCCAGATGATCGGCCTGTCCCTGGGCGGCTTCATTGCCTTCGGCGCCTGTTCGCTGCCGGCCGGCTGGCTGGGGGACCACTGGAGCCGGCGGAGCATGATGCTGCTGTTCTTCTTCGGCATCGGCGCCGCATCGATCTTTACCGGCCTGAGCAGCACGGCACCGATGCTGACCCTGGGGCTGACCCTGGTTGGCGTCTTCGCCGCGATCTACCACCCGGTGGGCACGGCGATGCTGGTCAGCTACGCGCAGAACCGTGGCCGTGAAATCGGCGTCAACGGCATGTGGGGCAACCTCGGCGTGGCGTTTTCGGCGCTGGTCACCGGCTTTCTGGTGGCGCAGTTCGGCTGGCGTTCGGCGTTTATCCTGCCGGGGGCGGTGTCGATCATCCTCGGTGTGCTGTTTGCCTTGCAGGTGCGCGAAGAACCGATCCCGCTGCAGCCCCATGTGAAACTGCGCAACGCCAGCGGCCAGCAGATTTCCATGATCATGGTGTTCAGCGTCCTGGCACTGGTCACGGCCACCGGCGGGGTGGTGTTCAATGCCACCACCATGACCTACCCGAAACTGTTCCAGGAGCGCCTGCATGAGTGGCTCGCTTCGCCGCAGTTGCTCGGGGTGATCGTCAGCCTGGCCTACGCCTTTGGCGCGGTGGCGCAGTTGAGCATCGGGCGGATGCTCGACCGCATGAGCCTGAAGTGGCCGTTCGTGGTGCTGACCCTGTGCCAGGCACCCTTGCTGTTCGGCCTGGCCTACGTCGACGGCCTGTTGGTGATGGTCCTGGGCGCGGCGCTGATGTTCGTGGTGTTCGGCCAGGTGACGGTGAATGATGCGATGGTCGCCAATTTTGTCGCGCCGCAGTGGCAATCGCGGGTCTTTGCCTTGCGCTACTGCCTGTCGTTCGGGGCCAGCGCGACGGCCATTCCATTGATCGCCTTTGTCGAGCCGCGCCAGGGTTTTGCCGGCCTGTACCTGATCCTCGCGGGCTTTGCCGCACTGACCTTTGTCGCCGCGCTGGTGTTTCCGCGCACCCCGGCCCTGCAGCCCGCCGGACAGCCGGCCTGAGCCTTGGCGAAGGTTTCCGTGGGTGCTGGCTGTGAGCTAGCACTCACGTTCGTCTGCAAATCATTCCTTTGGGTGATTTAGTGGATGCGCGGTGGCTCTAGAGTGCCTATCTTTAGCTTCGACCGTGCAGACAGACCAAGGAAGCTCCATGTTGCAGACTCGTATCATTCCGCCCGCCGAAGGGGCTTATCAATACCCCCTGTTGATCAAGCGCTTGCTGATGTCCGGCAGCCGCTACGAGAAAACCCGCGAGATCGTCTATCGCGACAAGCTGCGCTACAGCTATCCGACCTTGAGCGAGCGCGTCGCCCGCCTGGCCAATGTACTGACGGCGGCGGGGGTCAAGGCCGGCGACACCGTCGCGGTGATGGACTGGGACAGCCATCGCTACCTGGAATGCATGTTCGCCATCCCGATGATCGGCGCGGTGATCCACACCATCAACGTGCGTCTCTCGCCCGAGCAGATCCTCTACACCATGAACCACGCCGAGGACCGCTTCGTGCTGGTCAACAGCGAGTTCGTCGGCCTGTACCAGGCGATCGCCGGGCAACTGACCACGGTGGACAAGACCCTGCTGCTCACCGACACCGAGGACAAGAGCGCCGAGTTGCCGAACCTGGTGGGCGAATACGAGCAACTGCTGGCGGCGGCGAGTCCGGTCTACGACTTCGAGGATTTCGACGAGAACTCGGTCGCCACCACCTTCTACACCACCGGGACCACCGGCAATCCGAAAGGCGTGTACTTCACCCATCGCCAACTGGTGCTGCACACCATGGGCGTGGCGACCATCATGGGCAGTATCGACAGCGTGCGCCTGCTGGGTACCAACGACGTCTATATGCCGATCACCCCGATGTTCCACGTGCACGCCTGGGGCCTGCCCTATGTGGCGACCATGCTCGGGCTCAAGCAGGTCTATCCCGGCCGCTACGACCCTGAGCTGCTGGTGGAGCTGTGGCGCAAGGAAAAGGTCACGTTCTCCCACTGCGTGCCGACCATCCTGCAGATGGTGCTCAACGCCAAGGCGGCCCAGGGCACCGACTTCAAGGGCTGGAAGATGGTGATCGGCGGCAGTGCGTTGAACCGCACGCTGTATGAGACCGCCAAGAGCAGGGGCATTCAACTGACCGCCGCCTATGGCATGTCGGAGACCGGTCCGCTGGTGTCCTGTGCCCACCTCAGCGAAGAATTGATGGCCGGCAGCGAGGACGAACGCACCACCTACCGGATCAAGGCTGGCGTGCCCGGGCCGTTGGTGGAGGCGGCGATTGTCGACGAGGACGGCAACTTCCTCCCGGCGGACGGCGAGACCCAGGGCGAACTGGTGCTGCGCGCGCCCTGGCTGACCGAGGGGTATTACAACGAACCGCAGAAGGGCGCCGAGCTCTGGGCCGGCGGCTGGCTGCACACCGGCGACGTGGCGACCCTCGACAGCCTGGGGGTGATCGATATCCGCGACCGGATCAAGGACGTGATCAAGACCGGCGGCGAGTGGATCTCCTCCCTGGCCCTGGAAGACCTGGTCAGCCGCCATCCGTCGGTACGTGAAGTCGCGGTGGTGGGCATTGCCGATCCGCAATGGGGCGAGCGTCCGTTTGCCCTGCTGGTCTTGCGTGAAGGCCATGAAATCGGTGCCCGGGAGCTCAAGGAACACCTCAAGCCCTTCGTCGAGCAGGGGCACTTGAGCAAGTGGGCGATTCCGAGTCAGATCGCCCTTGTTACGGAAATTCCCAAGACCAGCGTCGGTAAACTGGACAAGAAGCGCATCCGTATTGATATCGTCCAATGGCAGGCCAGCAACAGCAGCTTCCTCTCGACCCTTTGAGGTGTCCCCACCACGCCCGAAAGGGCGTGGCAGCCCCACCAAGCAAGTGCTTGGCTTGTCGAATTCGAATTTTCAGTCATTCTTGCCCGCCGCTTTTCAGCGGCTTGGCGAACGCATTGTTTGTGCAGTGATCTCAGGGTGCAAATCACACTTTAGAGGGATCAAGCGGTACCACCTGCTGGATATAGTCCGCTGACGGATTTTCAGGAGTGGGGCGGGCCAGCGATAAGCCGCCACTTCGGGCGAGGGTTGGGAGTGTCTGCTTCCCTTTCGTCCGAGGCGTTCCTGAAGGTACTCACTGCCAAAACAATAAAGCACATGGAGTATGTCGATGATCGCGCTAAACCCGTTCTGGCGCCGGGCGAAACTGCCCTTGGCCGTCAGCCTCGCCTCTACACTCGCCGGTCCCGCCTTTGGCGTCAGCTTCAATGTCGGTGAAATCGAAGGCAGCTTCGACTCGTCCCTGTCCCTGGGGGCCAGTTGGTCGACGCAGAATCCCAACAGAAACCTGATCGGCGTCAACAATGGCGGCGCGGGGTTGTCGCAGACCTCCGATGACGGGCACCAGAACTTCAAGGCCGGGGACACTTTTTCGAAGATCTTCAAGGGCGTGCATGACCTTGAATTGAAATACGGCGATACCGGCGTGTTCGTGCGTGGCAAGTACTGGTACGACTTTGCCTTGCAGAACCAGGACCTCGACTTCAAGAACGTCAGCAACGACGGTCGCCAGGAAGGTGCCCGCTCTTCCGGCGCGGAAATCCTCGATGCCTTCGTCTATCACAACTACAGCATTGCCGAGCTGCCGGGCACGGTGCGCCTGGGCAAGCAGGTGGTGAGCTGGGGTGAAAGTACCTTTATCGGTGGCGGCATCAATGCGATCAACCCGATCGATGTGTCCGCGTTCCGTCGTCCGGGGGCCGAAATCAAGGAAGGCCTGATTCCGGTCAACATGTTCTACATGAACCAGAGCCTCACCGATAACCTCTCGGCGGAAGGCTTCTACCAGATCGGCTGGGATGCGACGGTCACCGACAACTGCGGCACCTTCTTCTCGCAGTCGGATATTTCCTCCCATGGCTGTAACAACAACCTGCGGGTGTTGAATTCGACCGCCACGATCAGTCCGGCCCAGCAAGCGGGCCTACGGCCGTTTGGTGTCGATATCAACGGCGAGGGTGTGTTGGTTCGGCGCACGCCCGACCAGGATCCCAGCAGCGGCGGTCAGTTCGGCTTGGCCATGCATTACAACTTCGAGCCGCTGGACACCGAGTTCGGCGCCTATTTCATGAACTACCACAGTCGCGCGCCGATCTTCAGTGCCAAGGGCGCCTCCCAGGCGGTTTTCAATGCTGCTCCGGGTTTCGGTGCCGCGGCCCCCTTGGTGGTGGCCGGCAACTCCAGCTACTTCATGGAGTACCCGGACAATATCCGCCTGTATGGCTTGAGCTTCTCCACCACCTTGCCCACCGGCACGGCCTGGAGCGGTGAGTTGAGCTACCGGCCGAATGCGCCGGTGCAGATCAGCTCCACCGATATCCTCTATGCCGGTGTCACGCCATTGCCGGGCCTGGGGAATGCCTCGATCCTCAAGGGCTCGCCGGGTCAGACGATCAATGGCTATAACCGCAAGGAAATCACCCAGTTCCAGACCACCTTCACGCATTTCTTCGACCAGGTCATGGGGGCCAGTCGCCTGACCCTCGTCGGTGAAGCGGGGATCACCTATGTGGGCGGTCTGGAAAGCCGCGACAAGGTTCGCTACGGCCGGGATCCGGTCTATGGGCCGGGCACCTTGCCCAATGGTTTTTGCCCAACCCTCAATGGCAGCACCATCGCTGGCGCGGGTCCCGGCGCGGATGCCAGCAACCGCAGCACCAACTGCAACAACGATGGCTTCACCACCGCCACCTCCTGGGGTTATCGCGCCCGGGCCATCTGGGAATACCCGGATGTCTTCGCCGGGGTGAACCTCAAGCCCAACGTGGCCTGGTCCCATGACGTGAAAGGTTACTCGCCGGGCCCTGGCGGCAACTTCGAACAAGGGCGCAAGGCGGTCAGCCTGGGCCTCGATGCCGAGTACCAGAACACCTACACCGCGAGCCTGAACTACACCAACTTCTTCGGCGGCGACTACAGCACGGTGGATGACCGTGACTTCGTGGCCCTGAGCGTTGGCATGAACTTCTAAGACCGTTGCACTTGAAGGAATAACAACAAGATGAAAATCACCAAGAATCTGCTTCAGGTCGGTGTGTTGGGATTGTCGTTGCTGGCCACCGGCGTAATGGCGGCGGTGTCCGCCGACGAGGCGGCGAAACTGGGCGCGAGCCTGACCCCGATGGGCGCGGAAAAGGCCGGCAACGCAGCCGGCACCATCCCGGCCTGGACGCCGATGGCCAAGACCATCGGCACGGTCGACAGCAAGGGTTTCCTCTCCGACCCGTACGCCAATGAAAAACCGCTGTTCATCATCACCGCGCAGAACGTCGAGCAGTACAAGGACAAGCTGGCCCCGGGGCAATACGCGATGTTCAAGCGTTACCCGGAGACCTTCAAGATGCCGGTCTACCCGTCCCATCGCGGCGCCACCGTACCGGATGATGTGTTTGCCGCGATCAAGGAAAACGCCACCAGGACCAACCTGGTCAGCGGCGGCAACGGCCTGGAAAACTTCAAGACCGCGGTGCCGTTCCCTATCCCGAAAAGCGGTGTGGAAGTGATCTGGAACCATATCACCCGCTATCGCGGCGGCAGCGTGACCCGCCTGGTGACCCAGGCCACGCCCCAGGCCAACGGTTCGTACAGCCTGGTGTATTTCCAGGACCAGTTCGTCTTCCGCGACAAGATGAAGGACTACGATCCGGCCAACCCGGGCAATATTCTCTTCTACTTCAAGCAGAAAGTGACCGCGCCGGCGCGTCTGGCCGGTGGCGTGCTGCTGGTCCACGAAACCCTCGACCAGGTCAAGGAACCGCGTTCGGCCTGGGTCTACAACGCCGGCCAGCGCCGTGTGCGCCGGGCCCCGCAAGTCTCCTATGACGGTCCGGGTACTGCCGCCGACGGCCTGCGCACCTCCGACAACCTGGACATGTACAACGGCGCGCCGGACCGCTACGACTGGAAGCTCGAAGGCAAGAAGGAGATGTACATCGCCTCCGACAGCTACAAGCTCGATTCGCCGCAACTGAAGTACGCCGACATCATCAAGGCCGGGCATATCAACCAGGACCTGGCGCGCTACGAGCTGCGCCGCGTCTGGCACGTGGTCGCGACCTTGAAGGAAGGCCAGCGGCACATCTATGCCAAGCGTGACTTCTATATCGACGAAGACACCTGGCAGGCGGCGGTGATCGACCACTACGACGGTCGCGGTCAGCTCTGGCGTGTCGCCGAAGCCCATGCCGAGAACTACTACGACAAGCAGGTGCCTTGGTACGCCCTGGAAACCCTCTACGACCTGCAGTCCGGCCGCTACCTGGCGCTGGGCATGAAGAACGAAGAGAAGCAGGCGTATGACTTCGGCTTCACCGCCACCACCAGCGACTTCACCCCGGCCGCCCTGCGCCAGGACGGCGTTCGCTGAAACTGTGGGAGCGGTGCTTGCCCGCGAAGGGGCCCTTAAAGTTGCTAAAAGCTTCGCGGGCAAGCACCGCTCCCACAAAAGCTCTGCCCCTAAACAAGTTCGGCTCTCAAATAGGCATCGCTCTCACAGGCAACCGTTACAAGCGCAGGCCGCATCCTGCGTTGAAACGCCCCGGCTGATTCGGGGCGTTTTTTTGCTCGCGGGATATGTGTGGCTAAATATTTCAGATTCGATGCTTTTCGACAAAATTACGACAATAAGCCTTCATTACGGCGCTTTTTACCGCTAGTCTGCGGACATCTGCCTGCCGATAACAGCCCTTCAACAAGAGCCGGCCATGACTGATCTGTCCCGTGTGCAAGGTCCCGTGGGCCCGGCCATACCTGCCCTGGAAGGACGCTTCTACCGTCCGCCACTGCCGGACGGCTATGTATTGCGGCCGCGCCTGTGCGAACGCCTCGGCGCCGGGTTACACGGCCGCCTGCTGCTGATCAGTGCCCCGGCCGGCTTCGGCAAGAGTTCGCTGGCGGTGGAGTTCTGCCAGGGTCTGCCCGGGCATTGGCAAAGCCTGTGGCTGGGGCTCAACCCGCGGGACAACGATCCGGGGCGTTTCCTTGAGCGCCTGCTCGATGGCCTGCAACATTACTTCCCAGGCGTCGGCAGCCAGGCGCTGGGCCTGTTGAAAATGCGCCAGCGCCATCAACCCTTCGCCTTCGAGGAATGGCTGGACGGCCTGCTCGAAGAGCTGGCATTGCATCTCTCCAGCACCGCGCCGCTGTTGCTGGTGCTCGACGACTACCATCTGGCCCAGGGCCCGGTGCTGGATCGTTGCCTGCAGTTCTTTCTCAATCACCTGCCCGCCGGTCTGCTGGTGCTGGTCACCAGTCGACAGCGGCCGGAGTGGCACCTGGCGCGCCTGCGGTTGTCGCGGCAACTGCTGGAATTGAACGAGCAGGACCTGCGCCTGACCCACGACGAATCCCTGGACCTGTTCGAGCGCCACAGCAGTTCCTTGCGTGGCGAAGCGCTGAACAACCTGATCGAACGCAGCGAGGGCTGGGTGGCCGGCCTGCGCTTCTGGCTGCTGGCTGCCGCCCAGGCCAGCAGCGACATGGCGTTGCCCCAGGTCCTGCAAGGGGGGACCGGGCTGATTCGCGACTACCTGCTGGAGGAGGTGATCGATTGCCTGCCGCCCGAGGTCCAGGCCTTTCTCTACGACACCGCGCCCCAGGAGCGCTTTTGCAGCGAACTGTGCGACGGGATTCGCGAATCCCACGACAGTGCGCAGATCCTCAGCTATCTGCAATCACACCAGGTGTTCCTGGTACCGCTGGACGAACACGGCCATTGGTTCCGTTATCACCACCTGTTTTCCGACCTGCTGCGCAGCCGCCCGCCGAGCAATGCCCTGGTCCCCGCCGCCAGCCTGCACCTGCGGGCCTGCCGCTGGTTCAGCACCCAGGGCCTTTTCGATGAAGCAGTGGAACAGGCACTGCGCGCCGGGCATCTGGATGTGGCGGCCAACCTGGTGCAGAACCTCTCGGAAGAACAACTGCTGGCCGAGCAGAACGTCGGCATGCTGCTGCGCTGGAAAACCGATTTGCCCGACCGCCTGCTGGTCAGCACGCCACGTTTGATCGTGCTCTACGCCTGGGCCTTGGGCCTGGCCTGCCAGCTGGACGCGGCCGAAGAGCTGGCCAGCCATCTGAGCCGCTTCCTGCCCGCACCTTCGGCCACGGCGCAGAAGTCCATGCTTGCGCAATGGCTGGCCCTGAGCGGGATCATCGCCCGTGGTCGGGGCGATCGTCAAAAGACCCAGGCCTATTGCGGCGAAGCCTTGCTCAGCCTGCCGCATAAACGTTACGGCCAGCGCCTGGTGTGCCTGTCGACCCTGTCCAACCTGGCGATTGCCGATGGCGACCTGTGGCGCGCCCGTGGCCTGAATCGTGAGTCCCTGGAGCTGGCCCAGCGGGTCGGTAACCCCTTGTTCGAGGCCTTGGCCCATTACGACCGGGCGCGGGTACTCCAGGCCCGTGGCGAGGTGCTGCGCGCGCTGGATGAGGTCCGCCAGGGCTTGCGGCGCCTGGAGGGGTTATCCGCCCAGCGGTTGTACGCCGCCCGTGCCCGGTTGACGCTGTACGAGGGGTATCTGCTGACCCTGCGCCTGCAACCCGAAGCCGGGCGCATTCGCCTGCTTGCCGGCCTTCACGAGGCGCGGGCCTGCCGGGATATCAGCGTATTAGTCGGGCATTGCGTGATTGCCAGCCAGGACGGGCGCAATGGCGAGTTCGCCAAGGCCTTTGCCGAACTGGCCGAGGCCGAGCGCTTGATGCATATCTGGGACGTGCCGCCGATCTACTACCTGGCAATGATCACCCTGATGAAATGCCAACTGTGGCTGGCCCAGGGCCGTATCGACCTGGCCGAAGTCTGGCTGGGGCGTCTGGAACAGACCTATAACGGCGATCAACCGGCGGCGGCACCGGAGTTCCATCTGCAACTGCCCCTGCATATCCAGTTGCAGCAGGCGTTGCTTGAAGCCTTGCGCGACAAACCGGCGGCCGCGCGGCAGCGGTTGGCTAAGCTGGTGGAGCAGGGCCAGGCCAGCGGCGGCCAATTGCTCAGCGTGATGGCCTGGAACCAGTGGGTGCTGGTGTTGCTGGCGACGGCGCGGGAGGCCGAAGCCCGGCCGCTGTTCGCCCGCGCGGTGGAGGCCACCACGGGCGGCGCGCTGTTGCCGTTCCAGGCCCTGGTGAAGGCGCATCCGGAGTGGATGCGCGAGCAACTGTTACACGGCCCCGACACGCCGCTGCGACAAAGCCTGCTGGCGCTGCTGCCGGCCCCGACGGTGCGTGAAGCGGGGGAACTGGCGCAGCCGGTCGAGAGTCTGAGTACCCGTGAGCTGGCGGTCCTGCACTTGATCGCCCAGGGTTGTTCGAACCAGGAGATCAGCGACCAGTTGTTCATTTCCCTGCACACAGTGAAAACCCATGCCAGCCATATCAACAGCAAGTTGGGGGTCGAGCGGCGGACCCAGGCCGTGGCGCGGGCGCAGGAGCTGGGGTTGCTGGGCGAATCGCGCTGAGCGCTTCGGCCTACCGTTCGCCCCGCGAGCCGTCGAAGAAGCTTCGACGGGGTGGCTATGTGCCTTGCGTCAGCTATAACCAATAGACGTCAGCACTCACTTTCAACGCCTTGAACGACTGAAGGCTGACGAGGGGGGAGGAACGGCGCCACGTCAGCGCTCTTTGGTCATGAATTACAAAGGAATTGCCTGGGAGCAAGGAATGCGCGAGTCCACATTTAGTCCCTCTCCGGTTGTCCTGATCGTTGACGACCAGGCGACCGAAGCGATGATTCTCCGCGAGTCGGTGCGGGACCTGGCCCAGGTGCATGTCGCCACCAGTGGCGAGGAAGCGCTGCGAGTGGCACGCCAATGCCGTCCCGATGTGGTCCTGCTGGATATCGAGATGCCCGGCATGAACGGCTTTGAGGTCTGCAAGGCGCTGAAGGCCGATCCCAAGCTGTCCGACGCCGCGGTGATTTTCGTTACCTCCCATGCCCAGGCCGATTACGAGCTCCAGGCCTTGGGCTACGGCGGTATCGATTTTATCCAGAAACCCCTGAATATCCCGGTGGCCAGGGCGCATATCAACGCTCATATCACCCTGCGCAACGAAGCCAAGCGCCTGGCCAACCATGACGCCCTTACCGGCTTGCCCAATCGCATGCTGTTGCAGGATCGTGCCGAGCAGGCGCTGAAAATGGCCCGGCGCGATCACGGGCGGCTGGCGATGTTGTTGCTGGACCTGGACAATTTCAAGGCTATCAACGACTCCATGGGCCATTCGGTTGGCGACCAGATGCTCAAATATGTGGCGACGCGCCTGTCGATGCTCCTGCGCGGCATGGATACCCTCAGTCGCCAAGGCGGCGACGAGTTCATCATCCTGCTCTCGGAGGTGGACGGTTTCGAGGCGGTGGGCGATTTCGCCGAGCAGGTGCTGGCGGCCATTTCCAGCCCGTTTTCATTGCAGGGCACGCGCTACGACCTGAGCGCCAGTATCGGCATCGGGGTGTTCCCGGAAGACAGCGATGATCTCGAATCGCTCTACCGACATGCCGACGCCGCGATGTATCAGGCCAAGCTGGCGGGGCGTAACCGCTACCTGTTTTTTTCTCCCGGTATCGAAAGCGGCATGCGTGCCCGCCACTTGCTTGAACGGCATATGCGCGCGGCCATCGAGGAGGGGGTGTTCGAGGTGTTCTACCAGGCCAAGGTCGATGCCCAGGACCAGTGCGTGGTCGGCATGGAGGCACTGATCCGCTGGCGCAACGGCGACGGCAACCTGGTCTCGCCAGCGGACTTCATTCCGCTGGCCGAAGAAACCGGGCTGATCATCCCCATCGGCAAATACGTGCTGCTCCAGGCCTGCAAGGACACCTGCAAACTCCATGAGCTGGGCTATCCGGTCTGCGTCAGTGTGAACATCAGCGCCGTGCAGTTTCGCGAAGAGTCGTTCCTCGGCATGGTCAAGGGCATCCTCCTCGACTCGGGCCTGGAGCCGCGCTGGCTGGAGCTGGAAATCACCGAAGGGGTCCTGGCCCGGGACATCGACAACGCCCGCGAAACCCTGGTGGCGCTCAAGGAATTGGGCGTGCACGTGGCCATCGACGATTTCGGCACGGGGTATTCGAGCCTGGCCTATCTCAAGCGGTTTCCCATCGATGTGTTGAAGATCGACCAGAGCTTTGTACGCGACATGCTTACCGACAAGAGCGACCTGGCCATTGTCGAGGCGATCATCAAGTTGGGGCAGGCACTGGGCCTTGAACTGGTGGCCGAAGGCGTGGAGACCCCGCAACAGGCCGCCCTCCTGCTGGAACGGGGTTGCCGGATCATGCAGGGCTATCTGTATTGCCGACCAATTCCGTTTACCCAGATATGCGCCTTCCTGTCTTCATGGCCACGAACGGCATGAGGGCCGTGGGGCCAGTTGCCGCCGATCGATATCCCGACCCTCGGGATCGCCGCACTGCTCAAGGGAGCCCCAGTGTTGAAACGAGCTAGCCTGTCTGCCCTGAATGGGCGTGTCGCGATGATCCTGGCCCTTGGGCTGGTGGCGACGGTCGTGGGATGCCTGATCCTGCACAATAGCAATGAGCAACGTACCCGCGAAGCCCTCGACGCCGAGGCCGAAAGTGCGGTGCAGTCGGTGTTGACCCGGCTGCAGCTTTACCAGTACGGCTTGCGCGGTACCCGTGGCGCGATGATCACCGCCGGCGTGGATGGCATGACGCGGGAGATTTTCCACCGCTATAGCCAGATGCGTGACGTGCCCAAGGAGTTTCCCGGGGCCCGCGGGTTCGGCTTTATCCGCCGGGTACCGGTTCAGGAACTGGATGCGTTTGTGCGCCGGGCCCGGGCCGATGGTGCACCGGACTTCACTATTCGCCAGTTTGCGCCTCATGACGGCGACCTCTATGTGATCCAGTACCTGGAGCCTAACGCCGACCAGTCGGCGGCCTTCGGCCTGGACATCGCCTCGGAGGCCGACCGGGCCGAGGCAGCCCGGGGGGCTGCACGTAGCGCAAGCGCGCGCATCACATCGCCGATCACGCTGGTACAGGCGTTGGGCAGCCCGGAACAGTCGTTCCTGATCCTGTTGCCGATCTACAAGGACGGTATCGTCCCGCCCACCGAGGCGGAGCGCGAGGCGGCGGTGGTGGGCTGGGGCTACGCACCTTTGCTGATCGAGAGTGTGCTGGGCGGTTTGTTACCGGAAAGCGAGGCCGTGAACCTGCGGCTCACGGACATTACCGTGCCGGGGAAGGAGGAGCAGTTCTACCAGACGAGCTATGCGGCGGGGGCACAGCCGGTGGGGTTGATGACCCAAACCCTGGAGCGCGACATCTTCGGTCGGCGCTGGCAGGTCCAGTTGGAGGCGTTGCCGCTGTTCGCCCAGCGCCTGCACCTGGTGTCGCCAACGGTGGTGTTTTTCCTCGGTGTCCTGGCGACCTTGCTGCTGGCCGCGCTCGCGGCCATTGCCGGGATCAGCTCCCAGCGTCGTCTGCAGGTGATCGCCGAGCAGGCGCGGCTGGCCTCGATCGTCGAGGGCTCGGCGGACGCGATCATCGGAAAGACTCTGCAAGGTGTGGTGACCAGTTGGAACAAGGGGGCGCAGAAGCTGTTGGGTTATACCGCGCAGGAGGCGGTGGGCCTGCCGCTGGTGAAGCTGATCGTACCGCCCGAGCTGGCTCCGGAAGAGGTCGATATCCTGGCGCGTATCGCACTCGGCGAGACGATTACCAACTTCGATACCCTGCGGCGGCGCAAGGACGGTTGCAATATCCATGTGTCGGTCAATGTTTCCCCCATCTGCGACGAACACGGTCGGGTGGTCGGTGTTTCCAAGATTCTTCGCGACATCAGCGCGCAGAAGGCCGCCGAGGCGCGGATTCTCGAACTCAACTCCAGCCTCGAAGAGCAGGTGGCGGCACGCACCTCGGAGCTGCGGCGGATCAATCTGCTGTTCAGCAGTGTGCTGCGTTCGGCCTCCGAGGTGTCGATCATCGCCACCGATCTGGACGATGTGATCAGTGTGTTCAACGAAGGCGCCGAGCATATGCTCGGTTATCGCGCCGAAGAGTTGCTGGGCAAGACCACGCCGGCACTCCTTCATGTCGAACAGGAAGTCACCCGCCGTGGGGCTGAGCTCAGCATTGAGTATGGGCAGGTCATCGAAGGTTTCAGGGTCTTTACCCACAAGCCGGAGTTCGAACACTCGGAGACCCGCGAGTGGACCTATGTGCGCAAGGATGGCTCCCATGTGCCGGTCAGCCTGGTGGTGACGTCCCTGCGCGACGACGAAGGGCAATTGATCGGTTACCTGGGCATCGCCGTCGATATCACCCAGCGCAAGGCCGCCGAGCATCAGCTTGAGTTGAGTCTGCAAGCGAGCCGGGTGATCCGGGATCAATTGTTGATGGCCGCCGATGTGGCCGAGTTGGGTATCTGGACCTGGACCCTGGCGGACAATGGCTTGCAATGGAACGACCGGATGTTCGAGTTCTACAGCCAGCCGCTGACCCTGCGTGATAACGGCTTGAACTATGCGCACTGGTACGAGCGGGTTCACCCCGAGGACGTCGAGGCGGCCGCCGCGCAGTTGGCGGCCGCCGTCGCCGGGGAGGGCGTGTATGACCCGATCTTCCGCGTGCAGGCGCCGGACGGCCGGATACGTTTCATTCAGGCCGGCGCCCAGGTCGAGCGTGATGCCCAGGGGCAAGCCCTGCGGGTCACCGGTATCAACCGCGATATCACCGCCCAGCGCGAGTTGGAGTCCTATCTGCTGCGGGCCAAGAACCAGGCCGACAGCGCCAGTGCGGCCAAGTCGTTCTTCCTGGCCAATATGAGCCATGAAATCCGCACGCCGATGAACGCGGTGCTGGGGATGTTGCAGTTGGTCCAGCACACCGACCTCAAGGCCCGCCAGCGCGACTACGTGGTCAAGGCCCAGACGGCGGCCAGATCACTGCTCGGGCTGCTCAACGACATCCTCGACTACTCCAAGATCGAGGCCGGCAAACTGCGCCTGGACCCCCACCCCTTCGAGCTCGAGCCGCTGATGCGCGACCTGGCGGTGGTGCTCGCGGGTAACCAGGGCAGCAAGGAAGTCGAGGTGATGTTCGACCTGGACTCCGATCTGCCCGGCAGCCTGGTGGGCGACAGCCTGCGCTTGCAGCAGGTGCTGATCAACCTGGCCGGCAACGCCCTGAAGTTCACCCAGCAGGGCCAGGTGGTGGTCAGTATCCGACAGTTGAAGCGCCTGCCGGGCTCGGTGAAGGTTCGGGTCGAGGTGTGCGATACCGGCATCGGTATCAGTGCCGAACAACTGCAGCGGGTGTTTGACGGTTTCGCCCAGGCGGAAGCTTCGACCAGCCGCCGTTTCGGCGGCACCGGGCTGGGCCTGGTGATCTGCAAGCGCCTGGTCGGCCTGATGGGCGGTGAGTTATTGGTCGAGAGCGAGGTGGGGGTCGGTAGCCGGTTCTGGTTCGATATCAGCCTGGATGTGGCCCGCGAGGAGGCCCTGCGGCTGTCCTGTCCCGGTGTCGATTCGACGATGCGCCTGCTGGTGGCCGACGACAACTCCATGGCCTGTGAGCTGCTGCTGCGTACCGTGCGCTCCCTGGGTTGGACCGCCGACACGGTGAGCGGTGGCACGGCGGCGGTCGAGGCCGTGCGCGCAGCGCAATTACGCGGCGAACCCTACGATGTGGTGCTGATGGACTGGCGCATGCCGGATATGGACGGCCTCAGCGCCGCCCGCTTGATCAGCTTGCAGGAACGGGCCGCGCCGCCACCGATGGTGATCATGATTACCGCCTACGGGCGTGAGGTCCTGGCGGATGTACACCACGAAGGCGATGCGCCCTTTGTGGGGTTTCTCACCAAACCGGTGACGCCGCGGCAGTTGGCCGATGCGGTCCAACGTGCCTTCAGCACCAGCGAGCCGCTACCCGAGGCCTTGCCCGGGCCGGTCAGGCCCCGGCGCCTGGCCGGCTTGCGCTTGCTGGTGGTGGAAGACAACGCCCTCAACCGTCAGGTCGCCGACGAGTTGCTGAGGGGCGAAGGTGCCCAGGTCATCCTGGCGGAAGGTGGGTTGGAGGGCGTCAGCCAGGTGATGTCGGCGTCGACGCCGTTCGATGCGGTGCTGATGGATATCCAGATGCCGGACATCGATGGCCTGGAAGCGACGCGGCGGATTCGTCGCCACCCGCATTTTGCCCTGTTGCCGATCCTGGCGATGACCGCCAACGCCTCCAGCAGCGACCGTGAGGCCTGTATGGCGGCGGGCATGAACGATCATGTGAGCAAACCCATCGACCTTGAACAACTGGTGCTGAAGTTGCGCGTCCAGACCGGGCGCGAGGCGCCTCAGCCGTTGATGATGAGTGAGGTGCGCCAGTATTCGACGGAGTCGGTGATCGAACCACGGGATTCGATCATGAGCCGCTTCGGTGGCAATCTCGAACTGATCTGCACCGTCCTTTACACCTTTGGCGCGGAGCTGGAAAAACACCTGGCGTTGCTTCCGACACACCTGCAGGACCGTGACGGGCCGGCGGTGGCGGCGGTGCTGCATGCGATCAAGGGCAGTTCCGGCACTGTCGGTGCGCGGGCCTTGTCGCAGCGTGCCAGTGCCCTTGAACGCGAGCTGATGTATGGTGATGCGGCGGCGGTGCTGCGGGTGCTGGAGGACCCGCAATGGTTGCCGGAACTCAAGGAACTGCTGGTGCGCAGTGTCGAGCAGTTGCAGACGGCGTTTGGCACCGGGTATCGAGGGGATTCGCCCAGGGAGGTGGCTTCGGGGCCGTTCTCTTGAGCCTTGGTCCTGGTTTGGAGAGGGATTGGACTCGCATGCTTGATGAAACTGTTTAGACCTTTACTGCAGCGACCGGTGGCCTTGCTGTGGGGAGGGCTGGCGCTCTCGGCCATCGGTGATGAGTTGTTCGCGATTGCTGTTGCCTGGATGGCGGTGCAGGTCGCGGGCAGCGATGCCAGTTGGCTCGGTGCCTTGCGCGGCACGGCCGCATTGGCGGGAGCGTTGCTGGGCGGGATCTGGGCCGAGCGCTGGGACCATCGACGCACGATGATCGGCGCCGATCTGGTGCGCGCCGGGTTTGCCCTGATACCGATGCTGTCCTGGGCGTTGGGCTTTATGAGCCTGTGGACCCTGGCGATACCGGTCATGCTGATGATGATCGTCAACTCCCTGTTCGAACCGGCGTTGCGCGCCAGCCTCCCTCGGATTGTCGCGGCGCCGGGGCAGTTGCAGGCGGTTAACGCGCTGTTCGACGTGATCCTCCGGGTGGCGCGGGTGATCGGGCCGATGCTGGCGGCGGCCATCACCCTGCTGATTCCGCTGGAGCAGCTGTTTACCCTCAACAGCCTGACGTTCCTGATCTCGGCCTGGGCGCTGATGAAACTGGGCAAGGCCCTGCCGCGTCAACCGGCCAAAATGATCAGCCGGCGCGCCGCGTTTGCCGCCGGTTGGCGCAGCCTGGTCGGCCGGCGGCGGATGCAGGTGGTGTATGTGTGTGCCGGGTTGGGCAACGTTGCCTGGAGCCTGGGGATGTCCATCGGCATGGCGCTGGCGGTGGTCAAGTATGATATCCAGGGCTTTGGCTTCCACGGCTTTGCGGTCTACGGCCTGATCATGGGGGCTTATGGCGCGGGCAACCTGATCGGCATTTTTGTCGTCGGCAACCTGCAGATCCGTCGCCTGTATGGTGGTTTCAGCTTCGGTTCGGTGCTCAATGGCCTGGGCATTGCGATCATTGGCGCGGCGGTGCTGTACCTGCCGGCGGAGCACGTCCTGGCCGGCATGATGTTCGGCGCCGGCCTGGCGGCCCTTGGCGGTCCGGTGATCGATATCTCGTTTATCCTGCTGATTCAAACCACCTTCAGGCAGAGCGAGATCGCCGGTCTGGCCAGGCTGCGTTTTGCCGCGATGGGGGCCTCGATCCTGATTGCCGGCGCGTGTGGCGCGGCGCTTTATGCGCGCTTCGAACCGGGCAGTGTCATCGTCGGGAGTGGGATTCTAGAAGTTATCGCTGGTGTGTTGGTGTTGCTCGTGCCCAAGGGCAGTGGCCGTGCCGGCGTGAACAGCGATGAATTAAGCCAGACACAGTATTGTCCCCAGCAGCAGGAATGAACCCCGGGCTGAATCAAACCCTACTAACTTCACAGTGAACACCTATGGACGCTGCAAAACCTAGCCTGATTCGCGAAACCTTCCCCGTCGGCCCCTTGCAGTGCAACTGCACCCTGATCGGCGATCCGATCACGAAAAAGGCCATTGTCGTCGACCCGGGCGGCAACCCGGAGCTGATCCTCGCCCGGCTCGAAGCCCATGGGCTGAAACTGGTCAGCATCATCCATACCCACGCGCATCTGGATCACTTCCTGGCCTCCGGCCAACTCAAGGAAAAAACCGGCGCGACCCTGCACCTGCACAAGGAAGACCAGTTCCTCTGGGACAACCTGGAAATGCAATGCAACCTGTTCGGCGTGCCTTACGTACCGGTGCCGTCACCGGACCAGTGGCTGGCCGATGATGAGGAATTGGCCTGCGGCTGCGGGGTGGCCCTGCATACGCCGGGGCATACCCCGGGCTCCATGAGCTTCTGGTTTGCCGACGCCAAACTGTTGATTGCCGGTGACACGCTGTTTCGTCGCGGGATTGGGCGCACGGATCTGTGGGGCGGCGACCAGGCCACGATCGTGCGTTCGATCAAGCAGCGCCTGTATACCCTGGACGAAGAGGCGACGGTGGTCACCGGGCACGGCCCCGACACCTGCCTGGGCGAGGAAATGCGCGAAAATCCTTTTGTTCGTGGCTGAGAAGTTTCATGGAATTTTTACCATTCGTCATGTTCCAAGGCCAGCAGGAGTCTATTGTCATCGACTGTTGCACCTTAAATGAGTAGGAGCCTGATTCATGTTCACCTCGCGTCGCTTGATTATCGTCGCTACCGCCGTCGCCCTCGTGTCCGGCTGTGCATCGCAAAACCCAAACCCGTATGACAGCCAGGGACAGGCACAGCAGCAACAAAGCTCAGGGGGCATGAGCAACACCGCCAAGTACGGCAGCATTGGCGTGCTCGCCGGGGCCGCGGCCGGTGCGCTGATCGACCACAAGAACCATGGCAAGGGAGCGCTGATCGGTGGTGCCCTGGCTGGCCTGGCGGGTGCCGGTTACGGCTACTACGCCGACCAGCAGGAAAAGAAACTGCGCGAGAGTATGGCCAACACTGGCGTCCAGGTGCAGCGCCAGGGTGATCAGATCAAGTTGATCATGCCCGGCAGCATTACCTTCGCAACCAACTCCGATGCGATCGCCAGCAGCTTCTATCAGCCACTGAACAACCTGGCCAACTCCCTCAAGGAGTTCAGCCAGAATCAGATCGAAATCGTCGGCTACACCGACAGCACCGGCAGTCGCCAGTTGAACATGGACCTGTCCCAGCGCCGCGCCCAGAGCGTTGCCAACTACCTGACCTCCCAGGGGGTCAGCGGGGCCAATCTTTCGGCTCGCGGTGCCGGCCCGGATAATCCGGTGGCCAGCAACGCCGATGTCAACGGTCGGGCGCAGAACCGTCGGGTGGAGGTCAACCTGAAGGCGATTCCCGGCCAGAACTACGGCCAGCCTCAGGGCCAACCTCAAGTTCAGCCGTATCCGCCACAAGGCCAGCCGCAGTACCAGCAGCAGGGCCAACAGTACCAGCAACAAGGTCAGCCGCAATACCAGCAGGGCCAGCAGTACGGTCAGCCGGTGCAGCAATACCCTTGATTGCCTGACTGAACCCCAGGTGTAAAAAAGCCCGCCCGATCACTGATCGGGCGGGCTTTTTAATAGCGCTGGAAACCGGCTTATTTTTTCAGGCCGTAGTGCTCATCCAGCATGCCGGGCGCATTGGGCGCCTTGGGGGCGTAGTCGCGTGGCGGCTCCTGGCTGCGCGGTGGTGTCAGGCGTTCCCGAGGGCTCTGTACCGCATCGGCGTGCAGGGCGGCGAGCAGGCGTTGGCGGGTCTGTTCGTCGAGGGCCAGGCGGTTGGCACCCTCGGCGAGATGGTCTTGCACTTCCTGGTAGCTCTGGGTGAGTTTTTTTACCAGGTTCGCGGTGCTGTTGAAGTGGGTGACCACTTCGTTCTGATAACTGTCGAAACGTTCCTGGATATCGTCCAACTGGCGCTGCGTGCTGCTCGGAGCGGCACTCGGGACCAGACGGGCGACCAGGAAACCAATGGCGACACCGGCAACCAGGGCAAGAGTCGGCAACAACCAAACTAAGAGCGAGTGTTCCACGAGTCCTTCCTCTATAAACGGCTTTGCTTTACGTTAACGGCTCGGACCTGCGCTGTATACCGCGATCTTAAGGTCGCAGTCATGTCAGGCACAGACTTTTAGCTAGACGAGTCGACCCCTTGAGAGGTCACGGAGTTCCTTCCTTGCTGATGCGTGAAACCCCTGTATTGATCGATGGCCCTGTCGGCCAACTGGAAGCCTTGTACCTGGATATCCCCGAACCACGGGGCCTGGCGCTGATCTGCCACCCCAATCCGGTGCAGGGCGGCACGATGCTCAACAAGGTCGTCTCGACCCTGCAGCGCACGGCGCGCGATGCCGGCCTGATCACCTTGCGCTTCAACTATCGCGGCGTCGGCGCCAGTGCCGGCAGCCACGATATGGGCCACGGCGAAGTCGATGACGCCCAGGCCGCCGCGCAATGGCTGCTCGAACGGCACCCGGACCTGCCCTTGACCCTGTTCGGTTTTTCCTTTGGCGGTTTTGTCGCGGCGAGCCTCGGCGGTCGCCTGGAAGCCCAGGGCCAGACCTTGCAGCACCTGTTCCTGGTGGCGGCGGCGGTCATGCGTTTGCAGGCGGTCGACCGTCTGCCGGAAAACTGTCCGCTGACCCTGATCCAGCCGGAAACCGACGAAGTGATCGATCCGCAGCTTGTCTATGATTGGTCCGCCGCGCTGGAACGTCCCCATGAGCTGCTGAAAGTGGCAGAATGCGGACACTTTTTCCACGGCAAGCTGACCGATCTCAAGGATCTGATCCTGCCGCGCCTCTCGAATTGAACAAGCGACCCTCCATGACCACACGTACGCGCATCCTTACCGGTATCACCACCACGGGCACGCCGCACCTGGGCAACTACGCCGGCGCGATCCGCCCGGCGATCCTCGCCAGCCGCGACAGCAACGCCGATTCGTTCTACTTCCTGGCCGACTACCACGCCCTGATTAAGTGCGATGACCCGCTGCGCATCCAGCGCTCGCGCCTGGAAATCGCCGCGACCTGGCTGGCCGGTGGCCTGGATGTGGACCGCGTGACCTTCTATCGCCAGTCGGATATCCCGGAAATCCCCGAGCTGACCTGGCTGCTGACCTGTGTCGCCGCCAAGGGCCTGCTCAACCGCGCCCATGCCTACAAGGCCTCGGTGGACAAGAACGTCGAAGGCGGCGAAGACCCGGATGCCGGGATCACCATGGGCCTGTATAGCTACCCGGTGCTGATGGCCGCCGACATCCTGATGTTCAACGCCCACCAGGTGCCGGTCGGTCGCGACCAGATCCAGCACGTGGAAATGGCCCGCGACATCGGCCAGCGCTTCAACCACCTGTTCGGCCAGGGCAAGGAATTCTTCGTCATGCCCGAAGCACTGATCGAGGAAAGCGTCGCCACGCTGCCGGGCCTCGATGGCCGGAAAATGTCCAAGAGCTACGACAACACCATCCCGTTGTTCAGCAGCGCCAAGGACATGAAGGAGGCGATCTCGCGGATCGTCACCGACTCCCGCGCGCCGGGCGAAGCCAAGGACCCGGACAATTCGCACCTGTTCACCCTGTTCCAGGCGTTTTCGACCTCGGCGCAGGCTGCCGAATTCCGTGGCGAGCTGCTGGCCGGCCTCGGTTGGGGCGAAGCCAAGAGCCGCCTGTTCACCCTGCTGGACAACGATCTGGGCGAGGCCCGCGAGCGTTATCACGAGCTGATCACCCGTCCGTCGGACCTGGAAGACATTCTCCAGGCCGGGGCGAAGAAAGCCCGCAGCGTCGCTACCCCGTTCCTCGGCGAACTGCGCGAGGCGGTGGGCCTGCGCTCCTTCGTCAACCAGACCCAGGTGGCCGCGAGCAGCAAGAAGAAAGCCGCGAAGGCCGCGCGTTTTGTCAGCTTCCGGGAAGACGACGGCAGTTTCCGTTTCCGCCTGCTGGCCGCCGATGGCGAACAACTGCTGCTGTCGCGGCACTTTGCCGATGGCAAGGCCGCCGGTGCGGTGACCAAGCAATTGCAAGCCGGCCAGGCCCTGGATATTCGCAGCGAGGCCGGGCGTTTCAGCGTCTGGCTGGAAGGCGAGTGCGTGGCCGACAGCGCCGAGTTCGCCGACGAAGTGTCGCGTGACGCGGCCATCGAGGCGTTGCGGGTCGCGTTGACCCCGGCACAGGATTGATTCGAGGCCTTCCCGACCAAGGGTTGATTGCCATTCCCACGGGCCGTCGCTAAAGTGACGGCCCGTTTTTGTTACCTTGCTAACGAAATTATGACGCCCCTAGAACGATATCAAGCTGATCTGAAACGCCCCGAGTTCTTTCACGACGCGGCCCAGGAAACGGCAGTGCGCCATTTGCAGCGCCTGTACGACGACCTGATCGCGGCCTCGCAGAACAAGCCGGGCCTGCTCGGCAAACTGTTCGGCAAGAAAGACCAGGCGCCGGTCAAGGGCCTGTATTTCTGGGGCGGCGTCGGTCGCGGCAAGACCTACCTGGTGGACACCTTCTTCGAAGCGCTGCCGTTCAAGGAAAAGACCCGCACGCACTTCCACCGCTTCATGAAGCGGGTGCACGAAGAAATGAAGACCCTGACCGGCGAGAAAAACCCGCTGACCCTGATCGCCAAGCGCTTTGCCGCCGAGACCCGGGTGATCTGTTTCGACGAGTTCTTCGTTTCCGATATCACCGACGCGATGATTCTCGGCACCTTGATGGAAGAGCTGTTCAGGAACGGCGTGACCCTGGTGGCCACCTCGAACATCGTGCCGGACGGTTTGTACAAGGACGGCCTGCAACGCGCGCGCTTCCTGCCGGCGATCGCCCTGATCAAGCAGAACACCGAGATCGTCAACGTCGACAGCGGCGTCGACTATCGCCTGCGGCACCTGGAGCAGGCCGAGCTGTTCCACTTTCCGCTGAACGAAGCGGCCCAGGAAAGCCTGCGCAAGAGCTTCCGCGCGCTGACGCCGGAATGCACCCAGGCCGTCGAGAACGACGTACTGATGATCGAGAATCGCGAGATCCGCGCGATCCGTACCTGCGACGACGTGGCCTGGTTCGACTTCCGCGAACTGTGCGACGGCCCGCGCAGCCAGAACGACTACATCGAACTGGGCAAGATCTTCCATGCCGTGTTGCTCAGCGGTGTCGAGCAGATGAGCGTCACCACCGATGATATCGCCCGTCGATTCATCAACATGGTCGACGAATTCTACGACCGCAACGTCAAGCTGATCATCTCGGCGGAAGTGGAACTCAAGGATCTCTACACCGGCGGGCGCTTGAACTTCGAGTTCCAGCGCACCTTGAGCCGTTTGCTGGAAATGCAGTCCCACGAGTTCCTGTCGCGGGCGCACAAGCCTTAACCGTCATCCCCGGCGCGGCCCACGAGCCGCGCAGTATTCGGGGTTACCCGGCGGTGGGGAAGGTCAAGACCTCTCCATCCCTGGGAATCAGCAGGCGCGCTTCGACGCCGGCCAACTGCGCCGCGTCGGCCAGCGAGCGGCGTTTCACCGGGCAGTGGCTGAGGGCTTCCAGGTGATTGGCGATCACCAGGCCCGCTGACCGCTGGGTGAACTCGATCACCTCTTCAATGCCCATGATGATGTCCCCGCCCAGATCGAAACGCGCGCCACCCGCCGGCACGACGGATAACTGTGGTCGATGCTCGGCGACGAACGCCTTGACGGTCGGCGTGAGCAGGGTATCGCCGCTCAGGTAGAGACTGGGCTCGCCGGGCATTTCAATCAGATAACCCACCCCGTGTTCCATCATCTTGCCCACCAGCCCTTGTCCGTGGGTGCAGCGGACCGTGCGAATCCGACCGCCGAGGAAAGGGCTGGGGTGTTCATGGTCGCTGGGCAACGGCTGCACGTTCAAGTCGTGGGTGGCCAGATAGGCCGCGTCGTGGGGCGTGCAGATCACCGGTGTGCCGGTGTCGCGCAGCCATTTTTTCGCGGCGCGATCGAGGTGATCGAAGTGGCCTTTCTGGCAATGGGTGATCAGGCAATGGGTGACCGACTGGAGTGCCTCCGTGGCCGATACCGGCAATTCGACCAGCGGGTTGCGATTCCTGGCGCGAAATACGCGTAACGATGGCAGGGCGTTTTTACGCGCGAGCATCGGGTCGACCAGAATACGATGGCGGCCGAACTCCAGGATAATCGTCGCATTGCGTAGCTGATGGATGTGCATGCTCATACCTCTGGGAAGAGGTTGCATTGTGTTCGACCGGGCGGTCACGCAGAATGGCGGGATTGGACATAATGGATTCAGTTTCTGCCATGAGCCGGCCTCTTCGAATTGGATTGCTGCTGTACCCGGGTTGCATACCGTCGGGGCTGCTGGCCTTTGCCGATCTTTTGTATGCCGCCAACCGTCGCGCTTCGCAGACGCTCTTCGAAACCGTGTTTGTCGCCTTGCAGGCAGGCCCGGTGGCATGTGCCGGTGGTGTGTCGTTGCAGGTGTCCCAGGCCTTGTCGGAGGCGGACGTTGATGCGCTGCTGATTGCCGGCTTCTGGGCCGAGTCTTCCCGGCAGGTCGAGAAGGTCGTGAGCGATAACAACGCTTTGGTGTTGGCCTTGGCGGCTTGTTCGAAGCGGGTGCAGTTGTGGAGTTATTGCACGGGTGTCTGCCTGATCGCCGCGAGCGGGCGGCTGGAGGGGCAGGCGGCGACTGTGACCTGGTGGCTGGCGGGTGCCATGGCTCAGCGTTATCCCAAGGTGGACTGGCAGAGCCAACGTCACTGGGTGATCAATCCGTCGACTGCGACGGCTTGCGGGGTGACGGGCTATTTGCCGATTGCGCAGGCGTTGATCGAGCGGGCGATCGGTCAGGAGCTGTTTCACGACCTGGCCAAATTGATGGTGTTGGCGCGTCCGGTCCAGGCGCATCCGGCCTTTGCGGCGATGAGCCTGATCGAGCAGTCGAGTTCGTTGTTGCGGCAGTTGCACCGGTGCGTTGAACAATCGCCGGCGGAACAGATCACCGTGCAGCGGTTGGCGGAGCAGTTGGGTTTGTCCCCGCGCACGTTGGCACGCAGGGTGAGTGCGGAGACCGGTGTTGCGGTGGCGGCCTATGCGCGGTGTATCAAGCTCAATCAGGTCAGTGAGCGGCTGATGCTGACGTCCACGGCGGTCAATACCATCAGTGCTGATTTGGGGTTCAGCAGTGATTCGAATTTGCGGCGGATGTTCAAGGAACTGACCGACTTGACCCCGCTTGAGTACCGGCAGCAGTTTGGGCGGCGTTGAGGGATACGCGGTGTGGCGTCCCGACGCAGCTTTTGGCGTTCTTGATGGCCCCTTCGCTGCGATGCGGCGTCCCGACAAGCCAAGCTCCTACAGTACGGCGTCGAACACGGATCTTTTGTACGGCATGGACCTGTAGGAGCAGGGCTTGCCCGCGAAGCTTTTGGCGGTCTTGACTTCTACAGGGCTTATCCGAAATGACGCAGGTACTCCGGCAGCTCGCTGCTTCGCTGGCAGCCGATCAGCAGCCACAACAGAATCCGCGCCTTGCGTGGACACAGAAACCCCGCCATCTGCGCTCCACGCTGGATCAGGTCAATTTCGCTGCCGACAAAGCCATAGGAGTGACTCGCCGTTGAACCGGCCCCGGTACGTGTACCGATCACCACCGGGATCTTCAACGCCAATGACGTGATCGCCTTGGCCCAAGCTTCGCTGACATGACCGGCACCGAAACCGGCGATCACCAGACCGTCGTAGCCCAACTCCGGCAGCTTCTCCAACATCAGCGTATCGGCTGACAGTGTCGCTTCGAGCAGAGCGATCCGCTGCCCACTGGGAACCGGCAACGGCAAAATTTTTCTCGGCGCAGGAGCGTGCAGATAGCGCACGGCATTTTCGATAATCAGGCCGTTGGGGCCGAACACCGGCGAACCAAAGGCTTCCAGTGCCAGCGCATCGCTCTTGCGCACACGACTCGCGCCGTGGACCTGGCCATTGAGCACCACCTGCACGCCACGCCCGCGACTGGTGCTCGACAGGGCAACCAAGCCCGCATGCAGCAGGTTCGCCGGACCATCGGCGCTGATCTCGGCGGCTGAGCGCATCGCCCCGGTCAGCACCAGCGGCTCCTCGCGATCCCAGAGCAGTTCGAAAAAGAACGCGGTCTCCTCCAGGGTGTCGGTGCCCTGGGTGACCACCACGCCGCTGGCGCCTTGTTCGACTTGATGCCTGGCCCAGTCGAGGACACCGAGCAGAAAGTCGAAGTCCAGCGAGGCACTGGGTTGCAGGCACAGGGTCTCGACGTGGGTCCGGGCCAGAGTCGCCAGCAGCGGCACCCGCTCCAGCAGGGCCTGGCCGTTGACGCTGGGCACCACGCCTTGGTCCGGGTGGGCGGCTTGCATGCTGACAGTGCCGCCCAGGGCGGCGATGGAAAGTTGAGGCAAGGACATGGAGTTCTCGCTGATAAAAGGTCGGGAAGAGGCGATGCCGGCGGCACCAGAGTACCGCCGGGTGGAGGGAAAAGCGCTGTTCGATTCAGACCAGCCTGAGCAACCCGCCGAGCAGCGGCACGATCAGTGCCGTGCTGAGCGCCATCGACAGCACATTGCCGATATACGGGTGCATATGCCCCGGGACCCGCCGCGACAGGACGACGGCCAGCGGCGGTGCGATCAAGGCGCCGAGCAGGGCGCTGGCGATCACCACCAGTGTTCCGCCGCCATGGATCAGTACGGCGGCCGGGGCGACGGAGACAATCGGGATATAGGTCGGGTACCAACCCCGCGCAATCCATTGCTGTCGCCAGACCATCACACCGATGGCCGACGCCAGGGCCTGGGCCGCGAGTATCGGCAGCAGCAGGTCCGAGCCGTAGGCTGGCCCGGCGGGGTTGAGCCCGTAGGCCAGCAATACCCCCAACAGCAATCCCAGGCTCGCCCATTCGTTACCGAAGAACGGCGCTTCGGAAAAGTCGGCGAGTACCCGGCGCATGCCCCAAACCAGCCCGTGATTACTGGCTTTCGGCACAGGCGCTGGTGCGGTGACCATCGCCGGTTCCGGTTTCACCAGCGCCGGCCAACGCCGACACAGCGTAAAGGCCATCACGCTGCCGAGAGCCATCCCCAGCACATTGCCGATCACCGCCGGCAGGTTCAACGGATTGCAGACAAAGTTGACCAGCAGCAAGCATAACGGCGTGACCAGTAGCGCCCCCATGACTGCACCGCTGGCGGCGATCCGCATCCCCGGGCCAAACAGCAGCACGGTGGCGGCGGGAACGGAGACAAAGGCGGCGAACGTCGGTTGCCAGCCATAACGCGGCACGCTCCAGCCCCACAGCAGGTTGCTCAGCAGCAGGCCCAGCAGCGAACTGCCGATCAGCCAGGGCCACAGGCCGCTGCCATAGCAGATGGCAAAGCCCTGCCAGGCCTTGCCCCGGCGATGGGCCCAATGGGCCAGGCCGGCACCGGCCAGCAGGCCCAACGAAGCCAGCTCATGTTTGTAGAAAGCCATTTCGCTGATATCGCCGAGCACCCAGCGCAGCCAGGCACCGGGGGCGGGCAGGTTGTCCATCATATGCAGGTAGCCGGACCCGCCGAAGGGCAGGCTCAGCCAGACCAGCAGGATCAGGCCCAGGCCGAGCAGGCCGACGAGCCGGCTCGGGTTGGAGACAGTGTTCATCCCGACCTCCTTCAGCGCGGCAGGGAAGGATGGCGGAGGTAGCCGAGCATACCGTCGTAGAGGTCGGTCCGGCGGTCCCTGGGCAGGTCGTTCAGGCTGTTCCAGATCGGCGCGCTGCGGGCGCTGACCAGATCGATATCGGCAAACAGCACGGCCTCATCGATGGGCGAGGCTACCTCGCTGAGGGGCCAGCCGTTGGTCCCGGCGATCAGCGAGCAGCCGAGGAAGCGCTCGCCGCGATCGCTGCCGACGCGATTGGCCGCGGCGATAAACACGTTATTGACGTGGGCCGCGGTGATGGTCAGGTACGAGGCCATGCATTTGCCGGTCTCGTCGAACAGCGGCGGCGGGGTCCAGACCCAGTTGTTCAGGCTGCAGATGATATCCGCGCCCTGCTGGCTCAACAGGCGTGGTACTTCGGGAAACCAGATATCCCAGCAGATCAGCAGGCCGATCCGCCCGATGGGTGTGTCGAAAACCGGAAAGCCCAGGTCCCCCGGGGTGAACCAGAGCTTCTCCTCGTTCCATAAATGCGCCTTGCGGTACTTGCCGATAAACCCGTCCGGGCCCACCAGCACCGCGGTGTCGAACAACTGCACCCCGTCACATTCGGCGACGCCGGCCGCCAGGTAAATCCGATGCTCTTGTGCGAAATTTACCCAGGCCTGCACGCTGGGACCTTGCGGTACAGCTTCGGCGTGGAGGAAGGCTTCCTGGCGGTTCTGGAAGCTGTAGCCAGTGTTGGCCAGTTCCGGCAGCACGATCAGGTTGGCGCCGCCGCGCACCGCCTGGCCCGCCAGCGCAAGGCTGCGGTCCAGGTTATACGGGGTGTGGGCAACACCAGCCTGGGGATCGAACTGCACGACGGCAACGCGTACGGGACTGACAGCGGGGCGAGATTCATTCATTTGAGGTGCTCTCATTCTTGTTATTCAACCCGAATGGGTTGATGAGCCTATGAGAAGCTATTCAATGAGTGGTGTATGTCGGTGGCCCTCCGGTAAGTCAGTCGGGTATTTCCTAGACCGCCCTGGGAATACTGAACGCCGTTGGTGGGTTGTTGGCGGGTGGTCGCCCGCTGTATTCGGGGTAGTGCTTCAAGCTGAAACCTCCATTGAATATTGCACCGGTGCGTTGGCACAGATGGATCGTGGCATCGAGGGCGCCCCGCAGGCAGGGCTCGGTCCAGCCGGCGTCGACCGAAAAGGATTCGCCGCACAGGTAGAGCCCGGAGCGGGCGGAGTAGTGGCGGTTGTAGTTCATCAGGTCGATGGCTTCGTAATAGGTGCCGGGGCGATAGAGCTTGGCGGCTCCCAGGGCATTACGATCACTCATCCAGCGATGCACCGCGGCCTTTTGCGTATCGATATAGGGCGAGATCCGCTGATTGATATTGCTCGCGTGCAGCAGGATCCGATCCAGTTCGCCGACGCATTTTTCCACCAGCTCCTGGTCCGAAAACAGCGCAAGTTTGGTTGCATCGTCCTCCCAGGTGTAACTCAGCAGGATGCAGTCATACGGATAGGTGTCGTTGTAGCTATAGGTGTACATGTCGTGGATCAGGCTGTCGGTGACCAGCGCCTGGGGGATGCCGTGGGGCTCGGTGAAAAAGCTTTTTTTCAGCGGCGCAAACACCTTGCAGCTGGTTTCCCAGTGGGCGGTCTTGTAGGCGCTGCGGATGTGGAACGGCAGCATCCGCTCGTCGAAACCCTTGAGCTCGACGGTGGTTTCGATCAGCCAGGACGGCAGGGTGAGAATCACCGAGTCGAAGACCTCGCTGCGCAGCTCGCGGCGTTGCGGATCGTCCCATTGCCAGGCGTAGTCGACGCGAATCTGCTGGTTGGGCAGTTTGCTCAGGCCGTTGACCTGGGCCTGGGTGGCGAACCCGGCACCGCGCTGTCGGCAATGTTCGTAGAAGGACAGGCCACGCCCTTCGACCGGCATGAACAACAGGCATTCGTCCAGGGCGGCGACACCCAGGTAGCGCGGGGCATCGAAGGCCAGGCCGTTGCAGTCGAGCAGCGTGCCGGCCTGCAGATGCGGCGACGGCAGCGGATTGCCGTGCTCATCGACGCGGCCGTGCATCAATTGCAGGCGATGGCTGAAACCAAAGATCGCGGTGCGGATCGGGTACAGGCTGCAGGCGTCATAGAACGCGCCCCAACTGCCGTCGCCGATGCCGATGGCATAGAAGATCGCCGACTCTTCGGCGCTCATGCCGACGCCGCCGAAATTGCCCGGGTCGTCCGCATGCCAGTGGCTGATGGCCGGCAGCGTGACGAGGTTGCGAAACGACAGGCTCTCATAACGCTGGACAATCGCCGCCCAGAGGTCTTCCCAGCCGTCGCTGGCGTAGTGGGCCTCGACCTGGCGGGTCATGCGCTCGGCGAACAGGCGCCATTTTTCGTGGACCTGTTTCAGCAGTTTTCCCGGTGGCGGGGTCTGCCCGTCGCGGTTGTCCCAGATCAGCATCCGCGGGGTTTCCTGCCCCTCCAGTAGGCCCTCGCGGAGGAAAATCCCGGTGCTCCTGACCTGGGCGCTGCCGGGGTTGGCGAAATCCGAAAGGCGCAGGTTGAACTGCTCGGTGTAGTGCGCGAGCACGGAGCGCCCTTGCAGCGGTGCCTCGCCCTCGCGGTTGAAGTACGGCAGGCGCATCGCGCCCATTTCGAAGGGGGTGGAACCGGTGGTGGCGGGCTGGCTTTTGTCGATCACGGTCAGGTGCCGGCCGCCGATGCGCCGGGACTGTTCGAGCAGGGTGATGTCCGTGAAGCCGCAGCGCAGCAGCTCGTGAGCCGCGCTGAGGCCGGTGACGCCGGCGCCGATGATGCAGATCCGGTGGGCGCGGTCCGTGGCGCGGGCGACGCCGCCGGGTTGCTCGACCAACCGGCGGTAGTCGAAGCACAGGTCCGGCGGGTTGGGGAAACGGGCGCGCCAGGCGCGCTGGGGTTCCACCGTCGGTGTAGGGAATGAGGGCTGCTGTTGAGCCAATCCAATAGGCATGTACGACGCTCCTTGTCAGTGGCAATCGGTAGTGATTGCCGGAGCGAGTCTACGAAGGCGAGGGCAGGGCGCTGTGGTAATTAATTATGCAAGGTCGCGCGCCGCTTTCGTTTAGTGTCGAAAACGGCGCACGGGCTTCACGCCGCTTGCTGGAACTGCTGGCGATACTGGTTGGGCGACAGTTCGGTGTGCTGGCGGAACAGTCGGGCAAAGAAGCTGGCATCGTCATAGCCGACTTCATAACTGATGGTCTTGATGCTTTTACGGGTGCCCGAGAGCAGGCCCTTGGCGGTCTCGATGCGCAAGCGTTGCAGGTAGTGCAACGGCTTGTCGCCGGTGGCGGTCTGGAAGCGGCGCATGAAGTTGCGAATGCTCATGCCGTGTTCCCGGGCGACATCCTCGAAGCGGAACTTGTCGGCGAAATGCTCTTCGAGCCATTGCTGGATCTGCAGGATGATCACGTCCTGGTGCAGCTTCTGGCCGCCGAAGCCGATACGCCCCGGGGCGTAGCTGCGCTGGACTTCATAGAGGATATCGCGGGCCACGGCCTGGGCGACGTTGGCCCCGCAGAAGCGTTCGATCAGGTAGATATAGAGGTCGCAGGCCGAGGTGGTGCCGCCGGCGCAGTAGAGGTTGTCGGCGTCGGTCAGGTGCTTGTCCTGGTTCAGCTGGACATTGGGGTAGCGTTCGCTGAAGGCGTTGAAGAAGCGCCAGTAGGTGGTCGCTTCCTTGCCATCGAGCAGGCCGGCTTCGGCCAGCCAGAACACCCCGGTGGCCTCGCCGCAGAGCACGGCGCCGCGGGCATGCTGCTCGCGCAGCCAGGGCATGACCTGGGGGTAGCGCCGGCAGAGGGTTTCGAAGTCGTCCCAGAACGCCGGCAGGATGATCACATCGGCATTTTCCAGGCCGCCGTCCACCGGCAGGATCACATCGCTGAAGCTGCACACCGGCTTGCCGTCGGGGCTGACCAGGCGGGTCTCGAAGGCCTTGGTGAGTCCATGGCCGAGCTGTTTGCCGTAGCGCAGGCTGGCCAGGTGGAAGAAATCCTTGGCTTGCATAAGGGTGGAAGCGAATACCCGGTCGATAGCCAGGATGCTGACGCGCCGCAAGGGCGTGGAGAGTGGATTAGCCATAATTCCATTGTTCTTATTAGCGGAAAGTTCTTATAGGGGAAAGTGGTCAACAGACGGCTGGATCGTCTTATTTTTTGTCGCATGTGTCCAGTGTTACCCGGCAAAACACTGGCATAGGCTCTATCGGCCAATCCTGGCCTCAGTGTCCTTGCAGGTGCCCCCGATGATTCCCAGAACCCTGTTCAGTTCCGAGCACGAGCTATTTCGCAGCAGTGTGCGCAAGTTTCTCGAGCAGGAGGCGGCGCCCTTCCATGGGCAGTGGGAGAAACGCGGCTATATCGACCGCGAGTTGTGGAACAAGGCGGGGGCGCAGGGGATGCTCTGTTCCCATCTGCCGGAGGCCTACGGCGGCATGGCGGCGGATTTTCTCTACAGCGCGGTGGTGATCGAGGAAATCAGCCGGCAGGGCCTGAGCGGCATCGGTTTCTCATTGCATTCGGATATTGTCGCGCCTTATATCCTGCATTACGGCAGCGAGGCGCTGAAGCTCAAGTACCTGCCCAAGCTGGTGTCCGGCGAAATGGTCACGGCCATTGCGATGACCGAGCCGGGGGCCGGCTCCGACCTGCAAGGGGTGAAGACCACGGCAGTGCTGGACGGTGACGAGTATGTGCTCAATGGCTCGAAGACCTTTATTACCAACGGCTTTCTCGCCGACCTGGTGATTGTCGTCGCCAAGACCGATCCCCAGGCCGGGGCCAAGGGGATCAGCCTGTTCCTGGTCGAGGCCGATACGCCGGGGTTCGCCAAGGGCAAGCGCCTGGAAAAGGTCGGCATGAAGGCCCAGGACACTTCCGAGCTGTTTTTCCAGGATGTGCGGGTGCCCCGGGAAAATCTGTTGGGGCAGGCCGGAGCGGGTTTTGCCTATTTGATGCAGGAGCTGCCTCAGGAGCGCCTGACGGTGGCGATCGGCGGTTTGGCCTCGGCCGAGGCGGCGTTGCAGTGGACGCTGGAGTACACCCGCGAGCGCAAGGCCTTCGGCAAATCCATTGCCGACTTCCAGAACACGCGCTTCAAGCTGGCGGAAATGGCCACCGAGATCCAGATCGGCCGGGTGTTTGTCGACCGCTGCCTGGAGTTGCATCTGCAAGGCCAGCTCGATGTGCCGACGGCGGCGATGGCCAAGTACTGGGGCACCGACCTGCAATGCAAGGTGCTCGACGAGTGCGTGCAGTTGCATGGCGGCTACGGGTTCATGTGGGAATACCCGGTGGCCCGGGCCTGGGCGGATGCGCGGGTGCAGCGCATCTATGCCGGGACCAACGAGATCATGAAGGAGATCATTGCCCGGTCGCTTTGACAGGCACGCCTCAATCTCACTGTAGGAGCGAGCTTGCTCGCGATGGCCGTCAACGATGACGCGGGAAACCTGATACCCCGCGGTGTTCCGACTACCATCGCGAGCAAGCTCGCTCCTACACCGGTAGGCTTACGGCGCCGGGTTCGGATGATCCTTGTGGATCGCCTCGATCCCCGCCAGCACTTCCTCCGACAGCTTCAGGTCGGCGCTGGCAATGTTGCTGTCCAACTGCTCCAGCGTCGTCGCGCCAATGATGTTGCTGGTGACGAACGGTTGCTGGGTGACAAATGCCAGGGCCATCTGCGCCGGGTCCAGGCCGTGCTCACGGGCCAGGGCGACATAACGGCTGCACGCCGCTTCCGATTGTGGGTTGAAATAACGGCTGAAGCGGCTGTACAGGCTCAGGCGTGCCTTGTCCGGCCGGGCACCGCCTTCATACTTGCCCGAGAGGAAACCGAAGGCCATCGGCGAGTACGCCAGCAGGCCGCACTGTTCGCGCAGGGCGACTTCCGCCAGGCCTACTTCGAAGCTGCGGTTGAGCAGGTTGTAGGGGTTCTGGATCGACACCGCCCGCGGCCAGCCGCGGCGCTCGGCCTCGAGGAGGAATTTCATGGTGCCCCACGGGGTTTCGTTGGACAGGCCGATATGGCGGATCTTGCCGGCCTTGACCTGTTCGTCCAGCGCTTCGAGGATCTCCTCGATCGGCGTGAAGTCTTCGTCGGCCTTGTGCTTGTAGCCCAGTTGGCCGAAGAAGTTGGTGCTGCGTTCCGGCCAGTGCAACTGGTAGAGGTCGATCCAGTCGGTCTGCAGGCGCTTGAGGCTGGCGTCCAGGGCTTCGACGATATGCTGGCGGTTGTGCTTGAGCTGGCCGTCGCGGATATAGCCGATGCCATTGCCGGGTCCGGCGATCTTGCTCGCCAGGATCCAGTCGGCACGGTCGCCGCGCTGCTTGAACCAGTTGCCGATCATGCGCTCGGTGCTGGCGTAGGTTTCGGCCTTGGGCGGCACCGGGTACATCTCGGCGGTGTCGATGAAATTGATCCCGGCACCTTTCGCCCGTTCGATCTGGGCAAAGGCTTGATCCTGGGTGTTCTGCTCGCCCCAGGTCATGGTCCCCAGGCAAATTGCGCTCACGTTCAGATCGGTCCGGCCTAGCTGACGGTATTCCATTGGCTGCTCCTGTGGGGAAACGATCATAAAAGCAGGTTGAAATTTTTTTCGCAATCTGCATAATTACGCACCTCTTTATGCAGTGGAAGTGATGCGCCGCCGCCAAAGAATCTTGCCGTTGAACGGACGCGCCGACCCGAGCCCCCGAAAGCGTCTGTATCCGGCTGCCTTTGACCTTGTCAAAGTACGCACTATTCAGTAAGATCCGCCGTCTTATTTACAGGCGGCCCCTGAGGCTATAAAGAATGAAAACTTTTACTGCTAAACCGGAAACAGTTAAGCGCGACTGGTTTATCGTCGACGCTGCTGGTCAGACCCTGGGTCGTCTGGCCACCGAAATCGCGAGCCGCCTGCGTGGCAAGCACAAAGCCGAATACACTCCGCACGTCGACACCGGTGACTACATCGTTGTGATCAATGCCGAGCAGATTCGTGTAACCGGTGCTAAAACCACCGACAAAATGTACTACTCCCACTCCGGTTTCCCGGGCGGCATCAAGTCGATCAACTTCGAAAAGCTGATCGCTAAAGCCCCTGAGCGCGTGATCGAGACCGCGGTCAAAGGCATGCTGCCTAAGAACCCGCTGGGTCGCGACATGTACCGTAAGCTGAAAGTCTATGCGGGCGCTGTTCACCCTCATACTGCTCAGCAGCCCCAAGAACTGAAGATTTAACGGAATAGTTCATTATGTCGGCGACTCAAAATTACGGCACTGGCCGTCGCAAGACCGCAACCGCACGCGTTTTCCTGCGTCCGGGTACTGGTAACATCTCCATCAACAACCGCACCCTGGACACGTTCTTCGGTCGCGAAACTGCCCGCATGGTAGTTCGCCAGCCGTTGGAACTGACTGAGACTACCGAGAAATTCGATATCTACGTCACTGTCATCGGTGGTGGTGTAAGTGGTCAAGCTGGCGCAATCCGCCACGGTATCACTCGCGCTCTGATGGATTACGACGAGACTCTGCGCGGTGCTCTGCGCAAAGCCGGCTTCGTAACCCGCGATGCTCGTGAAGTTGAACGTAAGAAAGTCGGTCTGCGTAAAGCGCGTAAGCGTCCGCAGTACTCGAAGCGTTAATTCGGTCCCGTACCGGCTCTACGTTTCAGCATACGTTCTACAAAAAGCCCGGTTTCCTCGCGAAACCGGGTTTTTTTATGGGCGAAATATTTTCCTGTGACAACTTGCCACATCCGTAGAGCCCCTATACTACAAGGCTTGGGGCAGGGTGGGGCTGGTAATTACCTTGTCATACGTGTGGCTTTTCATTACCATTCGGCAAAATTTATAAGTACAAAAATTCACTTAGTAGACGCCTGATTTAACAGGCCACAAAGCTGATGGGAGAGGACTGAATGAGTAGCAATGACGGCGTGAATGCAGGCCGGCGTCGCTTCCTCGTAGCAGCCACATCCGTGGTAGGAGCTGCAGGAGCGGTGGGGGCTGCGGTCCCGTTCGTGGGGTCATGGTTTCCCAGTGCCAAGGCGAAAGCCGCGGGGGCACCCGTGAAGGTGAATATCAGCAAGATTGAACCCGGACAGCAGATGATTGCCGAGTGGCGAGGTCAACCGGTCTTTATCGTCCATCGTACCCCCGAGATTCTGGGTAATCTGGCCAAGATCGAGGATCGCTTGTCCGACCCCGAGTCCAAGGCTTCTGTACAACCCGCCTATGTCGACCCCAAGAACCGCGCGATCAAGCCAGAGCTGCTGCTGTTGATCGGTATCTGCACGCATCTGGGGTGCTCGCCCACCTTCCGTCCGGAAGTGGCGCCCGCCGATCTGGGCGCCGACTGGGTCGGTGGCTATTTCTGCCCTTGCCACGGTTCTCACTACGATCTTGCTGGCCGCGTCTACAAGTCGCAACCCGCGCCTTTGAACCTGCCGGTTCCGCCGCATTCCTATGAGTCCGACAAGATTGTTGTGATTGGCGTCGATATGGAGAAAGCGTGATGAGCAAGTTCATAGATTGGGTCGATGCGCGCTTTCCCGCCACCAAGATGTGGGAAGACCATCTCAGCAAGTATTACGCTCCGAAGAACTTCAACTTTTTCTACTTTTTTGGCTCCCTGGCCCTGCTGGTGCTGGTCAATCAGATCGTCACCGGTGTCTGGTTGACCATGAGCTACACCCCTTCGGCGGAAGAAGCCTTCGCCTCCGTGGAATACATCATGCGCGACGTCGAGTACGGCTCGATCCTGCGCCTGCTGCACTCCACCGGCGCTTCGGCGTTCTTTATCGTGGTCTACCTGCACATGTTCCGTGGCCTGCTCTACGGTTCGTACCAGAAACCCCGTGAGCTGGTGTGGCTGTTCGGCATGCTGATCTACCTGGCGCTGATGGCCGAGGCGTTCATGGGCTACCTGCTGCCGTGGGGGCAGATGTCCTACTGGGGGGCCCAGGTGATCATCTCGCTGTTTGGTGCGATCCCGGTCATCGGCAACGACCTGACCCAGTGGATTCGTGGTGACTACCTGATTTCCGGGATCACCCTGAACCGCTTCTTCGCCCTGCACGTGGTGGCCCTGCCGATCGTCATCCTCGGCCTGGTGGTGCTGCACGTACTGGCGCTGCACGAGGTCGGTTCGAACAACCCGGATGGCGTCGACATCAAGAAGCACAAGGACGAGAACGGCGTACCGCTGGATGGCATCGCCTTCCACCCGTACTACACCGTGAAGGATATCGTCGGCGTGGTGGTGTTCCTGTTCATCTTCTGCTCCATCGTGTTCTTCTTCCCGGAAATGGGCGGCTATTTCCTCGAAAAACCCAACTTCGAAGTGGCCAACGCCTTCAAGACCCCCGAGCACATTGCCCCGGTCTGGTACTTCACGCCGTTCTACGCGATCCTGCGGGCGGTTCCGGACAAGCTCATGGGCGTCATGGCCATGGGCGCGTCGATCGCCGTGCTGTTCGTCCTGCCGTGGCTGGACCGCAGTCCCGTGAAGTCGATGCGCTACAAGGGTTGGCTGAGCAAGATCTGGTTGTGGGTGTTCTGCATCGCCTTCGTCACCCTCGGCTGGCTGGGTGTGATGCCGCCGACGCCTGAGCGCACGCTGCTGTCGCGGATCTGCACGGTCCTGTACTTCGCCTACTTCATTCTGATGCCGTTCTATACCCGGCTCGAGAAGACCAAACCGGTACCGGAAAGGGTGACTGGCTGATGAAAAAATTATTTGCAGTCTTGATGCTTGTGGCCCTGCCACTCCTGTCTTTCGCTGACGAGCATGGTCCTGATCTTGAAAAAGTCGCCATCGATGTTTCCGACAAGGCGGCCATGCAGGATGGTGCACGGACCTTTGCCAACTATTGCATGGGTTGCCACAGCGCCAAGTTCCAGCGCTATGAACGTGTCGCCGATGACCTGGGGATTCCCCATGACCTGATGCTCAAGAACCTGGTGTTCACTGGTGCCAAGATCGGCGACCACATGACCATCGGCATGCAGCCGGCCGACGCCAAGGCTTGGTTCGGCGCGGCACCGCCCGACCTGACCCTGGTGGCCCGCGTACGCGGCACCGACTGGCTCTATGGCTACCTGCGATCCTTCTACGAAGACCCTGCGCGTCCCTGGGGCGTGAACAACAAGGTCTTCCCGAACGTCGGCATGCCCAACGTGCTGGTGGGCCTGCAGGGGCGTCAGGTCGTCGGTTGCAAGCAGGTTCAAATCGTCGAGGAGGGCAAGAAGCAGTATGATCCGCTGACCGGTACGCCTTTGACCCATGAAGCGTGCGACCAGTTGACCATCGTGCCGAAAACCGGTGCCTTGAACGAAGAGCAATTCGATGAGAAGGTCAAGAATCTGGTGACCTTCCTGGCCTACTCGGCCAACCCGGTGAAGCTGGAGCATCAGCGCATCGGTACCTACGTTTTGCTGTACCTGGCCTTCTTCTTCGTGTTCGCTTATCTGCTCAAGCGCGAATACTGGAAGGATGTGCATTGATAACGTTGTAACATAGCTGTCAATCGTGCGCGCCCAAGGGTGCCTCTGAAGATGTAGCCAGCAAGGACGGGCGGGGTGAGCCGGCAACGGTTTCACCCTCGCTCTGTTTTGGGGCTGCGGGAGGCTTGTCTTGGGCGCGCTCGTTTTTCCGTTTTCAATAATTTCAACAAGCGAGGAGGACCGCCATGGGCGTGACCAACCGGTTGGCCTGTTACTCCGACCCCGCCGACCACTATTCCCACCGGGTGCGCATCGTGCTCGCGGAGAAGGGTGTCAGCGCCGAGATCATTACCGTGGAAGCGGGGCGTCAACCGCCGAAGCTGATCGAGGTGAACCCTTACGGCAGCCTGCCCACCCTGGTCGATCGTGACCTGGCGTTGTGGGAGTCGACCGTGGTGATGGAATACCTGGATGAGCGTTATCCGCATCCACCGCTGCTGCCGGTCTATCCCGTGGCACGGGCCAACAGCCGTTTGCTGATCCATCGCATTCAGCGCGACTGGTGTGCGTTGGTGGATGTGATTCTGGATTCGCGCAGCAAGGAGCCGGCGCGGGTGCAGGCGCGCAAGGAATTGCGCGAGAGCCTGACAGGGGCATCGCCGTTGTTTGCCGACAAGCCATTTTTCCTGAGTAATGAGCAAAGTCTGGTGGACTGCTGTCTATTACCGATACTCTGGCGTCTGCCGATTATGGGTATTGAATTGCCGCGGCCCGCAAAGCCGTTGCTCGATTATATGGAGCGCCAGTTTGCGCGTGAGGCTTTCCAGGCAAGCTTGTCTGGTGTCGAACGCGATATGCGCTAAGGAGCCGTTTTATGAACTCCAGTCGCCCTTATTTGGTTCGTGCTCTGTACGAATGGATAGTGGATAACGATTGTACGCCGCACATACTGGTCAATTCCGAGTATCCCTCGGTCCAGGTGCCGCAAGGTTTTGCCAGCGACGGGCAAATCGTCTTGAACGTTTCACCCAGCGCGGTGCGTCACTTGCACATGGACAACGAGGCGGTCAGCTTCGAGGGGCGTTTCGGTGGTGTACCGCACACGCTTTTCGTGCCGATCAGCGCCATTCTCGGGATCTACGCCCGGGAGAACGGCCAGGGCATGGTGTTCGAGCTGGAAGCGCCCCTGGAGGGCGACGATGGGGTCGAGCCGGATGATGACGGTCCGCCGCCAGGTTCCGAGCCGCCGCGTCCTAGCGGTCGGCCAAGCTTGAAGGTGGTGAAGTAATAAAAAAGGCGCCTCGAATGAGGCGCCTTTTTTACATCTGCATTCTGGCAGCGGATCAGTCGATGTACTCGAACAGCTTGACGATCTTCTGCACGCCGCCGACGCTCTGCACCAGGTTGGTGGCGCGGGCACCTTCGTCCTGGGTCACCAGGCCCAGCAGGTAGACGATGCCGTTCTCGGTGACGACCTTGATGCGCGAACCGGGAATGCTGTTATCGGTCAGCATCTGGGTCTTTATCTTGGTGGTCAGCCAGTTGTCGCTGCTGCGGGCCAGCAGCGAGGACGGTTCGATGACCTGCAGCTCGTTGTTGACCTTCTTCACTCGTTGAACCGCGGCGGCGGCCTGTTCGGCCTTGGCCTTGAGGTCTTCGCGTGGGGTCTGGCCGGCCAGCAGGACAATGCCGTTATAGCTGGTGACGACAATGTGCGAGCCGTTATCCAGGGCGGGATCGGCCTTGGCGACGTTGACCGCGACCTTGGTCTCGATCAGCGAATCATCGATCTTGCTGCCCAGGGTGCGGGTTCCGCGATCGTCGTTGATCGGCTCGTCGCGGGTGGCGGTCAGTACCGAACTGCAGCCGCTGATGCCCAGGCACAGGGTCAAGGCCAGCAGGCTAAGGCGATTGATGGTCATTCTTCACTCCCGAACAATTGGCTGTCGATCAGATCGCAGAGGCAATGGATCGCCAGCAGGTGGACTTCCTGAATACGTGCGGTGACGTTGGCCGGGACGCGAATCTCGACATCCTCGGGCAGCAGCAGGGAAGCCATGCCGCCGCCGTCGCGTCCCGTCAAGGCTACGACAACCATTTCGCGATCATGTGCGGCCTGGATGGCCTGAATAATGTTGGCGGAGTTGCCGCTGGTGGAAATCGCCAGCAGCACGTCGCCCGGTTGGCCCAGTGCGCGGATCTGCTTGGAGAATATTTCGTTGTAGCTGTAGTCATTGGCGATCGAGGTGAGGGTCGAGCTGTCGGTGGTCAGGGCAATGGCCGGCAGGCTCGGTCGCTCGCGCTCGAAGCGGTTGAGCAGTTCCGAGGAAAAGTGCTGGGCATCGCCGGCGGAGCCGCCGTTGCCGCAGGAGAGCATTTTGCCTTCGTTGAGCAGGGCATTGACCATGACCTGGCTGGCTTGCTCGATGTGAGGTGCAAGAACGTCCATCGCCTGTTGCTTGGTGTCGATACTGGCCTGGAAAAGCTGGCGAATTCGGGATTGCATGTCCATCTACGTAACCTTAAGTAGGGCGGCTGGTCGAGCGCGGACCGGGTTTTCCCGGTAGCTGCCCGGCACAAGAATGTGCAGCCCGCAAAGCAAAGAGCAAAATCGGTGGGTGAAAAGAGTAACCGGGTCGACAGCCTGGATCAGCTGTCGAAGGCATTCCGTAGCCAGTTCAACTGGGGTGTCGCCTCGACCGGGCCGTCTATGGCCACCACGTCGAAGCGGCAAGGGCAATGGGCCCAGCGTGACTCGCGTTGCAGGAAATACTGCGCGGCGAATATTACCTTCTTGCGCTTGCGGGCATCGATGCTGCCCAGTGCGCCACCCCATTGGGTGTTTTTCCTGTAACGAACTTCGACGAATACTACTGTATCGCCGTCGAGCATGACCAGATCAAGCTCGCCCCGTTTGCATGTCCAGTTCTGCGCCAGCAGGCGCAGCCCCTGTTGTTCAAGGTGCCGCAGCGCCAGGAGCTCGGCATCCTTGCCGTGTTCCAGGTGGGCGGCGGGTGCCATCAGTGCGGCGTATCCGGCAGGCGCTGGACCTGACCGCTGACGAACTGGGCCCAGGGCAGCTGGCGTTCGACCCGTTGTCCCGGATCCATGCTCAGGCTGCCGGAGAGACCTTCGATACGGCTGTCGGGCAGGGCCTTGAGTTGACCCAGGCGTGGCGCCAGGCGATAGGCGTCGACACCCATGGCATACAATCGACCGAGGGCGCCGTTGGCTTGTGGCCATTGCGCGGTGACCTGTTTGCGCAGCGGGTCGTTGGCGTCCAGCAGCCAAGGGGTTTCGCAGAAACGAACGCCGTTCATGTCGTTGTACTGGTTCTGGTCGCCGGTGGCGCTGAACACGTGGGAGGTCGCATACACCGGTACATCACCGGCGTACTGGAAGTTCAGGGTCGGTTTGATCTGCTGCGCCTGTTGCGGTGTCGCGGCGAGGAAGATGAACTCGATGTCCTGGCGACGCGACGGTTGGGCGGCGACCTGGCCGCCTACCGTGCTTTGCAGGCTCTTGGCGCGGCCTTCGCTCTGGCGCAGCTGGAACAGATCGGCGATCTGCTGGGCCAGGGCGACTGGTTGATCGACACGTTCGATACCGACCACGGTGCCGCCGTTGGCTTCCCAATCCTGGCGGAAGGCCTTGAGCACGCGATCACCCCATTCGCCTTTCGGCACCATGGCGGCGGCACGGTGCAGGCCGTCGGCGCGGGCGCGACGGGACACTTCGCGGGCTTCGTCTTCGGCGGCGAGGCCGAACTGGAACAACTGCGCCGGGTTCTGCGCGCTTTCGCTGTAGTTCAGCGCCAGGGTGGTGATCGGCAATTGCGCACGGGCGCTGAGCTGCTTGACCAGCGGCTTCTCCAGCGGACCGATCACCAACTGCACGCCGGAGGCCTGGGCCTTGCGATAGAAGTCGTCGAGGGAGGTGAGGCGCGAGCTGTCGTAGAACTCGATGACCGGCGGCTTCTGGCCGGCCTGCTGGGCCTGGTAGTGAGCGGCCATGAAGCCTTCACGCAGGGCCTTGCCGACCGAGGCCAGCGGGCCGTCCTGCGGCAGCAGCAGGGCGATCTTGCTCAGCGGCTGGCTGGCCAGTTCCTTGAGTTTCACCAGGGGCAGCGGCAATTGCACGGCGGCCGGGTGCTTGGGGTTCTGCGCGCGCCAGGTATCGATGGCCGCCTGTTGCTGTTCCAGGGTACCGGACGATTTCACCGCCAGCGCCAGGCTCAACCAGCCGCTGAGATCGTCGTTGCCGGTGGGTTGCAACTGGTCGGTCGGCAGGGCCGCGATCAGTGCCCAGATGGCTTCGTGATTGCTTTTCGCCGCATCGCCGCTGAGCAGCGGGGCGATGAAGATGCGCTCGCGAGCGGCGGCCAGGGTCTGGCCGTCGGCTTCAAGGGCGCGGGCGCGCACGGTCTGGGTGCGAATCTGCTGGTCCACCGGCAGCTCGCTGAGGCGCTCCAGGCTCGGGTGGCTCAAGGCGGTCAGCGCCGCCTTGGGCTGGTTGCGGGTCATCGCCAGTTCGGCCGCCAGGGTGCTGGCGTACACCTGTTGTGCCGGCTTGAGGGTATCCAGCGGTACCTGCGCAAGAATCTGCGAGGCGCGGCCGCTGTCTTTCTGGCGATAGGCCAGGTCGGCAGCGGTCAGGCGCAGCAGGGCGGCTTGTTCCGGCGTCTTGCTGGAAGCCGCCTGCTCGAGCAGTTGCTCGATGCTGGCATTCGGGGTCCGTGGGAGTTCGCCAAGGCTGGAAGAGGGCGAGCTGGCGCAAGCCGCCAGCAAGGCAGCGAGGCAGAGGGCAGAGAACAGCCGCAGGCAAGCGATCATGTAGTGTTCCTGATACTCGATCATATGAGCGTGGAATTGTACCCAAGCACTGGCCGGGGCGCGATGTTACTGGCGTGAAACGGTCAAATTAGGTCGTACAAAGCGTGTCACGGCGCTCGAATCGCTCGCCTTTTGGGCCCGCGCTCGCCGTTGTGAAGCATATCGGCAGGGCAGCTACGCGCTACAATGGCGTTTTCGTTCTTCTCGAGGTATGCGCTTTGACTGCTCCAGGTGCTTTGAATTCCGCTGTCGGCTCGCTTTATGTGGTGGCGACGCCCATTGGCAACCTGGATGACATCAGTGCGCGGGCCATGAAGGTGTTGCGCGACGTGTCGCTGATTGCCGCGGAAGACACCCGCCACTCCCTCAGATTGTTGCAGCACTTCGGAATTACGACACCGCTTGCGGCCTGTCACGAGCACAACGAACGTGACGAAGGCAGCCGTTTCATCGCCAAGTTGCTGGCGGGCGAGGACGTGGCCCTGATCTCCGATGCGGGCACGCCGTTGATCTCCGATCCCGGTTATCACCTGGTGCGTCAGGCGCGAGCGGCAGGTATCAGTGTAGTGCCGGTTCCCGGCGCCTGCGCCTTGATCGCCGCGCTCTCGGCGGCTGGGCTGCCGTCCGATCGGTTCATTTTCGAAGGTTTCCTGCCGGCCAAGGCGGTAGGGCGTCGGGCTCGCCTCGAGTTGCTCAAGGAAGAACCGCGCACGTTGATCTTCTATGAAGCGCCGCATCGGATCCTTGAATGCCTGCAGGACATGGAGACGGTCTTCGGCGCCGAGCGCCCGGCACTCCTGGCCCGTGAACTGACCAAGACCTTCGAAACCCTCAAGGGCTTGCCGCTGAGCGAGCTGCGCGGCTTTGTCGAAGCGGACGCCAATCAGCAGCGTGGCGAGTGCGTGGTGCTGGTCGCCGGCTGGACGGCAGCGGAAAACGACGACGCGGTCGGCAGCGAGGCGATGCGCGTCCTCGACCTGTTGCTCGAGGAAATGCCGCTCAAGCGCGCCGCGGCCCTGGCGGCGGAAATCACCGGGGTGCGCAAGAACCTGCTGTATCAGGTGGCGCTGGATCGGCAGAAAAATGCCTGACTGATTTTGCTGTGGGTTGGATCCGATCCGGTTGTGGGAACCGGCCTGGCGGTGTTTGCCGGGACAGCACCCTGTGGCGAAACGCCTTTAATGCTTGTCCTTCAGGGCATGTGCCGGTAACCTTCGCGGCGGAGAGTCGATTGGACAGTCGCTGCCCCCTATGAAAATTAGGGGGGGGAGGAAAGTCCGGGCTCCATAGGGCGGAGTGCCAGGTAATGCCTGGGAGGCGTGAGCCTACGGAAAGTGCCACAGAAAATAACCGCCTAAGCGCTTCGGCGCCGGTAAGGGTGAAAAGGTGCGGTAAGAGCGCACCGCACGGCTGGCAACAGTTCGTGGCTAGGTAAACCCCACTCGGAGCAAGACCAAATAGGGTTCCAAGGCGTGGCCCGCGCTGGAACCGGGTAGGTTGCTAAAGATGTCCAGTGATGGCCATCGTAGAGGAATGACTGTCCTCGACAGAACCCGGCTTACAGATCGACTCTCCACCTCTTTCCCTCCCTGCACGCAATCGCTGGCAGAAGCGCATTTGTAATACCGAAAAAATCTTACTCTTCACAAATCACTTTAACTTCCGCGCTCAAATTTCTCAGCGCGTTGAAGTTCGTCTCCGGAAACACTCTCCCGATTGTCGAATTACCTCCTTTTATGCTCCTAAATCTCCGATCTGTAAGGCTTTTCCTTAAGACCGCGCCTTGACGGTGTGGTGGGCGCATTCCTATAGTGTGCGCAAGTGGAGGAAAGTGGCATGAAGTGGGTTTTTTTGACGTAAAACGCTAATATTTGGAGAAACGCAGCTGTGTTTCGCGGAGCCAACGCTATCAGTCTCGATGCAAAGGGCCGTCTCGCTATGCCGAGCCGGTACCGTGACGAGCTCGTTTCGCGTAGTTCCGGCCAACTGATCGTGACCATTGATGCCGTGGACCCCTGTTTGTGTGTGTACCCGCTCGACGAGTGGGAACTGATTGAAACCAAGCTGCGTGCGTTGCCGTCGTTGCGGGAAGAGAACCGCCGGCTGCAGCGTTTGCTGATTGGTAATGCCGTCGACCTCGAGCTCGACGGCAGCGGCCGTTTCCTGGTGCCGCCGCGCCTGCGTGAGTACGCGAAGCTGGACAAGCACGCGATGCTGGTAGGCCAACTGAACAAGTTTCAACTGTGGGACGAGGACGCCTGGAACGCTGTATCGGCAGCGGACCTGGCGGCCATTCAACAACCGGGCGCGATGCCTGATGAACTGCGTGATCTGATCCTGTGACTATTGATAGCGGCTTTAACCACATCACCGTACTGCTTGACGAAGCCGTCGAGGCTCTCGCCGTACGCCCTGATGGCTGCTATCTGGATGGCACCTTCGGCCGTGGCGGGCATAGCCGGCTGATCCTCAGCAAGCTCGGGCCGGGTGGCCGACTCCTCGGATTCGACAAGGATCCTCAGGCGATTGCCACCGGGCAAGCGCTAGCGGCCGAAGACGGCCGCTTTGTCGTTGTGCAGCGCAGCTTTGCCGAGCTCGGTTCGGAAATCGTCGAGCGCGACATGGCCGGCAAGGTCAACGGCATCCTGCTGGACCTTGGCGTGTCTTCGCCGCAGCTTGACGACCCGGAGCGTGGCTTCAGTTTCATGAACGACGGTCCGCTGGATATGCGCATGGACCCGTCCCGTGGCATCAGTGCGGCTGAGTTCATCGCCACCGCACCGGCTGAAGAAATTGCCCGGGTGTTCAAGGAATACGGCGAAGAACGTTTCTCCGGCCGTATGGCCCGGGCCGTGGTCGAGCGTCGGGTGATCAAACCCTTCGAGCGCACCGCCGACCTGGCCGAAGTGCTGAAGGTGGCCAACCCGGCCTGGGAAAAGGGCAAGAACCCGGCGACCCGCGCGTTCCAGGGCCTGCGCATCCACGTCAACAACGAACTGGGCGACCTGGAAACCGGCCTCGAAGCGGCGCTCGACGCCCTGGAAGTCGGTGGCCGCCTGGTGGTCATCAGCTTCCACTCGCTGGAAGACCGTATCGTCAAACTGTTCATGCGCCGCCTGGTCAAGGGCGAAAGCGACAACCTGCCGCGTAACCTGCCGGTCCGCCACCAGGCTTTCGAGCCGCGGATCAAAGTGCATGGCAAGGCCCGGTTTGCCTCCGAAGCCGAGCTCAAGGCCAACCCACGTGCGCGCAGCGCCGTCATGCGCGTCGCGGAGAAGCTGCGGTGAGCAAGCTCTACGCCAAGCCACTTCCCGGCGGAAGCTTTTTCATGTTCCTGCTGTTTGTCGCCGTGCTGGTTTCCGCCATCGGCGTGGCCTACAGCGCGCACTGGAACCGTCAACTGCTCAACTCGCTGTACAACGAGCTGAGCGTGCGTGACAAGGCCCAGGCCGAATGGGGTCGCCTGATTCTCGAGCAGAGCACCTGGACCGCCCACAGCCGGATCGAAACCCTGGCCACCGAACAACTGAAGATGCGCATCCCCAGCCCATCCGAAGTCAGGATGGTGGCGCCATGATGAAACTCGAAGGCGCGCTCTATCCCTGGCGCTTCCGCGTGGTCCTCGGCGCACTGGCGATCATGGTCGGCTATATCAGCTGGAAGATCGTCGACCTGCAGGTGATCGACCGGGCGTTCCTGATCGGCCAGGGCGATGCGCGCAGCATGCGGCATATCCCGATTCCGGCGCACCGTGGCCTGATCACCGATCGCAATGGCGAGCCCCTGGCCGTCAGTACCCCGGTGACCACGCTGTGGGCCAACGCCAAGGAAATGCAACTGGCCAAGGATCGCTGGCCGGCGTTGGCGATGGCGCTCGGGCAGGACCCGAAGCTGCTGACCGAACGCCTGGAACAGCAGGCCAATAAAGAATTCATCTACCTGGTCCGTGGCCTGACCCCGGAGCAGGGCCAGTCCGTGCTCGACCTCAAGGTTCCCGGCGTCTACGGCATCGAGGAGTTCCGGCGGTTCTACCCGGCCGGTGAAGTGGCGGCCCATATGGTCGGCTTTACCGACATCGACGACCACGGTCGCGAAGGGGTGGAGCTGGCCTACGACGAGTGGCTGGCCGGGGTGCCCGGCAAGCGACAGGTGATCAAGGACCGGCGCGGCCGGCTGATCAAGGATGTCCAGGTGACCAAAAACGCCAAGGCCGGCAAGCCCTTGGCGTTGTCCATTGACCTGCGCCTGCAATACCTGGCCAACCGCGAGCTGCGCAACGCCCTGGTGGAAAACGGCGCCAAGGCCGGCAGCCTGGTGATCATGGACGTGAAGACCGGCGAGATCCTCGCCATGGTCAACCAGCCGACCTACAACCCCAACAACCGGCGCAACCTGCAACCGGCGATGATGCGCAACCGCGCGATGATCGACGTGTTCGAGCCGGGTTCGACCATGAAGCCGATCTCCATGAGCGCGGCCCTGGAAACCGGCCGCTGGAAGCCCAGCGATACGGTCGAGGTCTACCCCGGTACCCTGCAGTTGGGCAAGTACACCATTCGTGACGTGTCCAAGACCGAAGGCCCGGTACTCGACCTGACCGGCATCCTGATCAACTCCAGTAACGTCGGCATGAGCAAGGTCGCCTTCGATATCGGCGGCGAAGCGATTTTCCGCGTGATGCAGAAAGTCGGCCTGGGCCAGGACACCGGCCTCGGCTTCCCCGGCGAGCGGGTCGGCAACCTGCCGAACTACCGCGAGTGGCGCAAGGCCGAGACCGCGACCCTGTCCTACGGCTACGGCCTGTCGGTGACCGCGATCCAGCTGGTGCACGCCTTCTCGGCCCTGGCCAACAACGGCAAGATCGTGCCGCTGACCTTGATCAAGACCGACAAGGCTCCCGAGGGTACCCAGGTTATCCCGGAAAATGTCGCCAAGACCATGCAAGGTATGTTGCAACAAGTGATCGAGGCGCCGCGGGGTGTCTGGCGCGCGAAAGTGCCGGCCTATCACGTGGCCGGCAAGTCCGGTACGGCGCGCAAGACCTCGGTCGGCACCAAGGGTTATGAAGAAAACGCCTACCGCTCGCTGTTCGCCGGTTTCGGCCCGATGAGCGATCCGCGCTACGCCATCGTGGTGGTGATCGACGAACCGAGCAAGGCCGGTTACTTCGGTGGCCTGGTCTCGGCACCGGTCTTCAGCAAAGTCATGTCCGGCACCCTGCGCCTGATGAACGTCATCCCCGACGACTTGCCGACAACGCCCCAACAGCAGGCCGTTGTCGCGCCTGCCCCGGTAAAAGGAGGGCGTGGTTAATGTCCCTGAGCTTGAACAAGATTTTTGCCCACGCCGGTCGCGATCTGCTGATTCGCGAATTGGCCCTCGACAGCCGTAAAGTCCGCGCCGGCGACCTGTTCCTGGCGATACCGGGCGGCAAGGTCGACGGTCGCAACCATATTGCCGACGCCTTGCAGCGTGGCGCGGCGGCGGTGGCCTATGAAGTCGAAGGCGCCACCGTGCTGCCGATCACCGATGTGCCGCTGATCCCGGTCAAGGGCCTGGCGGCGCAACTGTCCGATATCGCCGGGCGTTTCTACGGTGATCCGAGTCGCCACCTGAACCTGGTGGGCGTCACCGGAACCAACGGCAAGACCAGTGTCAGCCAGTTGATTGCCCAGGCCCTCGATTTGCTGGGCCAGCATTGCGGCATTCTTGGCACCCTGGGTACGGGCTTTTACGGCGCGCTGCAGAGCGGCATGCTGACGACGCCGGACCCGATTGCCGTGCAGGCGAGCCTGGCCGACTTGAAGAAAGCCGGGGCCAAGGCCGTGGCCATGGAAGTGTCTTCCCACGGCTTGCATCAGGGCCGGGTGACCGCGCTGGCATTCGATGTGGCCGTGCTGACCAACCTGTCCCGCGATCACCTGGATTATCACGGCACCATGCAAGCCTATGGTGCGGCCAAGGCCAAGTTGTTCGGCTGGGCCGACCTGAGCTGCCGGGTCATCAATATCGACGATGAGTTCGGTCGCCAGTTGGCGGCGGAAAAGCATGAGTCGCGTTTGCTGACCTATAGCCAGGAAGATCCGAGCGCCTACCTCTATTGTCGCGATGCGCAATTCAGCGACGAAGGCGTGCGCGCCACGTTGGTGACGCCGCAAGGCGAGCATCACTTGCGCGGTGCGCTGCTCGGACGCTTCAACCTGAGCAATCTGCTGGCGGCGGTCGGTGCCTTGCTGGGCCTGGATTACCCGCTGGACGAGATCCTGCGCGTACTGCCGCAGCTCGAAGGTCCGGCCGGTCGTATGCAGCGCCTGGGCGGTGGTGCCCGGCCACTGGTGGTGGTCGACTACGCCCACACCCCGGATGCCCTGGAAAAAGTCCTGCTGGCCCTGCGCCCTCACGCCAAGGGTCAATTGCTCTGCCTGTTCGGCTGCGGTGGCGACCGTGATCGCGGCAAGCGCCCGCTGATGGCCGAAGTGGTCGAGCGTCTGGCCGATGTGGCGCTGGTCACCGATGACAACCCACGTACTGAAGACCCTTCGCGGATCTTCGACGATATCCGTGCCGGCTTCGTGGCCACGGACAAGGTCCGTTTTGTCGCCGGTCGCGGTCTGGCCATCGCCGAACTGATTGCCGGCGCCTCGGCCGACGATGTGATTGTCCTGGCCGGTAAAGGTCATGAGGACTATCAGGAAATCAACGGCCAGCGCCATGCCTTCTCCGACCTGGTCGAAGCCACCAAGGCCCTGGATGCCTGGGGGGTCGCCCATGCTTGAGGCGATGAAACTCAGCGAAGTGGCGAAGGCCTTGTCGGCACGCCTGTTGACGGCCGATGCCAGCTTCAATGGCGTGAGCATCGACAGCCGGGCGATTCAGCCGGGCCAGTTGTTTGTCGCGCTGACCGGACCGCGTTTCGACGGTCATGATTATCTCGACGATGTCGCCGCCAAAGGCGCCGTCGCGGCGCTGGTCGAGCGTGAAGTGGTCGGCAGCAAGCTGCCGCAGTTGCTGGTCGCCGACTGCCGTCTGGCCCTGGGTCAGCTGGGCGCGCTGAACCGCGCCGCCTTTACCCAGCCGGTGGCGGCCATTACCGGCTCCAGCGGCAAGACCACGGTCAAGGAGCTGCTCGCGAGCATCCTGCGCACCCGTGGCCTGGTCCTGGCCACTCGCGGCAACCTGAACAACGAACTGGGCGTGCCACTGACCCTGCTCGAGCTGGCCCCGGAACACAGTGCGGCGGTCATCGAGCTGGGGGCTTCGCGCCTAGGCGAAATTGCCTATACCGTCGCCATGACTAAGCCCCATGTGGCCATCTTGAACAATGCCGGAACCGCCCATGTCGGCGAGTTCGGTGGTCCCGAGAAAATCGTCGAGGCCAAGGGCGAGATCATTGAAGGGCTGCAAGCCGATGGCGTGGCCGTCCTCAACCTGGACGACAAGGCTTTCGCTATCTGGCAAGCCCGTGCCGCCGGTCGAAAAGTCCTGAGCTTTGCCCTGGAAAACACCGCCGCCGATTTCCATGGCGCACAGATTTCCCGTGATCCACGGGGCTGCCCGGGTTTCGATTTGCACAGTCCCCTGGGCAGTGCCCGGGTGCAACTGAACCTGCTGGGCACCCACAACGTGGCCAATGCCCTGGCCGCCGCCGCCGCCGCCCATGCCCTCGGCGTTTCCCTGCCGGGCATCGTTGCCGGGCTGGAAGCGGTACAACCGGTCAAGGGGCGCGCGGTGGCGCAATTAGCAATCAATGGCATTCGCGTCATTGACGACACCTACAACGCCAACCCTGCCTCAATCGCGGCCGCCGTTGATATACTCGCCGGCTTTTCCGGCCGCACCGTTCTGGTGCTCGGAGATATCGGCGAGTTGGGCGAGTGGGCGGAGCAAGGACATCGTGAAGTAGGCGCTTATGCCGCCGACAAGGTTTCAGCGCTGTATGCGGTGGGACCGATGATGGTTCATGCCGTCAACGCCTTTGGCCCGCACGCCCGTCATTTCGCCACCCAGGCCGATCTGATCGCGGCGCTGGGCGCCGAGCAAGACACGGACACCACCATTTTGATCAAGGGTTCGCGCAGCGCTGCGATGGAAAACATCGTGGCGGCTTTGTGTGGGCCCGCTTCTGACGAACACAAGGGAGAGAAGCATTAATGCTGCTGCTGCTAGCGGAGTACCTGCAACAGTTCTACAAAGGCTTTGCGGTCTTTCAGTACCTGACCCTGCGCGGGATTCTCGGGGTACTGACCGCGCTGTCTTTGTCGCTGTGCCTGGGTCCCTGGATGATCCGTACCTTGCAGAATCGCCAGATCGGCCAATCCGTACGCAATGACGGTCCGCAATCGCACCTGTCCAAGTCCGGTACGCCGACCATGGGCGGCGCCTTGATTCTCTCGGCCATCGGCGTCAGCACCTTGCTCTGGGCCGACCTGCACAACCGTTATGTCTGGGTGGTCCTGTTGGTCACCCTGCTGTTCGGCGCTGTCGGCTGGGTCGACGATTACCGCAAGGTGATCGAGAAGAACTCCCGTGGCCTGCCGAGCCGCTGGAAATATTTCTGGCAGTCGGTGTTCGGCCTCGGGGCGGCGATCTTCCTGTTCATGACCGCGCAGACCCCGGTGGAAACCACCCTGATCGTGCCGATGCTCAAGGATGTCAGTGTCCCGTTGGGTGTCGGTTTCGTGGTCCTGACCTACTTCGTCATCGTCGGTTCGAGCAACGCGGTCAACCTGACCGACGGCCTCGACGGCCTGGCGATCATGCCGACGGTGATGGTCGGTGGCGCGCTGGGGATCTTCTGCTACCTGTCGGGTAACGTGAAGTTCGCCGAATACCTGCTGATTCCCTATGTCCCGGGCGCGGGCGAGCTGATTGTGTTCTGCGGCGCGCTGATCGGTGCCGGCCTGGGTTTCCTCTGGTTCAACACCTACCCGGCCCAGGTTTTCATGGGCGACGTCGGCGCACTGGCGCTGGGCGCGGCCCTGGGCACCATTGCGGTGATCGTCCGCCAGGAAATCGTTCTGTTCATCATGGGCGGTGTGTTCGTGATGGAAACCCTGTCGGTGGTGATCCAGGTCGCTTCCTTCAAATTGACTGGCCGCCGTGTGTTCCGCATGGCGCCGATTCACCACCACTTTGAACTCAAGGGTTGGCCCGAACCACGGGTGATCGTCCGTTTCTGGATTATCACCGTGATCCTGGTGCTGGTCGGCCTTGCCACCCTGAAGCTGAGGTAGAACACGTGTCACTGATCGCTTCTGACCACTTCCGCATCGTTGTCGGCCTCGGCAAGAGCGGCATGTCCCTGGTTCGCTTCCTGGCGAACCGGGGCATTGCCTTTGCCGTGGCCGATACGCGGGAAAATCCACCGGAGCTGGCCACGCTGCGCCGTGACTATCCGCAGGTGGAAGTGCGTTGTGGCGAGCTGGACGTCGAATTCCTCTGCCGTGCCGACGAGCTCTACGTGAGCCCCGGCCTGGCCCTGGCGACTCCGGCCCTGCAAGCGGCGGCCGCCCGTGGCGTGAAATTGTCCGGCGATATTGAGCTGTTCGCGCGTCACGCGAAGGCGCCGATCGTCGCCATCAGCGGTTCCAATGCGAAAAGCACCGTCACCACCCTGGTCGGCGAAATGGCGGCCGCGGCCGGCAAGCGCGTCGCCGTCGGCGGCAACCTCGGCACCCCGGCGCTGGACTTGCTCAGCGACGACGTCGAGCTGTACGTGATGGAACTGTCGAGCTTCCAGCTGGAAACCACCGACCACCTCGGTGCCGAAGTGGCCACCGTGCTGAATGTCAGCGAAGACCATATGGACCGCTACAGTGGCCTGCCGGCCTATCACCTGGCCAAGCACCGGATCTTCCGTGGCGCCAGGCAGGTGGTGGTCAACCGTCAGGACGCCTTGTCCCGGCCGCTGATGAGCGAAGGCCTGCCGTGCTGGACCTTTGGCCTCGGCAAACCGGACTTCAAGGCTTTCGGCCTGCGCGAAGAAAATGGCGAGAAGTACCTGGCCTTCGAATTCCAGAACCTGATGCCAGTAAGCGAACTACGGATTCGCGGCGCCCACAACCAGGCCAATGCCCTGGCGGCCCTGGCCCTGGGCCATGCGGTCGGGCTGCCGTTCGACGCCATGCTCTCGAGCCTGCGGACCTTCGCCGGCCTCGAGCATCGCTGCCAGTGGGTCCGTGAGTTGAACGGCGTGAACTACTACAACGACTCCAAGGCCACCAACGTCGGTGCGGCCCTGGCCGCCATCGAAGGCCTGGGGGCCGATATTGCCGGCAAGCTGGTACTGATTGCCGGTGGCGATGGCAAAGGCGCGGACTTCAGCGGCCTGCGCGGCCCGGTTGCGAGCCACTGCCGTGCGGTGGTCCTGCTCGGCCGCGATGCTGAACTCCTGGCCCAGGCCCTGGGCGACGCCGTACCGCTGATTCGCGTGCAGAGCTTGAACGAGGCTGTGCAGCGCTGTGCCGAACTGGCCGAGCCGGGTGATGCGGTGCTGCTGTCGCCGGCCTGCGCCAGTTTCGACATGTTCAAGAACTACGAAGAACGCGGGCGCCTGTTCGCCCAGGCCGTGGAGGGGTTGGTATGAATTTCAACATTATCAAACCCTATCCGTCGCCGATTATCAGCGGACACGGCGTCGACGTCGATTTCCCGATGCTGGCCGGCGCCCTGGGGCTGCTGGGGCTGGGTCTGGTCATGATCACCTCGGCGTCCTCGGAAGTCGCCGCCGTGCAGTCGGGCAACGCGCTGTACCACATGATTCGCCATCTGATCTACATGGTCATCGGCCTGGGTGCCTGCATTGCCACCATGATGGTGCCGATCGCCACCTGGCAGCGCATGGGCTTCATGATGCTGGTGGGTGCTTTCGGCTTGCTGGTCATGGTGCTGCTACCGGGCATCGGCCGCGAGGTGAACGGTTCGATGCGCTGGATCGGCTTCAGCTTCTTTAACGTGCAGCCCTCGGAAATCGCCAAGGTCTTCGTAGTGATCTACCTCGCCGGTTACCTGGTGCGGCGACAGAAGGAAGTCCGCGAAAGCTGGATGGGCTTCTTCAAGCCCTTCATCGTCTTGCTGCCAATGGCCGGCCTGCTGCTGATGGAACCGGACTTCGGTGCCACCGTGGTGATGATGGGCGCGGCGGCGGCGATGCTGTTCCTCGGCGGGGTCGGGCTGTTGCGCTTCGGCTTGATGGTCATGCTCGCGGTGGTGGCGGTGGTGGTGCTGATCAAGGCGCAACCCTACCGGATGGCGCGTTTGACCACCTTTACCGACCCCTGGGCCGACCAGTTCGGTTCCGGCTACCAACTGACCCAGGCACTGATCGCCTTCGGTCGTGGCGAATGGCTGGGCGTGGGCCTGGGCAACAGCGTGCAGAAACAGTTCTACCTGCCTGAAGCGCACACCGACTTCGTGTTCTCCGTACTGGCTGAAGAGCTGGGTGCGGTGGGTTCGCTGCTCACGGTCGCGCTGTTTGTTTTCGTCAGTGTGCGGGCCATGTACATCGGCCTGTGGGCGGAAAAGGCCAAGCAGTTCTTTGCCGCCTATATGGCCTACGGCCTGGCCTTTCTGTGGATCGGTCAATTCCTGATCAATATCGGCGTGAACGTCGGCCTGCTGCCGACCAAGGGCCTGACCCTGCCGTTCCTCAGTTACGGCGGTAGTTCGTTGGTGATTTGCTGTGCCCAGCTCGGCTTGTTGCTGCGTATCGAGTGGGAGAGTCGAACCCATCTGGGCAGTGAAGAGATGGAGTTCGATGAAAGTGACTTCGCCGAGGAGTCACCCCATGGCCGATAAAGTGCTGATCATGGCCGGTGGCACCGGCGGACACGTGTTCCCGGCGCTGGCCTGCGCGCGGGAGTTCCAGGCGCGCGGCTACGAGGTGCACTGGTTGGGCACGCCGCGGGGTATCGAGAACGAACTGGTGCCCGGCGCCGGGTTGCCGCTGCACCTGATCCAGGTCACCGGCCTGCGGGGCAAGGGCAAGCTGTCGCTGCTCAAGGCGCCGTTCGTCCTGCTCAAGGCGGTGTGGCAGGCACGCAAGGTCATGGGTGAACTGAAGCCGGTCTGTGTGCTGGGCTTTGGCGGTTATGTGACCGGCCCCGGCGGTGTTGCCGCGCGGATGGCCGGTATTCCGGTGATCGTTCATGAACAGAACGCCGTGGCGGGTACCGCCAATCGGCTGCTGGTGCCCTTGGCGACCCGGGTCTGCGAAGCTTTCCCGAATACCTTCGGCGCTTCGGACAAACGTCGGACCACCGGTAACCCGGTGCGCACCGAACTGTTCCTGGAAACCCCGCGCCAGGACCTCGCCGGACGCCGCGCGCGCCTGCTGATCCTGGGCGGCAGCCTGGGTGCCGAGCCGTTGAACAAGCTGTTGCCCGAAGCCCTGGCGCAAGTGCCGGCCGAATACCGTCCGGAAGTGTTTCACCAGGCCGGGCGCAATCACGACGAAATCACCGCCGAACGCTACCAGGCGGTCGGCGTCGAGGCGCAAGTGGCGCCGTTTATCAAAGACATGGCCCAAGCCTATGGCTGGGCCGACCTGGTGGTCTGCCGTGCCGGCGCCTTGACCGTCAGTGAACTGGCCGCCGCCGGTCTGCCCTCGTTGCTGGTGCCCTTGCCCCATGCGATCGACGATCACCAGACCCGCAATGCCGAATATCTGGCCGGGGAGGGCGCTGCCTTCCTGCTGCCGCAAAGAACGACTGGCGCCGCCGACCTGGCGGCTCGCCTGACAGAGGTTTTGATGCAACCGGAACGACTGAACAGCATGGCGCGCACTGCCCGCCGCCTGGCCAAGCCAGATGCCACCCGCACCGTGGTCGAGATCTGCCTGGAGGTGGCCCATGGTTGAGAATCAGAAAGCCATGCCGCAACCGGAAATGCGCCGTATCCGTCGTATCCACTTCGTCGGGATCGGCGGCGTGGGCATGTGCGGGATTGCCGAAGTGTTGTTGAACCTGGGCTATGAAGTGTCCGGTTCCGACCTGAAGACCTCGCCGGTGACCGAGCGCCTGGAATCCTTCGGCGCCCACATCTTTATCGGCCACCGCGCCGAGAACGCCGCCGACGCCGATGTGCTGGTGGTGTCGAGTGCCGTGAACAAGTCCAACCCGGAAGTCGCCACCGCCCTGGAGCGACGCATTCCGGTGGTGCCGCGTGCCGAGATGCTGGCCGAGCTGATGCGCTATCGCCACGGTATCGCCGTCGCCGGTACCCACGGCAAGACCACCACCACCAGCCTGATCGCCTCGGTGTTCGCCGCCGGTGGCCTCGATCCGACCTTTGTCATCGGTGGCCGGCTGAATGCCGCGGGTACCAATGCCCAGCTCGGCACCAGTCGCTACCTGATCGCCGAAGCCGATGAAAGCGACGCCAGCTTCCTGCATCTGCAACCGCTGGTCGCCGTGGTCACCAACATCGACGCCGATCATATGGACACCTATGAAGGCGACTTCAACAAGCTGAAGAAGACCTTCGTCGAGTTCCTCCATAACCTGCCGTTCTACGGTCTGGCCGTGGTCTGCCTGGACGATCCGGTGGTGCGCGAGATCCTTCCGCAGATCGCCCGTCCGACCGTGACCTACGGTGTCCACGAAGACGCTGACGTGCGTGCGATCAATATTCGCCAGGCCGGCATGCAGACCCACTTCACCGTGCTGCGCCGCGACCGCGAGCCGCTGAACGTGTCGGTGAACATGCCGGGCAACCACAACGTGCTCAACTCCCTGGCTACCATCGCCATCGCCAGCGACGAGGGCATCAGCGATGAAGCCATCGTCCAGGGGCTGTCGGGCTTCCAGGGCGTCGGTCGACGCTTCCAAGTCTACGGCGAACTGCCGGTGGACGGCGGCAGCGTGATGCTGGTGGACGACTACGGTCACCACCCGACCGAAGTCGCGGCGGTGATCAAGGCTGTCCGCGGTGGCTGGCCGGAGCGCCGCCTGGTGATGGTCTACCAGCCGCACCGCTACACCCGCACCCGCGACCTGTACGACGATTTCGTCCAGGTGCTGGCCGACGCCAATGTCCTGCTGTTGATGGAAGTCTATCCGGCCGGGGAGGAAGCGATTCCGGGCGCGGACAGCCGCCAGCTGTGCCGCAGCATTCGCCAGCGCGGCCAGCTCGACCCGATCTATATCGAGCGTGGCGTCGAACTGGCACCGCTGGTCAAGCCGTTGCTGCTGCCCGGTGACATCCTGCTTTGCCAGGGTGCCGGCGATATCGGTGGCCTTGCCCCGCAATTGCTCAAGAGCCCGCTGTTCGCCGTTGCCGTAGCCAGCCAGGAGAAGTCGAAATGACCGCTGCCTACGCCAACCTGTTCTCGACCGTCGAGCCGAAAGCCTTCGGCCGCGTCGCCGTCTTGTTCGGCGGCAAGAGCGCCGAGCGCGAGGTCTCGCTGAAGTCCGGCAACGCGGTGCTTGAGGCGCTGCAAAGCGCCGGTGTCGACGCCTTCGGTATTGATGTGGGCGACGATTTCCTGCAACGCCTGCTCAATGAAAAGATCGACCGCGCCTTTATCATTCTGCACGGTCGCGGCGGTGAAGACGGCAGCATGCAAGGCCTGCTCGAATGCCTGGGGATTCCCTACACCGGCAGCGGCATCCTCGCCTCGGCGCTGGCCATGGACAAGCTGCGGACCAAGCAGGTCTGGCACAGCCTGGGGATTCCGACACCGCGTCACGCCGTGTTGAGTTCCGCGGCCGACTGTATTTCAGCCGGCGCGGAACTGGGGTTCCCTTTGATCGTCAAACCTGCTCATGAAGGCTCCAGTATTGGGATGGCCAAAGTGACCTGCGCCGACGATCTGATCGCCGCCTGGAAAGCCGCCGCCGCCTACGATTCGCAAGTATTGGTTGAACAGTGGATTCAAGGTCCGGAGTTCACCATCGCCACCCTGCGCGACCAGATCCTGCCGCCGATTGCCCTCGGCACCCCGCATTCGTTCTACGACTACGACGCCAAGTACCTGGCTTCCGATACCCAGTATCGGATTCCCTGCGGCCTCGATAGCACCAAGGAAAAGGAACTGATGGACCTCACGGCCAAGGCCTGCGAGGCGCTCGGTATCGCCGGTTGGGGCCGGGCCGACGTGATGCAGGACGCCGACGGGCAGTTCTGGTTCCTGGAAGTCAACACCGCGCCGGGCATGACCGACCACAGTCTGGTCCCCATGGCCGCGCGGGCCGCCGGCCTGGATTTCCAGCAGTTGGTGCTGGCGATCCTGGCGGCAAGCATCGAGGTACGAGGTTAAGACCATGCACGGCGCATCGATTCGTCATCAGTCACCCGCCCCCGGCCGTAACAAGCCGGTGCCGCGGGGTGCCAGCCGGATGGTGGCTAAAGAGCCGATGTCGGTGCGCCTGCCGAAAGCCAACTTCAGCATTTTCAAGCGGCTGATGTGGCCGGTGCTGCTGGTGGCCCTGGGTTTCGGTACCTACGAAGGTGCCCAGCGCCTGTTGCCCTATGCCGATCGGCCGATCAGCAAGATCAACGTGCAGGGCGACCTGAGCTACATCAGCCAGCAGGCGGTGCAGCAGCGGATCGCGCCGTACGTCGCGTCGAGCTTCTTCACCATCGACCTGGCGAGCATGCGCACCGAGCTGGAAACCATGCCGTGGATCGCCCATGCCGAGGTCCGGCGTGTGTGGCCGGACCAGGTGGTGATCCGCCTGGAAGAGCAATTGCCGGTGGCCCGCTGGGGCGACGGGGCGTTGTTGAACAACCAGGGCCAGGCGTTCGCGCCGCGGGAACTGGCGAACTACGAGCATCTGCCGCAGTTGTTCGGTCCCCAACGGGCCCAGCAACAGGTGATGCAGCAGTATCAGGTGTTGAGCCAGATGCTGCGCCCGCTGGGTTTTTCGATTGTCCGGCTGGAACTGCGTGAACGCGGCAGCTGGTTCCTGACCACCGGCGCGGGCAGCGCGGGGCCGGGGATCGAGTTGTTGTTGGGCCGCGATCATCTGGTCGAGAAGATGCGCCGTTTTATTGCCATTTATGAAAAAACGCTGAAAGAACAGATTACGAACATTGCCAGCATCGATCTGCGTTATTCCAACGGCCTGGCCGTCGGATGGCGGGAACCTGTGGCACCCGTGACGGCCAAACCCGCCGTTGCGAAGAATTAAGAAGAGGCAGGACCATGGCAAACGTGCAAAGCGGCAAAATGATCGTCGGACTGGATATCGGTACCTCCAAGGTGGTGGCACTGGTGGGCGAGGTCGCGGCCGATGGCACGCTGGAAATCGTCGGTATCGGCACCCATCCTTCCCGCGGCCTGAAGAAGGGCGTGGTGGTGAATATCGAGTCCACCGTGCAGTCGATCCAGCGTGCGGTGGAAGAAGCGCAACTGATGGCCGGTTGCCGGATCCACTCGGCGTTCGTCGGCGTGGCGGGCAATCACATCCGCAGCCTGAACTCCCATGGGATTGTCGCGATCCGCGACCGTGAAGTCAGCGCGGCGGATCTCGAGCGTGTGCTCGATGCGGCCCAGGCCGTGGCGATTCCGGCGGACCAGCGGGTCCTGCACACCCTGCCGCAGGACTACGTGATCGATAACCAGGAAGGCGTTCGCGAGCCCCTGGGCATGTCCGGCGTACGTCTGGAGGCCAAGGTCCACGTGGTCACCTGCGCGGTGAACGCGGCGCAGAACATCGAGAAGTGCGTGCGCCGCTGCGGTCTGGAAATCGACGACATCATCCTCGAGCAATTGGCCTCGGCCTACTCGGTGCTGACCGACGACGAGAAAGAACTGGGCGTGTGCCTGGTGGATATCGGCGGCGGCACCACCGACATCGCGATCTTCACCGAAGGCGCGATCCGCCACACCGCGGTGATCCCGATTGCCGGTGATCAGGTGACCAACGACATCGCCATGGCGTTGCGCACCCCGACCCAGTACGCCGAAGAGATCAAGATCCGCTACGCCTGTGCCCTGGCGAAACTGGCCGGTGCCGGTGAAACCATCAAGGTGCCGAGCGTCGGCGACCGTCCGCCACGCGAGCTGTCGCGCCAGGCCCTGGCCGAAGTGGTCGAGCCGCGCTACGACGAACTGTTCACCCTGATCCAGGCCGAACTGCGTCGCAGCGGCTACGAAGACCTGATTCCGGCCGGCATCGTGCTGACCGGCGGTACCTCGAAAATGGAAGGCGCGGTCGAACTGGCCGAAGAGATTTTCCACATGCCGGTGCGCCTGGGCGTGCCGCATAGCGTCAAAGGGCTGTCGGACGTGGTCCGCAACCCGATCTATTCAACTGGGGTAGGGCTGTTGCTGTACGGGCTGCAAAAGCAGTCGGACGGCATTTCCCTGTCCGGCTACAACGGCGGCAACAGAAACGACTATCGCGATGAAGAACAGAAAGCACCTGTGCTGGAGCGCTTGAAGCGCTGGGTTCAGGGCAACTTTTAAAGTTTCAAAGCAGTAGAAGTAGGCGAAAAAACTAGAGAATGAAAGGAGAGGGAACATGTTCGAACTCGTAGACAACGTCCCACAAAGTCCGGTAATCAAGGTTATCGGCGTAGGCGGTGGCGGCGGCAACGCCGTTAACCATATGGTCAAGAGCAACATTGAAGGCGTCGAGTTCATCTGCGCCAACACCGATGCCCAGGCCCTGAAAAACATTGGCGCGCGGACTATCCTGCAACTGGGTACCGGCGTGACCAAGGGCCTGGGTGCCGGCGCCAATCCGGAAGTCGGTCGTCAGGCCGCTCTGGAAGATCGCGAGCGCATCGCCGAAGTGCTGCAGGGCACCAACATGGTGTTCATCACCACCGGCATGGGTGGCGGTACCGGTACCGGCGCGGCCCCGATCATTGCCGAAGTGGCGAAGGAAATGGGCATCCTCACCGTTGCGGTGGTGACCCGTCCGTTCCCGTTCGAAGGCCGAAAGCGCATGCAGATCGCCGATGAAGGCATCCGCGCGCTGAGCGAAAGCGTCGACTCGTTGATCACCATTCCCAACGAGAAGCTGCTGACCATCCTGGGTAAGGACGCCAGCCTGCTGTCGGCTTTCGCCAAGGCTGACGATGTACTCGCCGGTGCCGTTCGCGGTATCTCCGACATCATCAAGCGTCCGGGCATGATCAACGTCGACTTCGCCGACGTGCGTACCGTGATGAGCGAAATGGGCATGGCGATGATGGGCACTGGCTGCGCCAGCGGTCCCAACCGTGCACGTGAAGCCACCGAAGCGGCGATTCGCAACCCGCTGCTGGAAGACGTCAACCTGCAAGGCGCGCGCGGCATCCTGGTGAACATCACCGCCGGTCCTGACCTGTCCCTGGGTGAGTACTCCGACGTGGGTAGCATCATCGAAGCCTTCGCCTCTGAGCACGCCATGGTCAAGGTCGGTACCGTTATCGATCCGGACATGCGCGACGAGCTGCACGTGACCGTGGTTGCCACCGGCCTGGGTGCGCGTATCGAGAAGCCTGTGAAGGTCATCGACAATACGCTGCAGACCAGCCAATCGGCTGCCGCCCAGACGCAAGCACCTTCGCGTCAGGAACTGCCGTCGGTGAACTACCGTGACCTGGATCGTCCGACCGTCATGCGCAACCAGGCCCAGGCCGGTGCTGCGACTGCCGCGAAGATGAACCCGCAGGATGACCTGGACTATCTGGATATCCCGGCTTTCCTGCGTCGCCAGGCCGATTGATGGAATGTATCAGGAGTATTAGGGTGATTGGTGTTCAGCAAAGGCCTGGTCTGCTATTATCGCCAGCCTTTGTTGATACCTGTTCGCAATTTGCGCTGAAGCGGCCCATGCCATGATTAAACAACGCACCCTGAAAAATATTATCCGTGCTACAGGTGTCGGCCTGCACTCCGGCGAGAAGGTCTACCTGACCCTCAAGCCCGCGCCTGTGGACACCGGTATCGTGTTTTGTCGTGCCGACCTCGACCCTGTGGTGCAGATTCCTGCTCGCGCGGAAAACGTTGGTGAAACCACGATGTCGACCACGTTGGTCAACGGTGACGTCAAGGTGGACACGGTTGAGCACTTGCTCTCGGCCATGGCCGGCCTGGGCATCGATAACGCCTACGTCGAGCTCTCCGCGTCCGAAGTCCCGATCATGGATGGTAGCGCTGGACCCTTCGTATTCCTGATTCAATCTGCCGGCCTGGAAGAACAGGACGCAGCCAAGAAGTTCATCCGCATCCTTCGTGAAGTCTCAGTGGAAGACGGCGACAAGCGCGCCACTTTCGTGCCTTTCGAAGGTTTCAAGGTGAGCTTTGAGATCGATTTCGATCACCCGGTGTTCCGTGACCGCATCCAGAGTGCCAGCGTGGATTTTTCCAGCACTTCGTTCGTAAAAGAAGTCAGCCGCGCCCGGACCTTTGGTTTCATGAGTGATATCGAGTACCTGCGCAAGCACAACCTCGCACTCGGCGGTAGCGTGGAAAACGCCATCGTGGTCGATTCGGATGGTGTACTGAACGAAGACGGCCTTCGTTACGAAGACGAATTCGTCAAACACAAGATCCTCGACGCTATCGGTGACCTCTACCTGTTGGGCAATAGCCTGATTGGTGAGTTCAAAGGCTTCAAGTCCGGTCACGCCCTGAACAACCAGCTTCTGCGTAAGCTCATCGAGCAGAAAGATGCCTGGGAAGTGGTGACCTTCGAAGACGCCAGCACCGCGCCGATCTCTTACATGCGTCCCGTTGCGGCCGTGTAACGACTCTCTCCTTTTGTTGTATTTGAAAGCCGCCCTCGGGCGGCTTTTTTTATATCCCTTCCCTTGTCGAAGCGAGCTTGCTCCGGGCGGCGTTCCGGCGAGGGTAGTCCAGACACCGCGGGGTATCAGATGCCGCGTGTTATCGTTGACGTCCATCGCGAGCAAGCTCGCTCCTACAGGGGGCGCTTACAACCGGTCGAGGCTGGCATGCACCGCACGATCGCGGCCTTCGTGCTTGGCCTGGTACAGCGCCTGGTCGGCTTTGCGCAGCAGCTGCTCCACGCTACCGTCGTTGGGCGGCGAAGCGGTGCTGGCGCCGATGCTGACGGTGATCGCCCGCCGGTCGCCCTTGAAGGGCGCCAGTGCGGCCATGGCCGTGCGGATCTTTTGCGCCAGGTTCATTGCCCCCTGCTCATCGGTTTCCGGCAGCACCACGGCAAACTCTTCGCCGCCATAACGCGCCGCCATGTCGCCAGGACGCCGAATGTTGTCACTGATCACCTGGGCCAGCCGCCGCAAGGCCTCGTCGCCGACCGGGTGACCGTGGCGGTCGTTGAAGGCCTTGAAGTGATCGGCATCGATCATCAGTACCGACAGCGGTTTGCCGGAACGCTGTGCCCGCGCCCATTCGGTCGCCAGGCCCTGGTCCAGCGCCCGGCGATTGGCCAGGCCGGTCAGCGAGTCGGTGGCGGCCAGCTGCGCCAGCTCCTGCTCGGCGCGCTGGCGTCGGCGCAGTTCCCGGGCCAGCAGCCAACTGAGCCAGAGCAGGCCGATACAGAGCACGCCCGTGGCCAGGCCGACCAGGCGGGTCGTGCGTTTCCAGGCGCCATAGACTTCATCGGCGGACTGGGACACCACCACGATCAGCGGTAGCGTGCCGACCTGGGAAAAGGTATAGAGCCGCTCGCTGCCATCGATCCCCGAGGTGGTGCTGAAGCTGCCGTTGCCTTGTTTCAGGATCCGGATGAAGTTGGGGTAGTTGCTGAAGTCCTGGCCGGTCAGCTCGTCGGGCAGTGGCGTTTGTCGGGACAGCAGGGTGCCGTCGGTGCTGACCAGGCTGATGGAACCGCCTTTGCCGACGCTCAGGTTCATGAACAGCTCGTCGACGTAACTCAGGCGCATGCCGGCGGCGGCCACTCCCAGGAACTCACCATCCGCGGAGGTCATCCTGCGGCTGAAACTGATCAGCCAGGGATACGGGGCCCGGCGGGACTTGAACGGGTGGCTGATCATCAGGCTCGGGTCCGGATCGCTCTCGTGGGACTGGAAATACTCGCGGTCGGAAAGGTTCTCGGTCCTCGGGATAAGCGACTGGGAGTCGGCGACCACATTGCCCAGTCGGTCCAGCAGCAGGATATCGCTTTTGTGCGAGGTGCTCGAGGCGCGGTCGAACAGGGCGAGATGACGGACTTCGGGAGCGACCGTGCGCAGATCCTGGCGCTGCGAGGCCTGGATCAGCCCCTGTAATGCGAGGTCATAGAGCTCGATATTGCGCGATACATCGGCGTCGATCAGTTGCACGATATTGCTCGCCGAGCGCGCGGCGGCCTCGGTGGCGCTGCCGCGCTCGCGGATCAGCAGAAAGGTCACGATGGCAAGCATGGCGATCACCGTCATTCCGCTGACCAGCATCAGCAGGGTTTGCGGCTTGACGGAATTTGCCGGGGCGTGAGGAATGGTCGCACTCTCGATTGCATCGGTTTATTGGCGCATGTATACGGCCCACGCAAGAAAAAGGCCAGTCTACTGAGACTGGCCTTTGCCGTTCTGTCCCTGGAGTGCTTCAGGCTGGCAGGTAGAGGCCGAAGGTATTGATCCCGTCGCGGCTGCGCACGAACACATCACCGCCATGCATCAGGGCGATGGCCTTGACGATTGCCAGGCCCAGTCCGTGGTTGGCGCCGCTGTTGCTGCGGGAGGCGTCGACCCGGTAGAAACGTTCGAAGAGCCGCGAAAGATGCTCGGCGGCAATCGCTTCGCCGGGGTTGGATACGCCAATGGCGACCCGCTCGCCCTCGCGTTCGATGCGTACCACGATCACCTGGCCCGGCACTGTGTGCTGCACCGCATTGCTCAGCAGGTTGATCAGCGCCCGGCGCAGGTGGGCGATTTCGATCTGTACCTGGGCATCGCCGCTGACCCGTACCTGGACCTGGGCGTCTTCGAGAATGAAGTCCAGGTAGTCCAGGGTGGTCGCCACCTCGCCGGCCAGCGAGGTGCTGATCAGCTTGGTGGCCTTGCTGCCCTGGTCGGCGCTGGCCAGGAACAGCATGTCGTTGATGATCGAGCGCAGGCGTTCCAGCTCTTCGAGGTTCGATTGCAGGACCTCGAAATAATGCTCGGCCGAACGTCCGCGGGTCAGGGCCACCTGGGTCTGGCCGATCAGGTTGGTCAGCGGCGAGCGCAACTCATGGGCGACGTCGGCGTTGAACGACTCCAGGCGCGAATAGGCATGCTCGACGCGTTCCAGGGTCGAGTTGAAGGAGTTGACGAACTGGCTGAGCTCCGGCGGCAGCGGTGACAACTGCAGGCGCCCGGACAGCCGTGGCGGGGCCAGCTTCTGCGCCTCCTCGGACAGCTTGATCAAGGGTTTCAGGCCGATCCGCGTCACCCAGTAACCCAGCACGGACGCCAGGGCGATGCCGGCGATGGCCAGGCCGATCAGGGCGATCAGCAGGTGGTGTTGGGTCTGTCGGAAGGTTTCGGTGTCGATGGCGATCAGGAACTTCAACGGTGGGCGAGGCCCCTTGGCCGGCAGGGCGTTGACCAGCACCTTGAAGGGGTAGGCGTGTCCCGGCAAGCGCAGGTCGCGCATGCCCGCGGGGCCTTCGGCGAAGGCACGAACCAGGCCGTCGGGGGTGCCGTACTCGTAGTTGCTATCGCCGCTGACCACCCAGAAACGAATGCGCTTGTCCTCTTCGCCCAATTGCTTGAGCTTGGCGCTGACCTTGGCCCAGTGCTCCAGGGTGCTGTCGCGATTGAGTGAGGACAGCAGCACGCTGGAGCGTGCCTCCAACTCGGCTTCCGGCAGCAGGCCGAGGCCCTCGCCGACCTGCTGGTACAGGGCCCAGCCGATCAACAGGAACACCAGCAGCGCCACGCCGCTGAACAAGCCGCTCAGGCGCAGGGCAATGCTGTTAGTTGGCACTGCGGCTCTCCAGCACGTAGCCCATGCCGCGAATGGTGTGCAGCAGTTTCTGTTCGAACGGCCCGTCGAGCTTGGCTCGCAGGCGCTTGATCGCGACTTCGACGACGTTTGCGTCGCTGTCGAAATTGATGTCCCAGACCATCTCGGCAATGGCGGTCTTGGAGAGGATTTCGCCCTGGCGCCGGGCCAGCACGCTGAGCAGCGAGAACTCCTTGGCGGTCAGGTCCAGGCGTATGCCGGCGCGGCTGGCCTTGCGACTGATCAGATCGACCCAGAGATCGGCGACGCTGATCTGCACCGGCTCGTGGCCGCCGCCGCTGCGCCGGGTCAGGGCCTGCAGGCGGGCCACCAGTTCGAGAAAGGAAAAGGGTTTGCCCAGGTAGTCGTCGGCGCCCTCGCGCAGGCCGCGAACACGGTCTTCGACGCGCTCGCGGGCGGTGAGCATGATCACCGGGGTCTGCTTGCGCGCCCGCAGCGCCTTGAGCACACCGAAGCCATCCAGCTCCGGCAGCATCACGTCGAGGATGATCACTGCGTAGTCGCTTTCCAGCGCCAGGTGCAGGCCGCCGACGCCATCGCGGGCGAGGTCCACGGTGTAGCCCTGCTCGGTCAGGCCCCGGTGCAGGTAATCGGCGGTTTTTTCTTCGTCTTCGATAATCAGAACGCGCATGAACCCGCCTCAGAGTGTGATCGCCGGCGCGGGCGCCGGTGTCGGCCGATGGAAAAGCCGCTCAAGCCACAAGTATATGACGGGGGTGGTAAAGAGCGTCAGCGCCTGGCTCACCAGCAGGCCGCCGACCACGGCGATCCCCAGGGGCTGGCGCAATTCGGCGCCGGTACCGTGGCCGAGCATCAGCGGCAGGGCGCCGAGCAGGGCGGCCAGGGTGGTCATGATGATCGGCCGGAACCTCGTGATACAGGCCTTGTAGATTGCTTCCTCCGGCGACAGCCCGCTACGCTGGGCTTCCAGGGCGAAGTCGATCATCAGGATGCCGTTCTTCTTCACGATACCGATCAGCAATACCAGGCCGATCAGCGCCATGATCGAGAAGTCCTGGCCCAGCAGCCACAACATGATCAGGGCGCCGAGGCCGGCGGACGGCAGGGTGGAAATGATTGTCAGCGGGTGCACGAAACTTTCGTAGAGCACCCCGAGGATGATGTAGACCGCCACCAGCGCCGCGAGGATCAGCCACGGTTGGCTCGCCAGGGAACTCTGGAAGGCCTGGGCCGCGCCCTGGAAGTAACCGTTCACCGAGGCCGGCATGCCGATCTCGTTCTTCGCCTGGTTGAGTTGCAGCACCGCATCGCCCAGGGCCACGCCGGGGGCCAGGTTGAACGACAGGTTGGCGGCCGGGAACATGCCGTCGTGGGCGATGGACAACGGACCGCTGGTGGGCACGTCGAAGCGCGCCAGGGCCGAGAGCGGGACCATCTCACCGGTCAGGGGCGAGCGCAGGTAGAAGTAGTTCAGGCTTTCGGCCTTGCCGCGCTGTGCGGCGTCCAGTTCGAGGATCACGTTGTACTGGTTGGTTTCGGTCTGGTACTCGTTGATCTGCCGCTGGCCGAAGGCGTCGTAGAGGGCTTCGTCGACATCGCTGGCGGTCAGGCCGAAACGCGCGGCGGCGCTGCGATCGATGCTGATATGGGTGACGCTGCCGCCCGTTTGCAGGTCGTTGGACAGGTCGCGAAACGCCGGGTTGGTGCGCAGCTTTTCCGTCAGGCGCTGGGTCCAGGTGTTCAGCGTATCGCCGTCATTGCTCTTGACCACGTACTGATACTGGGCCCGGCTCGGGCCGGAACTGAGGTTGATGTCCTGGCCCGCCCGCAGGTAGAGGACGATGCCGGGAATCTTCATCAGTTGCGGGCGAATCCGGTCGATAAATGCGCTGGCCGAGACATCCCGCTGGTCCTGGGGCTTGAGGGCGATCCAGAAGCGGCCGTTGGCGATGGTCTGGTTGCTGCCGGACACACCCACCGAATGAGAGAACGCCTGCACCGCCGGGTCGGCCGCAACGATCTCGGCCAGGGCCTTGTGCTTGGCCACCATATCGGTGAAGGACACATCGGCGGCGGCCTCGGTGGTGCCGAGGACGAAGCCGGTGTCCTGGATCGGGAAGAAGCCCTTGGGAATGAACACGTAGCCGGCGATGGCCAGGCACAGGGTCACGCAGAACAGCCCGAACATGGTTCTCTGGTGCGCCAGGGCGCGCCGCAGGTTGCGCTCATAGACGGCCAGCAGGCGCTCGCCGAAGCCCGGCTTGGAATGTTCGTGATGCACCGGCGCGCGCATGAACAGCGCGGCCAGGGTCGGTGCCAGGGTCAGCGAGACCACCACCGAGATCAGGATGGTCGAGGTCGCGGTCAGGGCGAATTCCTTGAACAGCCGGCCGACCACGCCGCCCATGAACAGCAGCGGAATAAACGCGGCGATCAGCGAGAAGCTGATGGAGACCACGGTAAAGCCGATCTCCCCGGCGCCCTTGATCGCCGCTTCGCGCATGCCGTCGCCGGCCTCGAGGTGGCGGTGGATGTTTTCCACCACGACAATCGCATCGTCGACCACAAAGCCCACGGCGATGACGATCGCCACCAGGGTCAGGTTGTTCAGGCTGAAGCCCATCACGTACATCAGGGCAAAGCTGGCCACCAGGGACACGCCGAGCACCGAGGAAACGATCAGGGTCGCCGACAACTGGCGCAAGAACAACGCCATCACCGCCACCACCAGCAGGATGGCGATCAGCAGGGTCATTTCCACTTCATGCAGCGAGGCGCGGATGGTCTGGGTCCGGTCGATCAGCACCTTGACCTGCACCGAGGCCGGGAGCATGGCTTCGAGGCCCGGCAGGGCGGCCTGGATGCGGTCCACGGTTTCGACGATGTTGGCCCCCGGCTGACGGGAAATCACCAGGTTGACTCCTGGCTCGTCACCGGACCAGGCCTGCACGTAGGCGTCCTCGGAACCACGGATGACCCGGGCGACATCCTTGAGCTGGACCGGCGCGCCATTCTTGTAGGAGACGATCAACTGGTCGTATTCCTCCGGCTGGAACAACTGGTCGTTGGTCGACAGGGTGGAGATGCTCGACTTGCCGTACAGCGCGCCCTTGGCCAGGTTGAGGCTGGTCTGCTGGATCGCCTGGCGGATGTCGGCCAGGGTCAGGCCGATGGCCGCCAGCTTGTCCGCCGAGGCCTGGACCCGGATGGCCGGGCGCTGCTGGCCGGTGATGTTGATCTGGCCGACGCCGTCGATCTGGCTGAGCTGGCGGGCCAGCAGGGTTTCGGCGTAGTCGCTGAGTTCGGTGCCGGGCATCTGGCTGGAGCTGACGCTGAGGATCAGCACCGGGCTGTCGGCCGGGTTGACCTTGCGCCAGGTCGGCAGGGTCGGCATGTCCTTGGGCAGCTTGCCCGAGGCGGTGTTGATCGCCGCCTGGACTTCCTGGGCGGCGGTGTCGATGCTTTTGCTGAGGGTGAACTGCAACGTCAGGGTGGTGGTGCCCAGGGCGCTGCTGGAGGTCATCTGGGTCATGCCGGGGATGGCGCTGAATTGCACCTCCAGCGGTGTCGCGACCGAGGACGCCATGGTTTGCGGGCTGGCGCCGGGGAGCTGGGCGGAGACCTGGATGGTCGGGAACTCGGCTTCCGGCAGCGGTGCCAGGGGCAGGCGCGGAAAGGCGATCGACCCGAGCAGCACCAGGGCGAAGGTCAGCAGGATGGTCGCCACCGGATGGTCGATGCACCAGGCTGAAACGCCGCGGCTTTCCTTGATCATGGCTTGGACTCCAGGGCGGCCTGGCGGTCAGCCATTTTCGGCTGGCCCTGCACTTCGATCCGCGAAGTCGGCTTGAGCCGCGACTGGCCGTCGCTGACCAGCACATCGCCGGCCTGCACACCGGTGATGATGTTCAGGTCGCTGTCCTGGTAGGCCATCTGCACCGGCACCACTTCCACGCCGCTGCCTTTGACCCGGTAGACGAAGTAGTTGTCCAGGCCGCGCTGGACCACCACGGGCGGCACCACCAGGGCGTTGTGTTCGAGGGCGGTCTGGATCTTGATGTTCACCAGTTGGCCCGGCCAGAGCTTCTGGCCCTTGTTGCTGAATTCGGCCTTGGCCTTGATGGTCCCGGTACCCGCCGCGACCTGGTTGTCGATCAGGGTCAGGTGGCCTTCGCCGAGCAGCAGGCCGCTATGCCCGTCGTCGCCGAGGAACGCCCGGACCGGCGCAGGTGGAGTGGTGCCGAGCAAGCCTTGCAGGGTCGGCAGCATTTGCTGGGGCAGGGAGAACTCCACGGCGATCGGGTCGATCTGGGTCACCGAGAACAGGCCCTGGGCATCGCTCATGCGCAGGAAGTTGCCTTCGTCCACGGCACGGATACCGACTCTGCCTGTGACCGGCGAGTGGATCTGGGTATAGGACAGTTGCACCTGCGCCGAGGCAATCGCCGCCTGGTTGCCTTGCGCGGTGGCTTTCAATTGATTGACCAGCGCTTGTTGCTGGTCATAGGTCTGCTTGGAAATGCCGTCATCGACCGTCAGCAACTTGTAGCGCTTGAGGTCGACTTCCGCCACCTGCAACTGCGCCTGGCTCTGTGCCAGTTGGGCCTTGGCCTGCGCCAGGCTGGCCTGGATCGAACGGTCGTCGAGGGTCGCCAGCAGGTCGCCTTCCTTGACCAGTTGCCCTTCCTTGACCAGCAGCTTGGTGAGGATGCCGTCGATCTGCGGGCGGATCACCACGCTGTGCAATGACAGTACCGAACCGATACCGCTGACATAACGCGGCACATCCTGCTGGATCACGCTGACCACGGTGACCGGCACAGCGGTATTGGCGCTGGGTTTGGCCTTGGGCGCTCGGGTCAGGGTCCAGGTCGCGGCAGCGGCCACGAGGACCACCAGGCCAAGGATCAACGCGGTTTTCTTCGGGATACGCATGCTGTCAGGACGCCGGAACAAAGGGATGGGAAGGTGAATGCTGGCAGAACAGTAGCTCCTTTATAACCCCCCAACCGGGTCAGCAAGGTGACGGCTACCTGACAGGGCTGTCAGAAAACCGTCCGTCTTATAACACGCCCGGGTATTAAAGCCGCTATCGCTTTGGACGATAACGATAAAGAGTGTTGTTGGCGGACAAACACTATTGATATGTCCTACGGATGATTCTTTGTTTTCTGGTGCATGGGCCTGAAGTGATCTTTACTGGTGAATACCGACCCTGCTTTGGGAGTGTTGGAAATGAACGGAAAAATAGTAAGTCTCGGTGTGCTGTTGCTGATCGCTGGTGGTTTCGACATACAAGCCGTGAATGGCGCCGGACAGATCAGGTTTTTCGGGGAAGTCGTGGAGTCCGGTTGCGAAGTCGGGACATCGGCAGCTGGTCATCCCGGGACCGACAGCCGATTGCTCAAAGTCTCTTCCGCAGTCAGTTTGAATGTCGATACAGCGGCCAATGCCTGTCGCGATGGGCGGGTGCCTTTTAGCGCAAGCTATCAGCCCCTGGCGTCGAGTGTCACGACCCGGCAGGTGGCAACGCAAGGCGTGGTCACCCTCACGTACAACTAAGTTGTACGTGGGCTCAAGCCCTCGTGGTTGCGGGTTGCGTGTATAGACGGGCTGCCGGACAGGTAAAAATCCGGCGGCCTGCACGAGCGCATGGGTCCGGTACTTGGCCATATCGAGCAAATCGTACTGTTTGCAGCTATTCAGCAGGGTATCAGAATAATATCAGTGTGCTGGAAAGTTGTGTTTCAGCGATAAGTTATTTCGTTGAAAGAGTGTGAGTGTTAAACAGTTATTGTTCTTTTTTCTTGGGGTTTTGAATGACGCCGAGCTCTGACAGTATTGGCGTTCCTCTTTGTAAGCGGGCTCTTAGTTTTCCAATCGATAAGGGCTTACAGCGTAATAAATTCTTCGGGTCTATAGTGCTCGCCACCCAAGTAATGGGTGCAAACGAATTAACTCGAAGGATTGTGTTCGCATGAAAAATATCTCGATGACCCTGGCTTTATTGGCGGCAACTCTGGGGGCAGTGACTACCGCACACGCAGCCAACAGTGGCACGCTGAACTTTACCGGTGCCTTGACCAACACCAGTTGCGAAGTGTCTTCCGGAGGCGGTTCGGCCGATAACATTCCGGTGGACCTGGGCCGTGTGTCGTTTGCCGATATCGGCAATCGCACCGACTCGCGACTGGGCACCGCGAAAAACATCGACCTGGTGGTGACCTGCCTGCAACCGGCGGCGGAGAACACCGTGCATATGTCGTTCCGGCCGTCACAAACCGACACCAACGATCCTTACCTGTTGACCACCGCCGGGGCCGCCAAGGGCGTCGGCATCGGCCTGGTACGCCGCGACAGCGACGCCTTCCTCAATATCCAGGATCCCACCGACACCATTGATGGCGTCCTTGAGGCCAGCGGTACCGGCTCCCGTGGCGAACTGGCCCTGCGGGCGGTGTTCGTCAAGAACGGTGTGCCCACGGTCCCCGGTGCCGCGACAGGCACTGTGCCTTTTGTCCTGACTTATAACTAAGCGGCTTTCTTGAACGGAGCTTTGCACGGCTCCGTTCTTTTTTTCATTGAAATGGGTAGTTCACATGCGGAACGTTTTTGCTCCGATGATCGGCATTGTCCTGGCAATGTGGATAGGAGCCGATGCGCGGGCGGGTATTGTGTTGAATACGACACGGGTGGTGTATCCGGCGCAAGACAAGGAAGCGGTACTCAGTGTACTGAACAATAACTCCTCGAGCATATTGCTGCAGTCCTGGCTCGAAGCCGAGGACGAGGTCGCCCGGGAGTTGCCCTTTGTGGTGGTCCCGCCCTTGGTGCAATTGCCTTCCGGGGGACGGCAGACGGTGCGGATCATTCATTCCGGGGCCGCGATGCCGGCGGACCGTGAGTCGCTGTTCTGGTTGAACGTGCAGGAAATTCCCCAGGCCAGCGAGCGGGAGAATGTCCTGCAGATCGGCATCCGTCAGCGCATCAAGCTGTTCTACCGCCCCGGTCGGCTCAACGACGATATCGAGCAGGCACCGGCGCAACTGCGTTGGAGCCTGCCTCGGGGTGGTGTGCTGAATGTGGTCAACACCGGGCCCTATCACGTGACGCTGGTGGACATTCAGTTGTTGTCCGGGGGGCATCGGGTCCTGCGCCGGAAGAACTCGATGCTGGCTCCGGGGCAGTCCGCCGACTATGACCTGCAGGAGCATGCCCAGGCCCAGAATGCCCAGCTGAATTTCAGTGTCATCAACGACCACGGGGCGCTGGTGCCTTATCGGTTGTCCTCGGGCGACTGGACCCAGGGCCAGGCGCAACCGTTGGGCAGTTAGTCAGCGTCTTCGATCGTTATCCGATTTTTCGATGCCGGACCCCGCGCGCAGGTCAGGGCATTGTGCGGGCGGAAGGATCCCGTCTGGAACACACTTCAAGCTATTGTATTGTGAAGGTGCACATGGATTGGCTTTATCAGCGAACAAAGGAAGTTCTCGCGTTATCACGTCATGGGAGCAACGGTGGTTTCGTACGTTCCCTGTTTGAGAAGGCTCGAGGCCCGTGGGGCTTCAAATGGTCATTGGGGGTGGCGCTGATTGCGCCGGGCGCTGCCTTTGCCGAGCCGTCGGGGGATGAAAGCGGGCAGGGACCCCGCTTCAATACCGCCTTTATTCACGGCGGTGAGCAGTCGGCGGACCTGAAGGCCTTCCTCGAAGGCAACAGCGTCGCGCCGGGTACCTACCGGGTGGATATCTACCTCAATCGCAACCTCAGTGCGCGCCGGGACCTGGTGTTTTCCCGCAATGCCGCGACCGGCCAGGTCGAGCCGTGCCTGACCTTGCCGGTGCTCGACGACCTCGGACTGGACCTGGAGCGCCTGCGCAGCCTCGGGGTGTTGACCGACGGCACGGCGCCCGAGCAGTGCTTCGATTGGCGTCGCCTGGACCAGGCCAGCGTCGACTACCAACCCAACAGCCTGCAACTGAACATCAGCGTGCCGCAGATCGCCTTGCGCCGCAGCGCCCGCGGCTACATTTCGCCGCAGTTGTGGGACCGCGGGGTGAACAGCGCTTTCATCGACTACAGCTTTATCGGTAACCGTCGCGAGGTCACCGGGATTCGCACCGACAGTTACTACCTGGGCCTGAACAATGGTTTGAATCTCGGCGACTGGCGCCTGCGCAACCAGTCCTCGCTGTTGCAGGGCACCGATCAGTCGGCGCGTTGGAGCAGTAACAGCACCTTCGTCCAGCGCGACCTGACCGCCTGGAAGAGCCAACTGACCCTGGGCGAGACCTATACCGATTCACGGGTTTTCGACAGCGTGCGGTTTCGCGGTGTCCAGGTCGCCACGGACGACGGCATGTTTCCGGACAGCGAGCGGGTCTATGCGCCGACCATTCGCGGTGTGGCCGAGAGCAACGCGACGGTGGAAATCCGCCAGAACGGCTACCTGCTCTACAGCTCCAATGTGGCGCCCGGGCCGTTCGAAATCCGCGACTTCTACCCCAGCGGTTCAAATGGCGATCTGCTGGTAACGGTGATCGAGGCCGATGGCCGGCGCCGCACCTTTACCCAGGCGTTCGCCTCCCTGCCGATCATGGTGCCCGAGGGCACCTTCAGCTACAGCGTCGAAGCCGGGCAATACGACAGCAACATCAGCGGCTACCAGACCCCCGGTTTTACCAGCACCACCCTGATCTACGGCCTGACCGAACACCTGACCGGCTATGGCGGCCTGCAACTGGCCGAGGACTACCAGGCCAGTAACCTGGGGGCGGGTCTCAATACCGGGTTGGGGGCGATTTCGGCGGACCTGACCCATTCGGTCAGTCGCCAGCCGGCAACGGACCTGGGGGGGCAGAGCGTCCGCCTGCGCTATGCCAATACCCTGAATGCCACCAGCACCACCTTTGCCATCGCCGGTTATCGCTATTCCAGCGAGCAATACCGCACGTTCGACCAGCATGTGCAGGAGCGCAGCCAGCCCGGTCTGATCCTGCAGGGGCGGGCCAGGGACCGGGTGGATCTCAATCTCAGCCAACCGCTGGGCACCGGGACCTTGAGCGTTTCGGCCCTGGAGCAGCGTTTCTGGGACCTGCCCGGCACGTCCCGGCAGTACAACGTGACCTACGGTGGTTACTGGCGCGACCTCAATTACAGCCTGTCCCTGGACCGCGCCGAAGTCACGGATATCAATGGCCAGGCCGGTACCGATCATCAGTTGACCCTGACCCTCTCGATGCCCTTCGGCAGTCCTGAGCGGGCGACCCGCGCCTCGTTTACCGGGGTACGCGACAGCGAGGGCGGTTCCAGTGCCCTGGCCGGCGTGACCGGGCGCCTGCCGGAGAGTCGCGACACTTTCTATTCGGTGCTCGCTGGTAACGATGGCAGCGGTGCCGGTGCGGGTTCGGCCAGCTTGAACAGCACCACCTCCGTCGGGCGCTTCGAGGCCGGCTACAGCCATGGGCGCGATTTCAACAGCTGGAACCTCGGGGCCCGGGGCTCGCTGGTGGCCCACGGCGGTGGTATCAACCTCGGCCAGTCCCTGGGCGACACCTTTGTGCTGGCGCAGGTGCCGGGTGTCAGCGGGGCCCGTTTCAACAATTTCAGTGGTGTCGAAACCGGTGCCAACGGTTATGCCGTGGTGCCTTATGCACAACCTTACCGGGCCAACTGGATCAGCCTCGATACCCGCGACCTGGGGGCCGATGTCGAGGTGGATAACGCCATCGCCCAGGTGGTTCCGCGGCGTGGCGCGGTGGTCCTGGCCACCTTCAAGGCCAGTGCCGGGCGGCGCGTGCAGTTCGAGCTGAGCCAGGCCGATGGCAGCCCGATTCCCCTCGGCGCGAGTGTTCAGGATGCCACCGGCCGGACCTTGGCCGTGGTCGATCCGAGCAGTCGCGCGCTGGTGCTCAGCGAGCAGGAGCAAGGCGTGTTGAGCGTCAGTTGGTCGGATCGGCGCTGCCAGTTTTCCTTCACGCTGCCAGCCAAGGACCCGCAACGGACCTACGAACGGATTCGTGGGGTGTGCCAGTGAAACGCTTGGGTGTGCTGGCGTTGCTGCTGGGTTTGTACGCCGGCGGCCCGTTGCAGGCCGCGGTGTCCCTCAGCGGCACGCGGCTGGTGTTCGACGGGCGCTTTCGCGAGGTGAGTATCGAAGCGCGCAACCGTGGGACGGAGGAGGTCCTGTTGCAGGCCTGGTTGAGCGACGTGAACGAGGGGGCGGAGCCGTCGGTGAGTTTGCCCTTTGTGCTGTCACCGCCGCTGTCGCGGCTGGCGCCGGAGGGGCGTCAGGTCTTGCGCCTGATGTATGAAGGGTTGGGCATGCCGGCGGGGCGTGAGTCGCTGCTGCACCTGTATGTGCTGGAAATTCCCCGCACCCGCCCGGGCGACGGGCTGCTGAATATCGCGATCCGCCAACGGATCAATGTGTTTTTTCGTCCGCCCGGGCTGCCGGGGGATCCGGCGGCCACCCCGCAACGCCTGAACTGGACACTGGTGCGCGACGACAGTGGCGTCCATCGACTGCGGGTGGAGAACCCGACGGTGTTCCATGCCGCCCTGCTGAATATCCAGATCGAGGAGCCACGCCAGGGCGCCCCCCAGCGTCAGGGGGACGATTTGCTGGTCCCGCCGGGCGAGCGGCGGGAACTGATCCTCGCCCGTTCCCCCGCGCAGCACTTGCAGTTCAAGGCGCTGACCGACTACGGCGGTCAACGCGCCTATCGCGCCCGGTTGGCCTTCGGTACGCCGTTCAACGCGTCACTGAGTGGCGACACCGCCCAATCCGAACAGAAGGTTTTATCCCATGACTAAGTTTGATTGTCGTGCCTGGCTGCGTCCGTTGTTGTGTCTTGGACTCTTGAGCCCGGCCAGCGCATTTGCCTTGACCTGCACCTTGCAGGGCAGTGGCGCCACCCTGGTCAACGCCGACCTCGGCAGCACCGTCGCGATCCCGGCCTCGTCGCCCAATGGCAGCGTGATCTGGCGTTCGGAACCGCTCAACCTGGCGGTCGATTGCGCCAGGGACAATCCCCAGGGCGGCGACGAGGACGTGTTTATCTACCTCAATCCGGCCGGCCAGGTGATCGGCCAGGGCATCCGCGCCGGTTTGACCCATGACGGCGTCGATCATCGCCAGAGCAGCGGACGCATCGCGACCGGGCGGCGGGTGCCGGGGTGCCTTGAGGGGAACTGCCCGCCGTCGAGTTTCAATCTGGCTTTCTCGGTGTTTATCGAGAAATTCGGGCCGACGCCGCCTTCGGGGGTGGCGAGCAATCTGCAGGACTATCGTCTGTTCCAGCTGGACGGCAGCGCTGGGCCGAGCGCGGGCGGACGTTCACTCAATTACGTGATCAACAACCTGTCTGGCCTGCGCTTCGTGGCCTGTGATGCGCAGTTGCAGGTGATTCCCGAGACCGTCGATTTCGGTCGGGTCGCCATCGAGCGGGTGGTCATGGGCCAGGTCGCCGCGCGTCGTCCTTTCGCCTTGCACACCAGTCGGACCTGCGACACCGCGTTCAGCCTGGACGCGCGCTTGAAGCCGGTATCGGGCAGTGTCTCCGGGGATCTGCTGATTCCCCAGGGCAATGATGGCGTGGGCATCCGGATCGTCCGGGCGGAGGGCGGCCTGGGGATTCCTTATAACCGCTCCTTTCACCTGGCCGACCTGTTGGGCGAAACCCGGGCGGCCATGGCGCGCTTCGATGCCGAGCTGGTGTGGAACAGTGATCGGCCCAAGGCCGGGCCGTTCTCGGCCGGGGTGGTGGTCGATTTGTTCTATAAATGACCGTTGGTGGCGGCGCGGGCAGGGTGCTGGCAGGTATACTGCGGTCTTTCGGTTCGACCTGATCCGTCCCGCCTTTTCGGAGCTTCCATGACTTCCCCTGAACAACCGTCCGTTTCCGCCAACCCGGGTGAAGAGCCTGTGGTCGAGGCTGAGCTTGCGGTCAGCGAAAAGCCCGCCGTCCCGGCCTTCAGTTTTCCGTTCAATCCCGCTGAATTCGCCGCGGCGAAAAAGGCCGGCCAGACCTGGTACCAGAAAGGTGGCAAGGACGGGCATCACGAGAGACCGGGCCGCGCGCCGAATGGCACGCGTCGGTCGATGGGCAAGCGCTGAGCCTTGAGTCCGGCTTCGCCCATAGGGTCGCCATCGCCAGCGACTTGGCGCCAAAAACAGGGATCGTCTTTGAATTGTCATGAAGATGGCTAAATGCCAAGACCCTGAGCTAGATCAGTGTTTTGCTTTTCCGTGCGCTTAGAGTCGACGCCCTGCCGACTCCTCTCACTTTCTGAGCGCGCGTTCCATGAAGATCAATCTCCCGATTACCGGGCGAAATGTAGATGTCGCCTTTGATGCCAACATCCTTTCGACCACCGATCTGGACAGCACGATTACCTACGCCAATCCTGACTTCATCAGGATCAGCGGCTATAGCCGTGAGGAGCTGCTGGGTTCGCCGCATAACCTCTTGCGTCATCCGGACATGCCCGCCGAGGCTTTCGCCCATATGTGGCAAACCCTCAAGGGCGGACGCTCGTGGATGGGGCTGGTCAAGAATCGCTGCAAGAATGGCGATCACTACTGGGTCAGTGCCTACGCCACGCCGGTGACCCGCGACGGTCAGACGGTGGAGTACCAGTCAGTGCGGACCCGGCCCGAGGCTGCCCAGGTCGAGGCCGCCGAGCGTTGGTACGCCTGGTTGCGCAGCGGACGTTTGCCCTGGCGTCAGCGCCTGCCCAGCCTGCGTGTGCAGACCCGGCTCTGGGCGCAGGCCAGCGCGGTGTTTGCCGTTGTCCTGGCACTGGGGCAAGGGTTTTCCGGGCAGCCGCTGGAGGTTGATCTGGGGCTCTGGGCCCTGGGCAGCGTGCTGGTCGGCGCGCTGACCCACTGGGCGCTGCGCCCGTTTGCCGAACTGACGGCGCGAGCCCGGGAGATCGCCGACAACCCCTTGAGCCAGGCGATCTACACCGGTCGTAGCGACGAGTTCGGTCAGATCGGCTTTGCCCTGAACATGCTCGAGGCCCAGGTCGGCGCGGTGGTGGGACGTATCGGCGATGCCTCGCTGCGCCTGTCCGGGCATGCTCAGGCGCTGGCCCGGCATATTCAAAGCAGTCATGCCAGCACCCTGGATCAACAGGCTGAAACCGACCAGGTCGCGGCGGCGATTCAGCAGATGAGCGCCAGCGTGGCCCAGGTCGCGAGCAATGCCCAGCAGGCCTCCGAGGTGGCCGACCAGGTCGGTAGGGAAACCCACGAAGGTCATCAACTGGTGGGAGACAGTCGCAGCGCGGTGCTGCGCCTGGCCAACGAGCTGGCGCGGGCTACCGAGGTGATCCTGCATCTGGAAAGCCACAGCACCGAGATCTCCACGGTATTGGAAGTGATCCGCGGGATTGCCGACCAGACCAACTTGCTGGCGCTCAATGCCGCCATCGAAGCCGCCCGTGCCGGAGAGCAGGGTCGCGGGTTCGCGGTGGTGGCCGACGAGGTACGGGGGTTGGCCCAGCGAACGCAGCAATCGACCAACGAGATCCAGCGCATGATCAGCAATCTGCAGGAAGGCGCGTGCAACGCGGTGCAAGTGATGCAGCACAGCAGCCAGCAGGCCGAGGACAGTGTGCAACAGGTCCAGCAGGCGGCCGATGCCCTGGCCGGGATCAGCCAGCGGGTCAGCCGGATTACCGCCATGAGCCAGCAGATCGCTTCGGCGGTGGAAGAGCAAAGCACCGTCAGCGAGGACATCAGCCGCAATATCGTCAGCATCCGCAATGCCTGCGAGGCACTGGTCAATGTCGGCCAGCAGAGTCATCTCAGCTCGGGGGATGTGGCGGGGCTGGCGGATGACCTGCGTTCATTGGCCCAGGAGTTCTGGCGCAAGCGCTGCTGAACCTCCATGCTGGCAGACAGGGTCAACGCGATCCCTTGTGGGCGCCGGCTTGCTGGCGATGAGGCCCGTGGGCCTTGCATCGCCCGATCGGCCGCCATCGCCGGCAAGCCGGCTCCTACAGGTCCGTGTTTCTCCAGGCGGATCTTTATCCGAGGTCAGGCCGCCTGCAAGGGGATAAAGGCGTAGGTGGTCGCGGCTTCGCTCACTACCCGAGCCCCTTCTGCCTGCAACTGCTCTGCGATGGCCGGGCCGGAGACATGGAAGCTCCACTCGCTCGCCGCCGGCCAATGCGTCAGCTGTTGCACCTGCTCAATCGCCTCCGCGAACGCCGGCATCAGCGGCAGGTAGGCGGTGAAACCGTCGCCCTTGAGTGCCGTGGTGCGAATCCCTAGCCGTGCGCAAATCACTTCCTTGGCCTGGATATCGTCACGATCGGCCTGACGCGAGGTTTCGATCAGCCGCACCAGTTCCGGGTCCTGCAACTGCCCGCCGACGATCAGCAACGGCTGCGTGTCCCGCCAGGCCTCCGGCGGACAGTCCTTGGCCTCGGGACGCAGCGGGATATGCGGGTTGATTTCCATCGGGTAGATCCGGCACACCAGTGGCCGCCGTTGATAGATCCGGCAGAGCAGGTCTTCGTCAAGATTCCGGCAGGGCCCCACGTTGTAGGCGGCAAAGGTGATGGCGACGCGGGCTTCGGCGTGACCGCTGGGTACGCCCCAGGAGCGGCGCAGCACGTGATCGCGTTGCTGTTCCGGCTGGCCGAGGCCATCGGCCAGGAAGGCCTCGACCAGAACGATCACCTGGCCGCCGTCCGCCGCCCATTGCCGGGCTTCGGCCAGTGTCAGGGGGACATGGTGATCGGTGCAGCATTTGCCGCAACCGACGCAGGAAAAGTGGGTGCTCATAAGTGAACCGACCGAAGGGCAAGGACTGGGACGGTGACGTAATTCCGTTTTGTTTCACCGTATGGGCTTCGGTCAAAGCAAGTTATGCGCCAGCCACTCAGTTGCTGCGGGCGGGCATGACCGAGTCCCATTCGGTGACGACGGCGGTCTTGCTCTTCTTGTTGTACAGGCACAACTCGGTACCCGGCTGGTTCTTCATGTGCGCCTGCGGATAGCGGCCGTGCAGCAACAGAGCGGTGTAACCGACCTTGTCGTCGAATTGCGCGGGGTTGCCCACGGGTCTGACGTTTTTCAGCTTGCTGGCCTTGGTGCAACTGGCAACCACGGTTTTGTGGAAATTCGCCCAGGCGTCGGGGCTGGCGGCCTGGGCCTGGCTGGCCAGGGTGACGAGGCTGATGAAGAGCAGAGTGAAGGTTTTCATGACAGGTCTCCTTCAAGGGCGGCGGGCAAAAGGGGGATTATGCCTGAGCCGGGCTGACTTCATAGCGTTCGATAAAGCGCATGCCGACCCGCTCGTACAGGCGCCGGGCGGCGAGGTTGTTTTCCATGACCTTGAGGTCGACGAAGGCTTCGCCGCGTGCGGCGAACACCTTGAACGCCTGGCGCAGCAAGGCCAGGCCCAGGCCTTCGGCGCGGCGACGCGGGTGCACCACCAGGTCCTTGATATAGGCGCTGGTCCAGCACAGCGCGACACCGGCCACGCCCTGTTCGTCGAGGGCGACCAGGCACAGCGCGGGATCGAACTCGGCATCGCTGGTGAAGTGTTGGCTCCATTGGGCGAAGTCTTCGACCTGGCCGCCGCCATCCTGGTAACCGTGCTTGAGCAAGGCATGCACCGGCTCCATCAGCTGTGCGCGTAATACGCCGATACGAATGCCGGACGGCCATTGGGGGATGTCCAGCAGGTCGTCGAGGTCCTTGCGCAGCAACTGGCAGTGGCGGTCGGACATCTCAGATACCTTGTTCCGCGACGGTCCGGGCCGCCTGGATCAGGCAGCGGGTCAGTTCCGGCGAGGAAAACTTGGTCAGCACCGCATTGGCCCCGGCCAGTCGTGCTTTCTCGCTGTTCATGGCGCTGTCCAGCGACGTGTGCAGGAGAATGTAGAGATCCTGGAAGTCCGGGGTTTCGCGCACTGTGCGGGTGAAGGCGTAGCCGTCCATCTCGGACATTTCGATGTCCGAAACCACTACGTTGATCTGTTCGGCGGTGCCTTGCAGGTCCAGCAGGCAACCGATGGCGTCCTTGGCGCTGCGGGCGGTGTGGCAAGTCAGGCCGAGGGTGCGCAAGGTGAGCACCGATTGCTGCAAGGCCACCTGACTGTCGTCGACCACCAGGATCCGTGCATGGCCGAGGATTTCCGCTTCTTCCATGGTCAGTTCGCTGGGGGTGACTTCGATTTGCGTCGGCGAGATACCGTGGATGACCTTTTCGATATCCAGCACCTGGACCAGCGTGCCGTCGACCTGGGTCACCCCGGTGATAAAGGCCTTGGGCCCGCCGGAACCGTAGGGCGGCGGACGGATATCGGTGGTCAGGCAATGAACGATCTTGCTCACGGCCTGGACGTGCAGGCCCTGTTTGGAGCGGCTGACATCGGTGACGATCAGGCAACCGCCGTCCGGGTCCACCAGGGGGCGTTCGCCGATGGCGCGGCTCAGGTCGATCACCGACAGCGAGGCGCCGCGCAGGGTGGCGATGCCTTTGACGTGGGGATGGGACTCCGGCAGCTTGGTCAGTGGCGGGCAGGGAATGATTTCACTGACTTTCAGCAGGTTGATTGCCATCAGCTTGCCGCTGCGCAAAGTGAAGAGCAGAAGGGATAGCGAGTCTGCGCGGGCTTTGTTGGAAGACATAAAAACCTTCTGTGGAAAAAGGTGGTCCAGGACAGATTAACCCTGAACGGCTATCGATGATGGGTTATCGACCCGATGGGGGCCGGCTTTAGGTGTAATACACAACTCGCTGTTAAGTGTTTACTTCAAGCCGAGGCGTTTGGCCATCCGCCCGAGGTTGGCCCGGTCCAGCCCCAGTTCGCGGGCGGCGCTGGCCCAATTGTGCTGGTGTCGCTCCAGGCAGGCGCCGATCAGTTGTCGCTGGTAGTTTTCCGTGGCCTGGCGCAGATCAACGCCGCTTTCGAGCTCCGGCGGGGCAAGGGTTTGCTCCTGTGGGGCCTGGGGGGCAGTCGTCGGCAAATCCAGATCGGTGGCGCTCAGGCTTAGGATTCTTGGCCGCTCCCGGCAATTGCCCAAGGCTTTCAGGGCGCTGCGTCCGATCAGGTGTTCCAGCTCGCGGACGTTGCCCGGCCAGTTGTACGCCAGCAGCGCCGCCTGCGCATCCGCACCCAGGCGCAAGCTGCCCAGCCCCAGGCGCGAGCGGTTCTGTTCCAGGAAAAAACCACTTAATAGCAATACATCGCGACCGCGCTCGCGCAGGGCCGGCACTTGCAGCGGATAGACGCTCAGGCGGTGGTAGAAGTCGGCTCGATAGCGCCCGCTGCGCACTTCTTCAGCCAGGTCGCGATTGGTGGCGGCGATCAACCGTACATCCACCTGATGCTCGCGGTCCGAGCCCAGGCGCTGTAGTTGGCCGCTTTGCAGGACCCGCAGCAATTTGGCCTGGACGCTTAGCGACAACTCGCCGACCTCATCGAGAAACAGCGTGCCGCCATTGGCCAGTTCGAATTTGCCGCGACGATCGTTCACGGCGCCGGTGAAGGCGCCGCGTACATGGCCGAACAGCTCGCTCTCCACCAGGGTATCCGGCAGGGCGGCGCAGTTGAGGCTGATGATGGGTTTTTCCGCACGGGGGGACGCGGCATGGATCGCCTGGGCCACCAGTTCCTTGCCGACCCCGGTTTCACCGGTGATCAGCACCGTCAGGTCGCTGCCGCCCACCAGGTTGATCTCTTCCACCAGGCGTTTGTGGGCTTTGCCCTGGCCGATCATCTCGCGATTCTGTGGACCGCTGGCCTGGCGATAGAGCTCGGCGCGCTGGTGTTCGTCCTCGGCGCGCAAGGCCAGACGCGCGATCCGTTCGGCGGCATTCACCGTGGCCGCCGCCAGGCTGGCGAAGGCCTGCAGGGCATCGAGCTCGATCCGTTCGAAGCGCTCCGGGTCCAGGGCGTCGAGGGTCAGCAGGCCCCAGGGTTGTTCGTCGATAAACAGCGGGCAGCCCAGGCAGTCATGGACCTCCAGGTGCTCGGTCAAACCCTCCACCAGGCCGTCGTAAGGGTCCGGCAGATCGGTGTCGCTGTCGAAACGGGTCGGCCCGTGGCTGCCGAGCAGGATCTGGAAACGTGGGTGTTCGCTGATCTTGAAGCGCCGTCCGAGGGTGTCCGGGCTCAGGCCATCGACAGCCAGCGGCACCAGCCACTCGCCGTCCAGGCGCAGCAGCGCGGCGGCGTCACAGGGCAGCAGGGCGCGCATGGCTTCGAGCAGGCGTCGATAGCGTTCACTTTCGGGCAGTTCCCGTGAGAGATCCGATACCAGCGGCAGTAGGGCCGTCAGCAGGAGTTTTGCAGTCATATTGACTCCTATGGTGTCGGAATGACTATAAGTTGCCTGTAGTCACTATGACTAATACAATTTTAACTTATTGATTTATATCATTTTTAATCTTGGCATGAAGTGTGATGAGTAAAGGTTGATTCAGATAAAACCTCACCCCCAGGAGTTGACCCATGCTGAGCGTTCAAGACCGTGCCATCGTCAAATCGACTGTCCCGCTGCTGGAAAGCGGCGGCGAGGCGCTGATCACTCACTTCTACCGGATGATGCTGTCCGAGTACCCGCAGGTGCGTCCACTGTTCAACCAGGCCCACCAGTCCAGTGGCGACCAGCCCCGGGCGTTGGCCAACGGCGTATTGATGTATGCCCGGCATATCGACCAGCTCGATCAGTTGGGCGACCTGGTGGCCAGGATCATCAACAAGCATGTTGCGCTGCAGATCCTCCCGGAGCATTACCCGATTGTCGGCACTTGCCTGTTGCGGGCCATTCACGAAGTGCTCGGCGAGGAGATCGCCACGCCTGAAGTCATGAGTGCCTGGGGGGCGGCCTATAAGCAGTTGGCCGATATCCTGATCGGTGCCGAAACGGCCATTTACGACGAGAAAGCCCTGGCGCCCGGCGGCTGGCGCGGCGCCCGGCTGTTCAAGGTGGTGGCCAAGGTCGAGGAAAGCCAGGAAATCACTTCGTTCTATTTCGAGCCGGAGGATGGCCAGCCGGTCCTGGCGTTCGCCCCGGGACAGTACATCGGCATGAAGCTGGTTATCGACGGCGAAGAGATGCGCCGCAACTACTCGCTCTCGGCGCTGGCGAAGGCCGGTCAGTATCGGATCAGTGTCAAGCGCGAGGCCGGTGGCAAAGTCTCGAACTACCTGCATGACCAACTGGCCGTCGGCGCCAGCCTGGAACTGTTCCCGCCGGCGGGAGAGTTCATTTTGGCGGCCAGCGACAAGCCGCTGGTGTTGATCAGTGGCGGGGTCGGGATCACGCCGACCTTGCCGATGCTCGAGGCGGCGTTGGCGGGTGAACGGCCGGTGCATTTTATCCACTGCGCGCGCAACGGCCAGGTGCATGCTTTCCGCGACTGGGTCGATGCCCTGGCCGAGCGTCATCCACAGCTCAAGCGCTTCTATTGTTACGCCGAGGATGATGGTGTGAGCCCCGCCGCGGACAAGGTCGGTCTGCTGAGCCAGGAACAGTTGGGCGAATGGTTGCCTCAGGAGCGTGACCTGGATGCCTATTTCCTCGGGCCCAAGGGTTTTATGGGCGTAATCAAGCGTCACCTCAAAGCCCTGGGGGTGCCGGAACAGCAGAGCCGTTATGAGTTCTTCGGGCCGGCCGCGGCCCTGGAGTAATTCGTGGTATCGCCGTGGCCAAGCCTGTGGCCAAGCCTGTGGCCACGGCGGTCGGCCGGCCGGATCGGGCGCATGGACAAAATCCCTGGGCGCGTTAATCCCGGTTTAATCGGCTTGTCGTTAATTCGCCGATCATTGTCGGCGATCTTGTGGTGGTTTACCCATACTCCCCCAGACACCGACCTCGCGTGTTCAATACGCTCAAAGGTCATGGTCAGCGTGTAGACTTCCGGGCAACACATGTTCACCGGGTTGAAACGAGCGGATTGCGACCTGTGGGCCTATGGGATACAACCTCGGTTTGATGCCGCAGCTCGCTGCGCGGCCCTTCGGCCGATCCAACAACGAGTCAAAGGGAAACGGGATGACTGACGAAATGATGCGGCTGGGACGGGAAAAACGCTTCCTGGTCCTGCTGGGGGTAATCTGCCTCGCCTTGATCGGCGGTGCGTTGTACATGCAGGTGGTACTGGGCGAAATGCCGTGCCCGTTGTGTATCCTGCAACGCTACGCCTTGCTGTTCATTGCGCTGTTCGCCTTTATCGGCGCGGGCATGCGCACCCGGCGCAGCCTCACGGTGCTGGAAGTGCTGGTGTGGTTGAGTGCCGTCGGCGGCATCATTGCGGCGGGTCGTCACGTCTATATCCAGGCCAATCCGGCGGTCAGCTGCGGCATCGACGTGCTGCAACCGATTGTCGACGGCCTGCCCCTGGCGTCGATCTTCCCGTTGGGCTTCCAGGTCGAGGGTTTCTGCGAAACGCCATACCCGCCGCTGCTGGGGCTGTCCCTGGCGCAATGGGCGCTGGTGGCTTTCGTGCTGACGGCGTTGCTGGTGCCGGTGGGTATCTACCGCAATCGCCAGAAAAACCGCTGATGTCGGTGGTCAGTCGATGCGGCTGAGGTTTGCCGATAATCCTTGGAAAACGCCCCGATCTTTCATGTAAGATCGGGGCGTTTTTTATGTCTGTCGGCCCTGGTAAAAAGCCCTGATAACCAGCAATAAAACGCGCGAAAAAACTGCGACATATTGTCACGTCGAAGCTGTCGCACTGGCCGTTTCTGACCTCGATGTCATCTTCTGATTGACAGCCATCCTCGAAAAAGTTCCCTGGCACGCTCTGTGTTTCACGTCTATACGGGGAGCCTCCCGATACCCCCCGAAGATCCTTCCAATACCCCGTCATGCTTGGGCCAGAGCCTCTTTCACGGCCCTTGCCAGGGTGATTTCACTGCGGATCAGTTGTTGGACAAAAGAGCGGTTCATGGCTTTTTGTTGAGAATGGAACGCGATACGATTCAGGATCGTTGCAAAAACGGTTAATGATTGTTGCGTGAATTGATAAAAAATATTTCAGGATGAGACGTGGTTTATAAAACGCTACCTCACTACAATCGCCGCACTGAATGTCCGGCGCCGCTCTGCCTGAGCGCAATAGGGCGGTCGAAGGGCTCAAGGGCGCTATGCGACCCCTGGTGCTGGCGACCTTTCCAAGTATCCGCACCAAATGGAATTGGTCTGTAACAAGGCCTATGACCCACGAAATCGAATAAGAACTCACGCCCGTTCCAGAGGTGCCGATCAATGATTGGTACGACGGACAGGCCCTTATTCAATCGGAAAAAATTGCCAACCCTTGGCAGGGTGAAGTGTTGGCTATCGAAACCCAACTGCATTGCGCAAGCTGCTTTAGAGGTCGTGAGATGAGTAAAACAAGGTATCCCAGATTCTTAGGCTTATTGCCGCTGCTCGGCACGTTGTTGCTGGGAGGGTGCAACATGACCTTGCTCGACCCGAAGGGTCAGGTCGCCCTGGACGAACGTAACCTGATCATCACCGCTACGCTGCTGATGCTGTTGGTCGTGGTGCCGGTCATCCTGATGACCTTTGCCTTCGCCTGGAAATACCGCGCGTCGAACAAGGACGCCACCTACGCGCCGAAATGGAGCCACTCCACCAAGATCGAAATCGTGGTCTGGGCCGTGCCTGCCATCATCATCCTGTTCCTGGGCATCGTCACCTACAAGTCGACCCACGCCCTGGACCCGTATCGTCCGCTGGAATCCGACGTCAAGCCGATCACCGTCGAAGTGGTCGCCCTGGACTGGAAATGGCTGTTCATCTACCCGGAACAAGGCATCGCCACCGTCAACAAGCTGGTCTTCCCGGCCAAGACCCCGGTGAACTTCAAGATCACTTCCGACAGCGTGATGAACTCGTTCTTCATCCCGGGCCTGGGCGGTCAGATCTACGCCATGGCCGGTATGCAGACCAAGCTGCACCTGATCTCCAACGAGAATCATGAGTACGAAGGGATTTCCGCCAACTACAGCGGCGCCGGCTTCACCGGTATGAAATTCAAAGCGACCGCAACCAGCCAGGCGGATTTCGATGCCTGGGTAGCTGAGGTCAAGAAGGCACCTAAACAGCTTGAACAAGCTGAATACGCGGACCTTGCCAAGCCAAGCCAGGACAATCCGGTCGCGCTTTATTCGACCGTGACGCCGAACCTGTTCCAGAACATCGTCGACAAGTACGAAGGGATGAAAGCAGGCAAGCCGATCGAGCACGAGAAGAAAGAAGTGGCCGCATCGGAAGGAATGGACATGAGTTCGCATTCAGCTGCCGGGGCAGAGGAGTAAACGATGTTTGGTAAATTAAGTTGGGAAGCGGTCCCGTTCCACGAGCCGATTGTCATGGTGACCATTGCCATGATCGCGCTCGGCGGTCTGGCTTTGTTCGCGGCGATCACCTACTTCAAGAAGTGGACCTACCTGTGGACCGAGTGGCTGACTTCGGTCGACCACAAGAAAATCGGTGTCATGTACATCGTCGTCGCCATGGTCATGCTGCTGCGCGGTTTCTCCGACGCCATCATGATGCGGACCCAGCTGGCCATGGCCACCGAGGGTTCTCCTGGCTACCTGCCGCCTCACCACTATGACCAGATCTTCACCGCCCACGGTGTGATCATGATCATCTTCATGGCGATGCCTTTCTTCACCGGCCTGATGAACATCGTCGTGCCGTTGCAGATCGGTGCGCGTGACGTGGCCTACCCGTTCCTGAACTCCCTGAGCTTCTGGCTGCTGGTTTCCGGCGTGGTGCTGATCAACGTTTCCCTCGGTGTCGGCGAATTCGCCAAGACCGGTTGGGTTGCCTATCCGCCGCTGTCGGGCCTGCAATACAGTCCGGGCGTGGGGGTGGATTACTACATCTGGGCGCTACAGCTATCAGGGCTGGGTACAACGCTGACCGGGGTGAACTTCCTGGCCACCGTGCTGAAAATGCGTACCCCTGGCATGAAGCTGATGGACATGCCGATCTTCACCTGGACCTGCACCTGGGCCAACGTGCTGATCGTCGCTTCGTTCCCGATCCTCACCGCTACACTGGCTTTGCTGACGCTTGACCGCTACATGGATTTCCACATTTTCACCAATGAACTGGGTGGAAATCCGATGATGTACGTCAACCTGTTCTGGGCCTGGGGTCACCCCGAGGTGTACATCCTGATCCTGCCGGCGTTCGGGGTCTTCTCCGAAGTCATCTCGACCTTCTCCGGCAAGCGACTGTTCGGCCACCATTCGATGATCTACGCCAGTGGCGCGATCTCGGTGCTGGGCTTCATGGTTTGGCTGCACCACTTCTTCACCATGGGTTCGGGTGCCAACGTCAACGCCTTCTTCGGCCTGGCGACGATGCTGATTTCGATCCCGACGGGGGTGAAGCTATTCAACTGGCTGTTCACCATCTACCGTGGCCGTCTGCGCATGACCAGCCAGGTTCTCTGGACCCTGGGCTTCATGGTGACCTTCGCCATCGGCGGCATGACCGGCGTACTGCTGGCCATCCCGGGTGCTGACTTCGTCCTGCACAACAGCCTGTTCGTGATCGCGCACTTCCACAACGTGATCATCGGCGGCGCGGTCTTCGGTTACATCGCCGGCTTCAGCTTCTGGTTCCCGAAAGCGTTCGGCTTCAAGCTGCACGAAGGTTGGGGCAAGGCAGCGTTCTGGTTCTGGATCTCCGGCTTCTTCGTCGCATTCATGCCGCTCTACGCACTGGGCTTCATGGGCATGACCCGTCGTCTGAACGCCAGCACCAACCCTGAGTGGGTGCCTTACCTGTACGTGGCGTTGTTCGGTGCCATTCTGATCGCCTTCGGTATCGCTTCGCAATTGATCCAGATCTACGTAAGCGTACGTGATCGCAAGCAGAACATGGACGTGACCGGCGACCCATGGAACGGCCACACCCTGGAATGGTCGACTTCTTCGCCACCGCCGTTCTACAACTTCGCCGAACTGCCGAAAGCCGATGGGGTTGACCCGTTCACCGAAGCCAAGGAAAACGGTACCGCGTACTCGGTGCCCAAGCGCTACCAGCCGATCCATATGCCGAACAACACCGCGACCGGCCTGGTCATGGGTGCTCTGCTGACCGTGTTCGGTTTCGCGATGATCTGGCATATCTGGTGGATGGCGATCGCTGGCCTGGCCGGTACGGTGATCTACTTCATCATCCATATCTCGCGTGATGATCAGGGTTACATGGTGCCAGTGGACGTCATCGAGCGTATCGAAGCTGAGCAGCACAAGGTGCTGGCGGCGGCGAAAGTGACTCCTGCCACCCGTGTTGAATCTTCGCTGGAACAGGCTTAAACCATGTCGAACTTAGTGACCAATGCTGGACACGCCCATGGTCATGACCATGGGCACGATGACCACCACCACGATACGAGCGAGATGACCGTCTTCGGTTTCTGGCTCTACCTGATGACCGACTGCATCCTGTTTGCGTCGATCTTCGCAGCGTACGCGGTGCTGGTTAACAACGTCGCCGGTGGCCCGTCGGGCCACGACATCTTCGAACTGCCGTACGTGCTGGGTGAAACCGCCTGCCTGTTGCTCAGTTCGATCACCTACGGCTTCGCCATGCTGGCGGTGTTCAAGGGCAAGAAAAGTCAGGTTCTGTTCTGGTTGGCAATCACCTTCCTGTTCGGCCTGGGCTTCATCGGCATGGAAATCAATGAATTCCACAAGCTGATCGAAGAAGGTTTCGGCCCTAACCGCAGCGGCTTCCTGTCCGGGTTCTTCACCCTGGTCGGGACTCACGGTCTCCACGTCAGCAGCGGTCTGATCTGGATGGGCGTGATGATGTACCAGGTCTGGAAAAACGGCCTGACGCCAAGCAACATCACCCGCCTGAGCTGCCTGAGCTTGTTCTGGCACTTCCTGGACGTCGTGTGGATCTGCGTATTCACCGTTGTTTACCTGATGGGGACTCTGTAAATGGCTAATGCACAGCATTCCAGTGATGCCAACCACGGCAGCGTGAAGTCCTACATGGTCGGCTTTGTCCTGTCGATCATCCTGACTATCATCCCGTTCGGCCTGGTGATGTACCCGTCGCTGCCGAAAGCGGCGACCCTGTGGATCGTTCTGGTCTTCGCAGTGATCCAGGTGCTGGTGCACCTGGTGTACTTCCTGCACCTGGACCGTTCCGCGGCACAGCGTAACAATGTGGTGGCGTTTATCTTCGCGGCACTGGTGATCGTCCTGCTGGTGGGTCTGTCGCTGTGGATCATGTTCAGCATCCACACCGTCATGATGGCGAAGTGAGGTAAACCCGATGTCGCTCAAGCACTTTATCCAAATCACCAAACCGGGGATCATTTTCGGTAACGTGCTTTCTGTGGCGGGTGGTTTCTTCCTGGCCTCGAAAGGGCATGTCGATCTGGCCATCTTCCTGGCGGCCATGATCGGTACTTCGCTGGTGGTGGCGTCCGGTTGCGTGTTCAACAACTGCATCGACCGTGACATCGACCTGAAGATGGAGCGCACCAAGAACCGGGTGCTGGTCCAGGGGCTTATCTCCCTGAAACTGGCCCTGATCTACGCCACCGTCCTCGGGGTCGCCGGCGTGGCCCTGCTGTACCGCGTCGCCAACCCGTTGGCGGCGCTGTTCGCGGTGATCGGCTTTGTCATCTACGTCGGCTTCTACAGCCTGTACTTCAAGCGCAAGTCGGTTCACGGCACGCTGATCGGCAGTCTGTCGGGGGCGATGCCTCCGGTGATCGGCTACGTGGCGGTGAGCAACAGCTTCGACATGGCGGCCCTGACGCTGCTGGTGATGTTCAGTTTGTGGCAGATGCCGCATTCCTACGCGATCGCGATCTTCCGCTTCAACGATTACCTGGCCGCATCGATTCCGGTGTTGCCGGTGAAGCGCGGGATCCTGGTGGCCAAGAAGCACATCCTGCTCTATATCCTGGCCTTCCTCGGCGCGACGTTGATGCTGACGTTCAGCGGTTATGCCGGCATGAGCTACCTCGCCGTGGCCGCGGCCATGGGCATGTACTGGTTGTACATGGCCTGGACCGGCTACAAGGCGGTGGATGACACGGTCTGGGCACGCAAGCTGTTTGTGTTCTCGATCTTCACCATCACTGCCCTGAGCGTGATGATGTCGCTGGATTTCAAGGTGCCCAGTGAGTTGCTGCTGACTTACGCCCGCTGAGTCCACCGGCTATTGAAAAAGCCCCGCCTTCGCAAGAAGTGCGGGGCTTTTTTTGCTCAGGCCTGGAGCAAACGCAGGAAGCGCTCGCGGACCCGTTCGTCGTCGCTGTGGGCGACGTTGAAGCGCAGAAAGCTCGAGGCTTCGGGGCCGGCGCTGAGCAAGGTCCCGGGGGCCAGCACGATGTCGTTTTCCAGGCCTTTGCGGGCCAGGGTCTCGGCCTCGATTCCGGCCGGCAGGCGGGCCCAGATGAACAGCCCTTCTCCCGGGCATGACGCCACCGAACAGCCGGCTTCGCCCAGCCAGCGGGCTACGCGGTTGTTGGCCGCATACAAGCGATCGATCAGGCGTCGGGCGTGCCGGGTGTAGCTGCCGTCGCTGAGCATTCGGTAGATGATCTGTTCCACCAGCTCCGAGGTCACGCAGCCGCTCGACATCTTCAGGTCGATCATCCGCGCGGCCAGCTCCGGCCGCAGCGCCAGGTAGCTGAGCCGGCAGTTGGCACTGAGTATCTTGGTGAACCCCGAGATATAGTTGATGTTGTCCAGGCCGCCGGCCGCCGCGAGGCGAGGGGTCTGTTTCTGCTGGATATCGCCATACAGGTCGTCTTCGATGATATGGAAGCCGTAGCGATGGCTGAGCTCCAGCAACCGATAGACCTGGGCTGGGGAAAAGGAATGACCGGTAGGATTGTGCAGCGTACTGTTGGTCAGGTAGAGCATCGGGCGATGACTGTCGAGCAGCTGTTCGAGCTGGTTGAAGTCCAGCCCGTCACGGCCGCGGGGAATGCTGACGATCCGCGCGCCGTGCAGCACCAGGTTCGCCCGCAGGTTGAAGTAGCATGGGTCGTCCAGCAGCACCGTGTCGCCGGGCTTGATCAACAGGCGCATAAGCATGTCGATGGCCTGGAGGGTGTTGGCCGTGGTGATGATCTGTTCCACCGGGACGTCGATATCCAGGGTCGACAGCTTCACCCGCAGGGCCTGGCGTAGCGGCGGGTAACCGGCGGGCACGCCGACTTCACCCATGCGCAGGGTGGTGGCCCGCAGGGTGCCGCGAGCGGCCTTGAGCAATTCCTCGCGAGGCAACCAGGAGGAGGGCAGGAAACCGCAGCCGGGGCGCAGGGCTCCGTTGTCCAGCAGCAGGCCCCGGCGCACCACGCTCAGGGTGTCCTGCGGCAGCAGCTCACGGCCGACTCCGGCCTGCACCGCCGCGCTGAGCCGTGAGACGTAGTGCCCCGAGCCCTGGCGCGAAGTGATCAGGCCCTTGGCCCGCAGCCGGTCCAGTGATTCGACCACCGTCGACTTGCCGACCCCCATGAGATCCGAGAGTTCGCGAATCGGCGGCAACTTGGCCCCGTGCTGCAGGGAGCCCTGGTTGATGGCAGCCGAGACGCGGTCGACGATCTGTTGTACCAGTGGCTCGCCTGGAAGGAACTCGATGGCGGCGATCACGGCTCTCTGAACCTGCATTTTACTGGTCGCTCGAGCAATAAAGTCCGGAGGATTCTAGTCGAACTTGCCCTGATCAAGAAGACATCCGCTCGCTAGTATCAAGAGGCCATTGTTCCCCTGCATGCCGTGCTGATTGAAGAGGTTCTCCCTACGTGTTGAAACTGCCCAATCGAACATTCGAGGTACCGCTGCATGACTGAACCCGCCGGGAGTCTGATATGAACGCGCAACCCTGTGTGATGGTGGCCGGCTGCGCGGGCAAGCGTGCAGGCGATATCCAGAAACTGCGCGAGCTGTGCCGGACGCTGTATCAGGCCTCGCTGATCTTTCTGGTGGAGAAGGTCCAGCCCGGGGATGACCTCGTGGCGGGTAACGCCTGGGCGCCTTCCCTCGCGGTCGAAAACGTCGACGCAGCGCTGAATGCTGTCTGCCGTTGTCTGGCCAGCGAGGATTGGAAAGACCTGGAGCTGCCGCTGTCCGCGACCTATCTGCGCCTGCAGGGGCTCTGCGCCGAGCTCCACCATGGCTGGCAACGCGATCTGGCCACGATCACCTTTGCGCTCGTGGCCCACATCCGCGTCAATACTCACCTGGAGCTGCTCGTCGATGAGCCAGGGGCGCAGCCGCGCAGTCGCCATGGGGCCGCGTCGCCCGGAACACGAAGCCAGATGCTCGCTGAAGTGGCGAAGGTAATGTACCTGGGGCTGGATACCGAGAAACACTTGTTCTTTGCGCGGATCCTGCCCAAGGCCCTCCACGGGTTTGCCGCCGAGGATCATTCGAAGTGGGAGGCAATCCTCCTGCAACTGGGGGTTGTGGAGGCCGATGTGCTGCTCGATGAAACGACTGATGCCAGCCATGACCGCGCAAGCATGCCTGTCCTGGCGCCATGAGCGATGCTGCTCGTGGCGGTGAAGATTGGATCCATGTATGGCGAAAGGCTTACATGCCGTGGCACTGATCTCCTCTGTTGACCGTTCATGGCCGGGGTTAATCTACACCCATCGCTGCTACGCAAGGATGTGTGCAGGATCAAGGATGATCGAACCAGGCCATGGAGGCCGCCGACGGGATGTCGGAATGCTTTGAAGAAAACCCGCTTCGGCGGGTTTTCTTTTATCTGTGGACAGCCAACACCTACAGGGATGCACACCCATGGGCAGATGCCTGGTCTTCGTTCTCCTCCTTGGCGCCTCCTGTTCGGCCTTCAGCGCCGATGCCTACAAGTGTGTCAGCCAGGACGGTAAGGTCAGTTTCGCCGCGCAGCCCTGCGCGCCGGACCAGGGCGTATCCAGCTGGCAAGCCCGCACCCAGCGCACGCAACTGCACAGCGTCTCGGCCGATGAGGCCAAGGCCGACACCATCAATCAGCGCGCCACGAAAATCCTGCAGGCGGGCTACCACACGCGCATTATCTACAAGGTCAATATCGTACCCGGCCCCGGACAGAAAGCTCCCTGAGACAAGCCAGTGTACGAGTGAAAGGGTTCGGCAATTATTTCAAGTTGTCGTACGACGTGCCGATAGCCTGCCAACTCTGAAGCTAAGGGCAGGGGTCGCTGACCCGAAGCCATAACAAAAAAGGCGGTCGTCATGTTTCTTCGTCAACTGAATATCGCGCCTCGCGCGGCGCTGGGTTTTGCCTTGATCGCGGTGCTGGTGGCCTTGCTGGGGGTGTTCGCCCTGGGCCAGATGTCGAACATCCGCGAAGGCGAGGTAGCGGTTGAAACCCAATGGCTGCCGAGTATTCGTGGCGGTGACGAGATCCGCGAGATCATGTTGCGCATCCGCACCATCTCCCTGCGCATGGCCCTCGACCAGGACCCGAAGAACATCGCGGTGTACCGCGGCCAGATGGACGTGCGCGACAAGGAATTGAGCGAGCGGATCGTCGCCTACGACAAACTGGTCACCAGCCCCGAGGCCCGGGTGTTGTATGACCAGTTCAAGACAACCTTCGCCGCGTACCGTGCCGGTATCGCCCAATCCTTCACCCTGGCCGAGCAGGGCCGGCGCGACGAACTGATCAAGCTGCTGCTGGTGGACATGAAGACCGTGGTGGACGGTTCCGGCAAGCAACTGACCGACCTGGCCGACCTCTTTACCAAACAGGTGGCGGCCGAGAGCCAGAAGTCCGAGGAGCACTACAGCAGCTCGCGGATGATCGTGATCCTGTTTATCGTCCTGGCGGCCCTGGCCACCGTGGGCCTGGCGACGTTGCTCACGCGCAGTATCGTCAAACCCCTGGGACAGGCCCTGAGCGCGGCGCAGAATGTGGCGCGGGGCGACCTGACCCAGCGTATCGAAAGCCACGGTGACGATGAAGTCAGTCACCTGCTCGAAGCCCTGGCCACCATGCAGCAAACCTTGCGTGACACTTTGCAAGGCATCAGCGGTTCGGCGACCTCGCTGACCACCGCGGCGGACGAACTGAATACGGTTACCCGGGGCAGCACCGAGGGCCTGCAACAGCAGAACCATGAAATCGAACAGGCGGCCACGGCGGTCAACGAAATGACCACGGCGGTGGAAGAGGTGGCGCGCAATGCCGTGTCCACCTCCGATGCCACCCGCAAATCCAGCGAATCGGCGCGGCTCGGCCAGGAGCGGGTGAGTGAAACTCTCGGCGCCATCAGCGCGCTGTCCGGGGACGTCGAGCGCACCGGGGAACTGGTGCGTTCGCTTGCCGATCAGTCCCAGGGCATTGGCAAAGTGCTGGAAGTGATTCGCGCCATTGCCGAGCAGACCAATCTGCTGGCACTGAATGCCGCCATCGAGGCGGCCCGTGCCGGTGAGAGCGGGCGCGGCTTTGCGGTGGTGGCCGATGAGGTGCGTGCCTTGGCCCATCGCACCCAGCAGTCGACCCAGGAGATCGAACAGATGGTGTCCGGCATGCGCAGCGGCTCGACCCTGGCCCTGGAGTCGATGCACACCAGCACCGCCCGTGCCGCCAGCACCCTGGCCCTGGCCGAACGGGCCGGCGAAGCGCTGGTGACCATCACCGCCTCGGTGCATGAAATCCACGAGCGCAACCTGGTGATCGCCAGCGCGGCGGAAGAGCAGGCCCAGGTGGCCCGGGAAGTCGACCGTAACCTGGTGAACATCCGCGACCTGTCGATCCGCTCGGCGACCGGGGCCGACCAGACCAGCGCCGCCAGCCATGAGTTGTCGCGGCTGGCAACTTCGTTGCAGGGACTGGTCGGGCGCTTCCGGGTCTGAGCCTGGCTCAGGCTTTCTGACGCTCCCGCGCCTTGGCCCGCAGATGGCGGATCAGGGCGATCCCGGCAACGATGACCACTACGCCGATCACGATGCGCAGGCGATAGGGTTTGAGATTGCCCAGCAGGCTTTCGAGGAAGCCGCCTGCCCAATAACCGGCCGTGGCAAAGAGCATGGCCCAGACCACGGCTCCGAGCAGGTTCATCAGGCTGAAGCGCAGCGGCGATAGCCGGCTGGCACCGATTACCAGCGGACCCACCAGGCGCATGCCATAGAGGAAGCGCACGGCAAAGATCGAGGTCAGCGGGTGGCGTTGAATGAGTCCCGTCACCCGTTCTATGGCGGCCTGCTGGCGATGCAGGCGGGGTAGCAGGCGGGCGCCGAAATAACGTCCGGTCCAGAACAGCGCCTGGTCGCCGAGCATCCCGCCGAGGCTGGCCCAGAAGATCACCAGCGGCAGGTGCAGGACCTGCTGGTGCGCCGCCACCCCGCCGAGGATCAGGATGGTTTCCCCTTCCAGCAGGCAGCCGATGAAGATGGCCCAATAGCCGTAGGTGGCGAGCAGGTAGTTGAAGTCGATGTGTTCGAACATAACGGTGTACTGATCCTTGTATCGGTCCATGGGCGCTGTTGCCGATGCACGAGGCAGCAGGCAGGCGACGGTGTTCTTGGGTCTGATCGATTGGCCAGGCGAAAGTGCCCTGGGGTGCCCGGCTCAACAATAGCCGAGCTTGTGCCTGTTCTGATTCAGGCTGACTGTCGCGCCAACCACTCCCGCGGACTTTCACCGATTTTGCGGCGAAAGGCCCGGGCCAGGGCCGATGGGCTTTCATAACCGACCTCATCGGCAATCAGGGCAATCGGCCGGCCCTCGCGTAAACGCTTCTGGGCCAGGCTGACACGCCAGCTGAGCACATAGTCTGCCGGAGTCTGGCCGACCACTTTGTGAAAATGCGCGGCGAAACTGGCCCGGGACATATTCGACTCCTGCGCCAGGTCGGCCACGGTCCAGGGTCGCTCGGGATGGTTGTGCATCATGGTCATGGCCCGAGCCAGGCGCAGGTCCGCCAGGCCCGACATCATCCCGGTGGTCATGCTGTGGTAGGCCATCATGTGCCGCAGGAACTGGATCACCATCAGTTCGAACAGGCGGTTCATCACTGCTTCGCGGCCACAGTGTTCGGCGAAGGCCTCAGCGAACAGCCACTCGAGATTGCCCTCGAGCATGGGCACCGCGGCGAGCGGCATCACGATGGTGTCGGACAAGGCCACGGACAGCGGATTGTCGATACCGCCATCGAAACGCAGCGCCGCGCAGACCAGTTCGGCGGCGTCGGCCTTGCTGGCAACCAGGCGATGGGGCAGGGGACGGGGGATCAGGATCAGGCTCGGTTCTTCGATGCGCAGCAGCTTGCCGCCGCTCTCGAGGTTGACCCGACCGCTTTTGAGCAGGTGCACGTGCCCGCGGGGTTCCAGGCCATCGACCTCGGCATTGCCTCGCAGGAGGCCACTGTGGAAGGTGTCGGCGGCGATGCCGAAGTGCGTGAGCAAGGTCGACAGGCGATCCATTCTTTCCCTCTCGTTAACGCTGGAATTAGACGATCTGGCGCATATCATCGACAGGAAGGCGCCATTCGTAAAGCTGTTTTGCCCATCATGGCCCCACGTTCAGCGACCTGGACGCCGCCGCTTCCGGTGGGTCAGCCATTTCATGCGAGAGGGAATACCAATGCAAATGTTCCGTTTTTCTGCCGTCTCCAAACTGTTCGCCGCCGTCGCCATCGCGGCTGGAGCCTTGTCGATGGGCTGGGCGGGTTCGGCCGCCGCTGCCGCGCAGCCGGGCCAGAAAGCCACGGTGGTGCTGGTGCACGGCGCCTTTGCCGAGTCTTCCAGCTGGAATGGGGTGATTGCCCGTCTGCAGGCCAAGGGGTATCCGGTGATCGCCGTCGCCAACCCGCTGCTCAGCGTGAAAAGCGATTCGGACTATGTGGCTGACATCGTCGAACATACACCAGGTCCAGTGATCCTGGTTGGGCATTCCTACGGTGGCTCGGTGATTTCCAACGCGGTCCATGGCCGTTCCAACGTCAAGGCATTGGTCTATGTTGCCGCCTTCGCCCCGGAAAAAGGCGAGACCGCGATCGAACTCTCCGGCCGTTTTCCGGGCAGCACCCTGGGCCCGACCCTGGCGCCGCCGGTGCCGTTGAAAGATGGCACGGTGGACCTGTTTATCCAGCAGGATAAATTCGCCGCGCAGTTCGCCGCCGATGTCGCCCCCAAGGATGCCGCGCTGATGGCCGCGACCCAGCGCCCGGTCGCCGAGGCCGCGTTGAAGGAAGGCTCGGGCGATCCGGCCTGGAAAACCCTGCCGTCCTGGTTCATCTACGGTTCGGCGGACAAGAACATTCCCGAAGCGGCCCTGAAGTTCATGGCCGATCGCGCGGGTTCCAGGGAGACAGTGGATATCAAGGGCGCGTCCCACGTAGTGATGGTGTCCCATCCGGACAAGGTCGCGGCGATCATTGAAGATGCGGCCAAGGCTATCGCCAAATAAACCACGAGCATCCAGACAGGCACAGTGAGGTTTGAAAGCCGATCAGGGATTCTGTGGGAGCGGAGCTTGCCCGCGAAGGGGCCCTTGAGACCGCCAAAAGCTTCGCGGGCAAGCTCCGCTCCCACAGGATGTGTACTCGGCCGCTAGGGCTTGCCCCACTTCTCCAGTGCGAACTCCACGAAGCTGCGCAGCTTGGGCAGTCGGTAGCGGTCTTGCGCGTAAAGCAGGTTCATCGGCCGGCTGGGCAGCTTGTATGTCCCCAGCAGCGGCACCAGTCGGCCTTCGCGCAGATCATCGCGCAGCAACGCATCCGGCAGCATCACGACACCCATTCCGGAGAGCGCCGCCTGGTACAACGCCGAAGAACTGTTGATGGTCATCGGGCCGCTCACCGGTACCAGGATTTCCCCCTCCGGGCCGCTCAGGCTCCACTGTTTTTCCACCGTCCGCCAGTCGTCGCCCGCCGGGTAGGCGAAGGCCAGGCAGTCGTGATGTTCCAGGTCCTGGGGGATGAGCGGTGTCCCGCGCCGTTTCAGGTACGACGGCGACGCACAGACGGTCAGCGCATAGTTTTCCAGGGGCCGGGCAATCAGCGCCGAGGGGTCGGGTGCACCCAGGCGGATCGCCGCATCAAAGCCGCTGTCGATCAGGTCTTCGCGCTGGTTGCTGAGCATTACGTCCAGCTTGATCCGGGGATACCGCAGCACGAACTCACTCAGGGCCGGTGCCAGGCGTTCGGAGCCGAAGGTCAGCGGCGCGGTGATCCGCAGGATACCGCTGGGCTCGCCCTGGGCCTGTTCGGCCAGGCGCTCGGAGTCCGCCACCAGCCCCAGCACCTCAAGACAGCGCTGATAGTAGGTCGAGCCGAACTCGGTCAGGCGCTGACGACGAGTCGTACGGTTAAGCAGGCTGACCCCGAGCCGTTGCTCCAGTGAGCGCAGGTGATTGCCGACCATGGTGGTGGAAATACCGCATTCCAGGGCGGCCGCGGTCATGCTGCCGCTCTCCACCACGGTCACGTACACCCGCATTGCCTGGAAAAGATCCATTATCAATCTCAGCTTTAAAATGATTGAAGCACAACGCAGTTTATCCAGCTCAGGTGGCTAACGATACTGCCAGCACCACCCCATGCCTGGAGCTCGATGCCATGACCGCCGCTAGCCTGATGACCACCTATCAACCACTGGACCTGGGGTTCGTCAAAGGGCTGGGCACCCGCCTGTGGGATCGCGAAGGCCGTGAGTACCTGGATGCGGTGGCCGGCGTGGCGGTGACCAATATCGGGCATTCCCACCCGCGGCTGGTGAGCGCTATCTGCGAGCAAGCCGGCCTGCTGCTGCACACCTCCAACCTCTACAGCATTGACTGGCAGCAACGGCTGGCCGAGCGTTTGACGCGGCTGTCGGGCATGGACCGGGTGTTCTTCAACAACTCCGGCGCCGAGGCCAATGAAACGGCGCTGAAGCTGGCGCGACTGCATGCCTGGCACAAAGGGATCGAGAAACCCCTGGTGGTGGTCATGGAGAATGCCTTCCACGGCCGTACCCTGGGCACCTTGTCCGCCAGCGACGGTCCGGCGGTGCGCCTGGGCTTCCATGACCTGCCGGGGGACTTCATCAAGGTGCCATACGGCGACCTGGCGCTGTTGCACAGCATTGCCCGCAGCCACGGCCAGCGGATCTGCGCGGTGCTGATGGAGCCGATCCAGGGCGAAAGCGGTGTGCAACTGCCGCCGCCAGGCTACCTGAAGGCCGTCCGCGACCTGTGCAAGCGGCGCTCCTGGTTGCTGATGCTCGACGAGATCCAGACCGGCATCGGCCGCACCGGCCAGTGGTTCGCCTTCCAGCACGAAGGCGTTGTCCCGGACGTGATGACCCTGGCCAAGGGCTTGGGCAATGGCATTCCCATCGGCGCTTGCCTGGCGCGGGGCAAGGCCGCCGAGCTGTTTACTCCTGGCAGCCACGGCAGCACCTTTGGCGGTAACCCGCTGGCCTGTCGGGCCGGCTGCACCGTGCTCGATATCATCGAGGAGCAGGGCTTGGTGGAGAATGCCCGGCAGCAAGGGGAGCATTTGCTGGCACGGCTACGGGCCGAACTGAGCGGTTGTCCGCAGGTCCTGGCGATACGTGGGCAAGGCCTGATGATCGGTGTCGAACTGCACCAGCCGGTACGTGACCTGGCGCTGATCGCGGCCCGGGACCAGGGCTTGTTGATCAACGTGACACGGGGCAAGACCATTCGCCTGTTGCCGCCGCTGGTGATCGACAAGCAGGAAGTCGAGATGATAGTGAAAGGGCTGTGTGGCGTATTGCAGTGGGAAAAAAACACGGCAATAGCGAAAGGCTTACACGCCGCGCCCGCAATCGCCTCTATGAGCGTTTGAGCGGCTGCCCTATTCTGGATCCATCACTGCTGCGCAAGGATGTGCACAGGATCAGGGAAGATCGACCATCGCCAGGACGGCAGCCGACAGGACGTTGGAATGGTCAAAAGAAAACCCCGCTTCGGTGGGGTTTTTTGTGTGTCGCGGGAAAAACCGGCGATGCCTGGCGTCGGCCAAGGCCAGTGCGGTCTCAATTGGAAATCACATTCTTGCCGGCACCCTTGGCGCGATACAGAGCCTGGTCGGCCCGGCCCATCAGTTCGTCCATGGGCTCGTCGGCGTGACGTTCCACCACCCCAAAACTGATTGTCAGTGAGTTCAGGCCCAAGGGGTTGCGTTGCAGCAGGCGCTCGCGCATTCGCTGTGCCAGGTTCATGGCGGTGGAGAGGGGGCTGTCCGGCAGGACCAGCATGAATTCGTCACCGCCCCAGCGCGCCAGCAGATCAGTGTCGCGCAGGCAGCCCTGGAGTGTTTGCGCGACCTCGACCAGCACCCTGTCTCCGCCTTGATGCCCGTGGCGGTCATTGATGAGCTTGAAGTCATCGATATCCATCGCAATCAGCGACAGCGCCTGGCGAAAGCGCCCGGCGCGCTGGCACTCCCGGGACAGGATCTTCTCCAGGCAATAGCGATTGGCGACCCCGGTCAGCGAATCGCTCTCGGCCAGGCGGCGGTTTTCCTCGAGCTGGGCCTGCAACTGGCGATTGACCCGTGACAGCTCGGCAGTCCGCTCGGCGACGATGGCCTCGAAGGAGTGGGTGCGGGCCTCCAGTTGTTCGAGCAGGCGCCGTTGGTCTTCGAGACTACGGTGGGCGCCGATCATCCGGGCGACCGAACCGTCGGGGTTGCGGGCGATCACATAGCCGCGGTCTTCGACCAGGATATAGTCGCCGCTGCGGGTGCGGCAGCGGTACTCGGCGTGATAACCCAGGGTGCGTTCATTCAGATGGTCGTCGAAATGCGCCATCACCTGTGGGTAGTCGTCGGGATGAATCACGTTTTCCCAGGTGAAGACGCTGTTCGGCAGGCTATTGGGGGAGTAGCCGAGCATTTCGTACCAGCCGGGGCTGCGGTAGACCAGGCCGGTATTGGCATTCCAGTCCCAGACGCCATCGCTGACCAGTTCAAGGATCGCGTGCACGACGTCTTCGTTGATATCGCCGAGTTGGCTGTTCCAGGGTCCGCTTTTGGATGGTTCGACCATCGCTGCTCACTCCTTTGGCATTGATTTCGGTGTCTCAGGCCAAAAGCGGGGACGCAACGGTCTATGGCACGGTAATACTGTACCGTTTGTTGTGGGAAATATAGAAGTATGTGGGGCGATAAAGTTCTGTCCTTTGCGCTTTACAAAGTATAGAACATGGCTTGAACTGCAAAAAACTGTGTGGAACTCAATGCTTTTCAAGCGTTAACACATTTCTAAAACCCGCTTCGACCGAAGTCGAAGCGGGCCACTGCTCAGACCTTAACGGTCATCAAAGTGATCTCGCAGAAAATTCCAAACGTGATAAGCACGAAGGGTATTGACTGCAAGGCTCCACGTACGTCGAAATAGCTTGGACATACTCTGGCCCTCCCAGGTGGGCCAAACCTCCAGTGTACTTACCGGAACATGTACACCTTAGGGTTCACACACCAGTGCAAACTATGAGGTGGCCGGGCTGATGGCCCCCTGAGCGAGTCCGGCACGGGTCCTACTCCGTGTCAGGGGGGCCTAAGTCAGCGCCTGTGCCTGGCCAAGCCTCATGTTGACTGACGTGATAGCCCGTGCATGATACCCACTCTACTGAGGACGGAAATGTGCTCAAAAGGCCATGTTTCCGATAGAAGTAGTTTCAGGATGTTTATTCAAACAGGGTTTTTCCGATTGTCGCTGCGGCCTGTACTCTGGTTGTTACAGAAGTGGCAAAGAGTGTGGTTTGCACGTGTTACTCGCTACGGTATAATGGTTCTACACACCAGTGCATCCTATGAGGCTGCGCGAGTTCTGGCCTAACCGGAGCCCGCAAAAAAGAAACCGCTACCTAAGCGGTTTTTTTTTGCCTGCCAGATCTTCAATTCCGGGCCGTATCGGCCTGTCCAGGTTTTCCGTATCGAATCAAAAAAGGCAGGCCCATCCCCAGGCCAGCCCTCACCGCGACTGACCTCGAAACGCACCTGCCTCTTTTCATTCGCCGCCGCTCCCACTCAGCGGCGGATCGTCATTGCTGTACGACGCTATACCCGGCAAACGCCGTCTGCTGCTGAATCGCCGTGACGATGTTCTGACGGGTGGCCGGCTGTTCGTTGCCTTCGTTGTCGACAAAGGTTTCGCTCAGCAACTCGGCCAGGTCGCCGTGGCCGGCAAAGGCAAAGCCGAGGAATTCGAATGCTTCGCGGTCGGCATTGGCCTTGCTGCGCGGTGTGCGCAGCGGGAAGTTGACGCTGGTGTCGTCCTTGCTGATGACAAAGACCGGCGCCTCTTTCTTGACGCGTGCGGCCTTGCCCTTGCCGGCGCTGGGGTTGCTCAGGGCCTGGTGAGTCTGGTTCAGCACCTTGAGCGCCAAGCCATAGACCAGTTCCTGGAACGCCGCGTCGTCCTTGTAGCTGGAGAGAATCCGGCTGATCGGGAATTTCGTGCTCAGGTCTTCCAGGGCCGCGATGTCGGCCGCCTCGGCGTCCTTGAGTTGCTTGAGCTGGCCCATGAGTTCGTAGGCTTTGTCGTCGTCGAAACGGTCGTGGGCCTGGCGGATCGCCAAGCGCAGTTCGCGAATCTGGTCGCTCTCTTTCGAGGTGTGGAAGGCGTCGAGAACCATCTCGCTGATGTTCTTGGCCTGGGGCACATGCTGGGAAAGATGGATGGCGTTTTCGTATTCGCCCTTGGCGGACAAGGAGGTTACGGCTTCATCGGTATGGGAATCAGGCATCGAAATTTCGCTATTTCAGTGTCATTTAACTGGGGTGAGGCTCGAAAGGCCGGGGCATTTCAGGACGCCTAATCTATTGGACCCACGCGCCAATGTCACGGCTCAACCGGTCAGCGGTCTCGGAAGAAGGAAATTTACCAGTGAAATGAGGTGGTTGGCTTTGCTCGCCAATTTATTGGCGATGGTCGGTTTTTATTTGATGAAAATCTATTGGACAACAAAATAATGGCGCTATCAAATTGATACTGCGTGGGGAGGGAGCAATCCGGGAATAACGGGCAATGGAATGTAGAGCTAGTCGAGTGCTTGTCCCCTTACATTTTTGAGTTGAACCTAATTGTACGAAGGGACACTTACATGCACCGTTCAGATGACATTGCGAATCTGTTCAATCGATTCGGGGGGAGTGTCGAGAGCTACCGGGAGATCGAGCCCAGCTACGACTACATCGAAGACACGGCGCCTGTCGTATCCGAAGTCCCGATGCCGGAGTCGCTGACTGCCAGCCTCGACCCTCAGCCCACTGAACCCTTGGATGTTTTCCCGTCGTCCTCCATGGTGCTCGTCGGCTCCACGCCGCTGAGCCGGCTGCTAGTGGAAATCGAACAACAGCGCGGCGGCGTGTCTACTGCGCAGCCTGTTGGACAGGGTGCGCCAAAGCTCAAGGCCAAGGTCATTGTCCTGGTGTCGGCCAAGGGTGGGGTGGGCAAGAGCACCCTGGCCGCCGTCCTGGCCTGTGGGATCAAGCGTTCGGGCGGGCGCACGCTCGCGCTCGATCTGGACCCGCAAAACGCCTTGTGCCTGCACTTGGGCGGCAACGAAGACTGGCCAGGCATTGCCCAGTCCGAGAGTGCCGACGAAGATTGGCAGCCGCTGATCCGCAAGGGCTTTTCCGGTAGCCGTTGCCTGGCCTATGGCGTGGTCGGCGAGCCGCAGCGTCGGAGCCTGGAACAGCGCCTGGAAAACGATCGTTTGTGGCTGGCCCGTCACCTGGCGCAGCTTGACCTGGATGAGCAGGACACGCTGTTGATCGACACCCCGCCCGGGGCAACGGTCTACCTGGCCCAGGCGCTGGAGATCGCTGATGTGGTGCTTGGGGTGACCCTGGCCGATGCGGCCGCCTACACCAGCCTCAATCAATTGGACCGGCTGCTCGCTCCCTACCTGCAACGGGAAAATCCCGCGCAATACAAAGTTGTGATCAACCAGTTGGACACGTCCCGCCAGTTCAGCCTCGACCTCTGCGAAGTGCTGAAAAAAAGAACAGGACAGCAGCTGTTGGGGGTGATCCGCCAGGATCATTTCATCAGCGAAGCCTTGGCGTACGACCGTAATCCGCTGGCGCATACCCCAAGCACCCGAGGCTGCCAGGATGTCCTCGACCTCTCAGGTTCGCTGTGCGAACTGCTCATGTACGGTACGCAAGAGTCCTCTTTGTCATGACCCGCGATCCCAACCTCACGCCCCATCTCCCGGGGCGCTCTGAACTGCGTCTCAACGCCTGGCTGGAGCGTTTCAACCAATGGCCGGGGGCGCTGCGCAAGGCGCTGATCGCGGGCATTTCGCTGATTGGCGGGCTGTTGCTGATCAGCATCGTCAGCGCACCGCTGGACCTGTACAGCCAATGCCTGTTTGCCGCGCTGTGCTTCGGCCTGGCCTTGCTGGTCAAGCGCATGCCGGGGCGCTGGCCGATCCTGCTGCTGATCGTGCTCTCGCTGGTCGCCTCGTTGCGCTACATGTACTGGCGCCTGACCGAGACCCTCGGTTTCGAAGGCTGGCTGGACATCGCCTTTGGCTATGGCCTGGTGCTGGCGGAAATCTATGCCCTGGTGGTGCTGGTCTTCGGTTATGTGCAGACCGCCTGGCCCCTGCGTCGCCGCCCGGTACTGCTCACCGGCGACCCCAGCGAATGGCCGACGGTGGATGTGTTCATCCCCACCTACAACGAAGCCCTGAGCATCGTGAAACTGAGCATCTTCGCCGCCCAGGCGATGGATTGGCCCAAGGAAAAACTGCGGGTGCATGTGCTCGACGATGGTCGTCGCGACGAGTTCCGACGGTTCTGCCAGAGCATCGGCGTCAACTACATCACCCGTGATGACAATGCCCACGCCAAGGCCGGCAACCTCAATGCCGCTCTCAAGGTCACCGACGGCGAGTACATCGCCATGTTCGACGCCGACCATGTGCCGACCCGTTCCTTCCTGCAGATCGGCATGGGCTGGTTCCTCAAGGACCCACAGCTTGCGATGTTGCAGACGCCGCACTTTTTCTTCTCCCCGGACCCGTTCGAGAAGAACCTCAAGACCTTCCGCGCCGTACCCAACGAAGGCGAGTTGTTCTACGGCCTGGTGCAGGATGGCAACGACCTGTGGAACGCCACCTTTTTCTGCGGCTCCTGCGCCATCCTGCGGCGCCAGCCATTGGAAGAAATCGGCGGCGTGGCGATCGAGACCGTTACCGAGGATGCCCACACCGCCCTCAAGCTCAACCGCGCCGGTTACAACACCGCCTACCTGGCGATTCCCCAGGCCGCGGGCCTGGCCACCGAAAGCCTGTCGCGACATATCAGCCAGCGCATCCGTTGGGCCCGGGGCATGGCGCAGATCTTCCGCCTGGACAACCCGTTGATGGGCAAGGGCCTCAAGCTCGGCCAGCGGGTCTGCTACGCCAATGCCATGCTGCACTTCTTCTACGGCTTGCCGCGCCTGGTGTTCCTCACCGCGCCCCTGGCGTACCTGATCTTCGGTGCGCAGATCTTCCACGCCTCGGCGCTGATGATCACCGCCTATGTGCTGCCGCACCTGTTCCACTCGAACCTGACCAACTCCTGTATCCAGGGGCGCTTCCGCCATTCGTTCTGGAACGAGGTCTACGAGACGGTGCTGGCCTGGTACATCATGCCGCCAGTACTGATGGCGCTGATAAAACCCGGCTTTGGCGGTTTCAACGTCACCGACAAGGGCGGGATCATCGACCAGCAGTTCTTCGACTGGAAGCTGGCCCGGCCCTATATCGTCCTGCTGGTGCTGAACCTCACCGGGCTGGGTTTTGCCGTCCACCAATGGATCTGGGGCGATCCCGCCACCGCGATCACGGTGCTGATCAACGCCCTCTGGACCCTCTACAACCTGATCATCACCAGCGCCGCGGTGGCGGTGGCCAGTGAGTCGCGGCAGATCCGCGCCGAGCCGCGGGTCAGCGCCGAGTTGCCGGTCAAGGTTGAACTGCCCGACGGCACCCCGGTGTATGGCATCACCCAGGACTTCTCTCAGCGCGGGCTCGGCATCAAGTTGCCGGCGGGCACTACGGTCACGGCCGGTGAGCGGGTGCGAGTGACACTGTTTCGCAACGCCGCGACCTGTGAGTTCGACACCACGGTGGTGTTCAGCAAGGGCCAGTACCTCGGCGCGCTGTTCGATCCGTTGACCCTGCGCCAGCAAAGCGAACTGGTGCGCATGACCTTCTCCCGTGCCGACACCTGGGCCACCAGTTGGGGCAACGGCAAACTCGATACACCGCTGTCGGCCCTGCGCGAGGTCAGTGCCATTGGCCTGATCGGCCTCGGCACGCTGGTCAAGGCGCTGTTGCTGCCGACGCGCCGACGCCCGGCCGATCAGCCGACGCCTGTTCGCCCAGCCGTACCGGCCAGAAAAAACGCCCCTTTGAACCCGCTCGTACCTCTTATGGATAAGTCATGACCCCTACACCGTTGACCCGTAGCGCCCTGCGTTGCACTCGTCGTCCGCTGATGCTCCTGGCTTCGTCCGCACTGTGCCTGGGGGGGCTGGTCCATAACGCCTGGGCCGAGACCGTCGCGACGCCGCCGGTGGTGCCGACGAATGTCGCGCCACAGCCGCCGGTCGGGAGTTACAGCCACAGCCTGACCCTCAAGCAACTGGGACGCCTGGACACCATGAACCTGCAGGGCGTGGAAGCGGCCGACAGCGTCAGCTTCAACGTCCGCGCCGACGAGGTGGTCAACAGTGCGCAACTGCTGCTGCGCTACAGCTACTCGCCAGCGTTGCTGGCCGACCTGTCGCAGATCAACGTGCTGGTCAACGATGAAGTGGCCGCCAGCCTGGCCCTGCCCAAGGATGGTGCCGGCAAGCCGCAAGAGCAGGTGGTGAATATCCCGGCGCACCTGATCACCGAGTTCAACCGCTTGCGCCTGCAATTTATCGGGCACTACACCATGCAGTGCGAAGACCCGCAGCACAGCAGCCTGTGGGCCAAGATCAACAACAGTTCAGAGCTTGAGCTCAACGTGTCGCCGATCCCGCTCAAGGACGACCTGTCGATCCTGCCGCTGCCGTTTTTCGATCGTCGCGACTCGCAGCCCTTGAACCTGCCGTTCGTGTTTGCCAAGGCGCCGGATCACGCCGCCCTCGAAGGCGCCGGTGCGCTGTCGTCGTGGCTGGGTGCCCTGGCGGCTTATCGCGGTGCCAGTTTCACCAGCAACGTCGGGCAACTGCCGGACAAGGGCAACGCCATTGTCCTGGTCGAGAGCAAGGACGCCGTGCAACTGGGTGGGCTGGCGATTCCCGCGCCGAAGGGCCCGACGGTCACCCTCGTGACCCATCCCGGCGACCCCCATGCCAAGCTCCTGATCGTCGCCGGTCGCGACGGCGCCGAACTCAAGCTCGCGGCCTCGGCCGTGGCCCTGGGCAGCAAGGCGCTGGAGGGCAACAGCGTGCTGATCGAGCATCTTGATTCGCTGAGCCCGCGCAAACCCTATGATGCGCCCAACTGGCTGCCGTCCGATCGTCCGGTCAAGCTCGGCGAGCTGCTCGATCCGAAGCTGTTCAGCGTGTCCGGCTACAACCCGGGGCCCATCGGCATACCGCTGCGCTTGCCGCCGGACATGTTCAACTGGCGTGAAGAGGGCGTCCGGCTGGACTTGAAATACCGCTACACCCCGCAGCAGGAATCGAGCAACTCCTCCTTGCTGGTGAGCCTGAACAACACCTTCATGAAGTCGATGCCCCTGCCTTCGATGAAGAGCCTGGGCGGTGCTGAAAGCCTGCTGACACTGCTGCAGAAAGATGAAAGCCTGCCCCGCGAATCCGTCGTCCGCATCCCCCTGGGTTCCGCCGGCGCGCAGTCGCAATTGCAGTTGCGCTTCATGTTCGACTACATCAAGCAGGGCGAATGCCGCGACATCATCATCGACAACATGCGTGGGCTGATCGACCCGGATTCGACCCTCGACCTGACGGGCTACAACCACTACATCGCCTTGCCGAACCTGGGCGTGTTCAATGACAGCGGCTTCCCGTTCACCCGTTTGGCCGATCTTTCGCAGAGCGCCGTGGTGCTGCCCGACGGCAGCGGGCCGGCGGAGTGGGGCGCCTACCTGACCGTGCTCGGTCGCTTCGGCGACTCCACCGGCTACCCGGCCACGGCCGTGCAGGTGGTGGATGCCGCGCAGGTACAGTCGGTCAGTGACAAGGACCTGCTGGTGCTGGCTTCGGGCGACAACCAGCCTTTGCTCAAGCAGTGGATCGATCGTTTGCCGGCCGGTGTCTCGGGCGACAACCATCGCTTCTCGCTGTCCGACCTGACCTTGCGCGTGCGCCAGTGGATCAGCCCGGACCCTGCGGCCAACCAGCGCAAACCGACCTTGACCGTGAGCTACAGCGGTCCCCAGAGCAGTACCTACCTGGCCGGTTTCGAGTCGCCGCTCAAGCCCGGTCGCAGCGTGGTGGTGATTGCCAGCGGCAAGCCTGAAGGCTTGGCCGAGGCCACGGCCGCGATGATCGGTGGCGACGCCTACAAGGACAGCCTCCAGGGCAGCCTGGCGGTGGTGCAGGGCAAGGAGATCACTTCGCTGGTGGCCGACGAGCAGTATTACGTCGGTGAGCTGAACCTGTTCAAGCGCGTGCAATGGCTGCTGTCGCAGAACATGCAGTGGATGCTGCTGGTGACCGTGCTGGGCCTGTTGCTGGTGGCCAGCCTGCTGTATCTCGCCCTGCGTGCCCGTGCGAAGAAGCGTTTGTCATGATCTGGCGTCGAACCTTGCTGTCCCTGGCGCTGCTGGTGCCGCTGGTCGCGCGGGCCGAGTCCTGCTCGTTGCAGAACTGGCCGCTGTGGAAAGACTACGCCGAGCGTTTCGTGCAGAAGGACGGGCGCATGCTCGGCTCGAGCATGGACCCCAACCAGAGCAGTTCCGAAGGCCAGGCCTATGGGATGTTCTTCGCCCTGGTCGGCAACGATCCACTGACCTTCGAGGAGCTCTGGCATTGGACCCGCGACAATATGGCCGGGGCCAATATCGCGCAGAACCTGCCCGGCTGGCTGTGGGGCCCAACGCCCACTGGCACCTGGGGTGTGATCGACACCAACTCCGCCAGCGATGCCGATCTCTGGATCGCGTACTCGCTGCTGGAGGCCGACCGTCTGTGGCACAAGCCCGAGTACCGTACGGACGCCCAGCGGATTCTGAACAACCTGGACAAGACCCTGGTGCGCAACATTCCGGGCCTGGGCAAGATGCTCTTGCCGGGCCCGGTCGGCTATGAGCATCCGGACCAGCTCTGGCGCTTCAACGCCAGCTATACACCGATCCCGTTGCTGCGACGCTTCAGCCAGGAGAGCCCGTCCGGGGCCTGGAAGGACATCGCCGAAAGCACCGCGAAGATGATTGCCGACAAGAACATGAACCGTTTCGGCTTTGTGCCCGACTGGGTCGGTTATCGCGGCACGGACGTCAACAAGGGCATGTTCGTGGTCGATAAATTCACCTCGGCCCAGGGCAGCTACGACGCCATCCGCACCTACCTGTGGGCCGGCCTGACCTCGCCTGCCGACCCGCTGGCCAAGCCGATCCTCGACAACCTCGACGGCATGGCCCAGTTCGTCGCCTCCACCGGCGTGCCACCGGAAAAGGTCCAGGTGGTCACCGGCGTTACCGAGGGCATCGGCCCTTACGGTTTCTCCGCGTCCCTGGTGCCGTATCTGCGGGCCAAGGGCCTGCCGTTGCTGGCCGACCAGCAGCAGCGCATCGTCGACGAAGCCATCGCGCACTACAGCAATCCGGCCGATCCGGCCTACAGCCAGCACCAGTATTACCACGTGATGCTGAGCCTGTTCTCACTGGGTTGGAGTGAAAAACGTTATCAGTTCAACAAGGACGGTACCTTGAAAGTGTCCTGGGAGGCTCCATGCGCCAGCAAACCCTAGCCCTGGCGGTGTGCGCCGCGCTGGCGGCCATGCCCGGCCTGGCCGCCGAGACCGGCAACCCGCAGTCGCTGCTGATCCAGCAGGGTTACTACTGGCAGGCCAAGGAGCATCCCGATCGGGCCGCGGAGGCCTGGAGCAAGTTGTTGAACCTGTCCCCCGAGCAGCCTGACGCGCTCTATGGCCTGGGCCTGATCGACCTGCAACAGAAACGCCTGGACGGTGCCCGCCAGTACCTGGCGCGGTTGCAGGCGATCAAGCCGTTGCCACGCCTGGCCTTGCAGTTGGAGCAGGATATTGCGCTGAGCCCGGGCGACAAGCAGCAACTGCTGGAAAAGGCCCGCGAACTGAGCGACGCCGATGAGCGCGACAAGGCGGTGGCGGTGTACCGGCAGTTGCTCGATGGCCATCAGCCGCAAGGCTTGATCGCCCGTGAGTACTACAACACCCTGGGCTTCTCCACCGGTGGCTGGCCCGAGGCCCGCGTGGGGCTGGAGCGGTTGCGCCGGGAACGTCCCGACGATGCGATCCTCGACTTGTTCCTGGCCTTGCACCTGGCGCGTAACTCCGACAGCCGCCCGGAAGGCATCCGTGCCCTGGCGCGGCTGTCGCACAACCCGGATATCGGCGGCAATGCCGATGAAACCTGGCGTTTCGCCTTGCAGTGGCTGGGGCCGCCCTCACGCGACCAGGTGTCGTTGTTCCAGCAGTATCTGCAGGCACACCCGGACGATGCCGAGATCCGTGCGCTGATGGACAAGGGCATCGCCCAGGGCCGTGGTGGTTCCGGCTGGCAGCGCGACCCGCAGGTGGCCCGTGGTCTCAAGGCCATCGATGCCGGCGATATCGCGGGTGCCGAGCAGGCCTTGCAGGCCCGTCTCAAGGAGCGCCCCAACGATTACGATGCCCTTGGCGGCATGGGTATCGTGCGCCAGCAACAGAAGCGTCTGGGCGAGGCCGAAAGCTACCTGATACAAGCCACCCGCCTGCCGGGTGGCGCGCAGTGGAACGCGGCCCTCGAGGACGTACGCTACTGGATCCTGCTGGACCAGGCCGGCGATGCCCAGCGCGCTGGCCGACAGAGCCAGGCCCGGGCACTGATCGACCAGGCGATCGCCAAGAACCCCGCCGAGCCGGCCGGTCCCACGGCCCTGGCCAACTGGCAGTCCCAGGCGGGGCAGCTGGATGCCGCCGAAGCCGGCTATCGGCAGGTGCTGGCGCGCACGGCGAACTACCCGGAAGCCCTCGCCGGATTGATCAACGTGCTGTCGCGGGCGGGCAAGTCCGATGAGGCGTTGCGCCTGATCGACGGGCTGTCGGCGGCGGACCAGGCACGCCTGGCGCCTACGGTGAAAATCCGCTCCCTGCGCGCGATCCAGGTGGCCAAGTTGGCTGAACGTCGCGGTGATCTGGCGGCGGCGCAAAAGGCCTACAAGGAAGCCCTGGCCGACGACCCGAAAAATCCCTGGACCCGCTTTGCCCTGGCCCGCGTCTATCTGCGCGACGGCCAGACCCAGGTCGCCCGGGACCTGATCGACGAACTGCTCAAGCAGCAACCCGATCAGCCCGACGCGCTCTACACCAGCACCTTGCTCTCGGCCGAGCTGGGTGAGTGGACCAAGGCCCAGCGCACCTTGTCGCGGATTCCAGCGGCCAAGCGCAGCAGCGACATGAACGATATGGAGTTGGACATCCGCCTGCATATCCAGACCGAATTGGCGGTGGACGTGGCCCGCCGTGGTCAGAGCCAGGAGTCCTGGGCACTGCTGTCGCGCTGTGAGCCCCTGGCCGGGCAGAAACCCGAGCGTGTCGCGGTGCTGGCATCGGCCTATGCCGAAGCCGGCAATCCACAGCAGGCGGTCAACCTGATGCGCCAAGTGCTCGATCACTCGCCATCGACCCCGGACCTGCAATTGCTCTATGCCGGTGTGCTGCTCAAGGCCGATCAGGACGTCCAGGCCAGCGAGATCCTGCGGGACTTGCAGGGCAAGCCGATGAGCGAGACCGCCAGCAAGCGTTATGAAGACCTGTTGTTCCTCTACCGGATCAAGCAGGCCGATGAGTTGCGGGAAAAGAACGACCTGGTGGCGGCTTTCGACATGCTTTCGCCAGCCCTCAAGCAGCGTCCCAATGACAGCCAGGCGGTGTCGTCTCTGGCACGGATGTATGCAGCCAGCGGCAATACGCAAAAGGCCCGGGAACTCTATGCACCGCTGATCAAGGCCGACCCGGGCAATGCCAAATTGCAGCTGGGCCTGGCCGATGTCGCCCTGCAAGGACGGGACTTCGACCTGGCCGAACAGTCGGTGAAAAAGGCCCTTGAGCTGGAGCCCGGAGTACCCCAGACCCTGACCGCGTCGGCGCGGATCTATCGCGGCATGGGCAAGACCGGTGAGGCCGGCAAGCTGCTGCGCAAGGCCATCGAAATCGAAGACAGCCAGCGCCAGGAGATCTATGTGGCAGCGGCTCCGCAAGCCGCGACGCAGTCGGCCAACCCCTTTGTCGGTTTGCCCGGTCAACGCCGGGAGGCGACGGCCCTGGCGTCGTCGAACCTGGTTCCGCCGCCGATCAATGCCTCTGTCGTGGGCCTGGGTTCAGGTTTGGGCGCCCGTGACGGTGACACGGTGCCGACGGCGGTCGGACGCGGGACCGGTATCGCGGCAAATTCGGTTAATCCATTCGGTGATCCCTACGCCCGCGAAAGTACTTCGCGCCCGACGCTGAGCCCGGCGCAACAGGCCTTGAACGAGATCGTTGAAGACCGTACCGGCTATGCCGTCCAGGGCCTGACCGTGCGCAGCAACAACGGCGAAAAGGGCCTGAGCAAGCTGACGGATGTCGAGGCCCCCTTCGAAGTCAGCGTGCCGGTGGGCGATAACAGCGCCAGTATGGCGTTGCAGATCACTCCGGTGTCGCTGTCTTCAGGCAGCCCGGGCAATTCCGCCCAGGCGCGCTTCGGTGCCAGCGGCCTCGATCCGGTCGGTTCGCAGACCGCCAGCGGTGTCGGCGTGGCCGTGGCCTATCGGGACAAGGAGCAAGGCCTCAAGGCGGATCTCGGTGTCAGTCCCATGGGCTTTATCTACAGCACGCCGATTGGTGGTGTCAGCCTTAATCGGCCGTTCGACAGCAATTCCGATTACCGCTACGGCGTGAGTGTTTCGCGGCGGGCGGTCACCGACAGCGTGACCTCCTTTGCCGGTTCTCGCGATCCGCGCACCGGCGACAAGTGGGGCGGCGTCACGGCCAACGGCGTGCGCGGCGAACTGAGCTACGACGACCAGAAATTCGGCGCCTACGGCTATGGTTCGGGACATGTACTGCTGGGTAACAACGTCGAGTCGAACAACCGCTTCGAACTGGGCAGCGGTATCTACTGGTACCTGCGCAATGCCCCCGACAGCATCCTCACCTTGGGCCTGAGTGGTTCGGCGCTGACCTATGCCAACAACCAGGACTTCTTCACCGTGGGCCATGGCGGCTACTTCAGCCCGCAGACCTTCTTCGCCCTGGGCGTACCGATCAGCTGGTCGCAACGCACCGAGAACTTCACCTACCGGGTCAAGGGTTCGGTGGGCGTCCAGCATATCGGCCAGGACAGCGCCGAGGTCTTCCCCGGCAACAGCGATCTGCAACCACGGGCCACCGCTGCCGGGCTGACCGGTTATGGCAGCGAGAGCAAGACCGGCGTCGGATACAGCCTCAATGCGGCGGGCGAATACAAGTTCGGTTCGCGCTTCTTCCTCGGTGGCACGCTGGGCGTGGACAACGCCAGCGATTACCGACAGCTCAGCGGCGGTGTGTACCTGCGCTACACCTTCGAGAACATGACCGGGCCGATGGCCCTGCCGGTCAGTCCTTTCGGCTCCCCCTATTCGAATTGATGCAACGAGGAAATGATTGATGGCTTCTTCCGTACTGGCTGGTTTGACCCTACTCGTGATTGGCGAAAGCCATATGAGCTTTCCCGACTCGCTGATGAACCCGCTCTACGACAACCTGACCCAGCAAGGTGCCCAGGTTCACGCCATCGGTGCCTGTGGCGCCAACCCGGCGGACTGGGTCACGCCCAAGCTGAAACTCGATTGCGGGGCGATTCGCGAACCCGGTGAAAAGATCAAGGTGATGAGTCGCGGCACCCTCGACACGCAGCCGATCAAGGACGTGATCGCCAAGGACAAACCGGACCTGGTGGTCCTGATCATGGGCGACACCATGGCCTCCTATAAGACCACGCCGTTTCCCAAGGTCTGGGCCTACCAGAGTGTCACCGCGCTGACCAAGCAGATCGCCGACAGCGGTGCCAAGTGTGTTTGGGTGGGACCTGCATGGGGCAAGGCCAACGGCAGCAACACCAACGAAAACCAGTACGGCAAGAACCAGGTCCGTACCCAACTGGTGGCGGGCACCCTGGCCAATATGGTCGCGCCGTGCACCTATATCGACTCGACGAAGTTTTCCAAGCCCGGCGAGTGGACCACCTCCGACGGCCAGCACTTCACCATCGCCGGCTACAAGTTATGGGCAGCGGCCATCGGCAAATCATTGAACGAACTGCCCGCCACGGCAGTGAAAGGAGCTGCAAAGTGAAACGGATTTTCAATGCCGTTGGCGCCCTGGCCGGCCTGGCCCTGAGTGCCAGTGCCTTCAGTGGGCCGATTGCCCTGTACCCCACCGGCCCGTCCCAGGACTCGGCCTATCTGCGTTTCGTCAACGCGGTCGACACGCCCCTGGAACTGACCCCCGAAGGGGCGAGCAGTAGCCTGAAGCTGGAGAAGGGCCAGGTGGTCAGCGGCTTTATTCCGGTATCCGGTGGTCAACCGATCAGGGGCAGCTTGAGCCGTGACGGCAAAAGCGTGGCCCTGGACGTGAAGGTCAACGCCGGCGATTTCGCCACGGTGTTCGCCCTGGCGGATGAACAGCAAGGCATTCGACAGGTAGTGATCAGCGAAGCCTTCGATATCCCCAACCAGCTCAAGGCCTCGCTGGCATTTTTCGATGCCGACCCGGCTTGCACTGACGCCCGGATCAACCTGGCCGGACGCGATGTCGACCTGTTCCAGAAGGCGCCGCCGGGTAACCCTCGGCGTCAGGAACTGAACCCGCGGGCTTCGCTGGCGGTGCAGTTGGTCTGTGCCGGAAGTCCGGTGGGTTCGGCGGTCGAACTCGGCGCATTGGAGGCGAACAAGCGCTACAGTTTGTTATTACTGCCATCGTCGTCGGGGCCTCGCCTGATTACCGCCACGGATAGCTTGTCCAACTGAATCGGAAGCGCCCGTTGCCATGGTTTTCGCCTCGCTTGAATTCCTGACGCTGTTCCTGCCAGCCTTTCTGCTGGTCTATGCGCTGGCCCGCCCGGGCTGGCGTAACGTCATCCTGCTGATCGGCAGCTGGTTGTTCTACGGCTGGCTGAGCCCGCTGTTCCTGTTCCTGCACATGGTGCTGACCCTGCTGGCCTGGGTCGGCGGCCTGTTGGTGGACCGCTCGCGGGAGGATTCGCGGGGGCGGATACGTTTGTTGATCGCGCTGATCGTGATCAACACCCTGGTGCTCTGCTGGTACAAGTACGCGAATATCCTCGCCGCGACCTGGAACCAGTTGATCACCTATTACGGTGCCATGCCCATGGCCTGGCAGCGTGTGGCCTTGCCGGCGGGGTTGTCGTTTATCGTCCTCCAGGCGATTTCCTATCTGGTGGATGTGCACCGGCATGTGGTGCCGGTGGAGCGCAGCTTTATCAACTACGCCACCTACATCTCCATGTTCGGTCATTCGATTGCCGGGCCCATCATTCGTTATGACTGGGTTCGCCGGGAGCTGAACCAGCGCTATTTCAACTGGTTCAATTTCTCCCTTGGCGCACGCCGGTTCATGATCGGCCTGTGCATGAAAGTGCTGGTGGCCGACACCTTGTCACCGCTGGTGGACGTGGCTTTCCATCTGGACAACCCGTCCTTTGTCGACGCCTGGATCGGCTGCCTGGCGTACTCGTTGCAACTGTTTTTCGACTTCGCCGGCTACAGCGCCATGGCCATCGGCCTGGGACTGATGCTGGGCTTTCACTTTCCGGAAAACTTCAACCGCCCGTACCTGGCCTACAGCATCCAGGACTTCTGGCGGCGCTGGCACCTGTCGTTGTCCAGTTGGCTGCGGGACTACCTGTATATCGCCCTGGGCGGTAATCGCAAAGGCGTGTGGAAAACCTATCGCAACCTGTTCCTGACCATGGCCATCGCCGGGCTCTGGCATGGCGGCGACAGCTGGAACTACCTGCTCTGGGGCTCGGCCCATGGCGTGGCCTTGTGTGTCGACCGGGCCTGGTCGCGCTCCAGCCTGCCGGGGTTGCCGCTCTGGGCCTGTCATGTGGCTACGCTGTTATTCGTGTGCCTGGCCTGGACGCTGTTCCGTTCGCCGGACTTCGCCACGGCCCTGAGCATGTATGGCGGCCAGTTCGGCCAGCACGGTTTTGCCCTGGGCGACGCCCTGGCCGTGACCTTGCGCCCGGTGCATGGCTTGGCGGCGTTGCTCGGCCTGGTGTGCATTCTCGCGCCGCTGTTGCAGCCTTGTGTGGAAAGACGTTTCGCAGGCAACGAGTTGTTCGTGTTGGCTGCGGCCCTTTGGCCCGTGCTCGGGTTCACCCTGTCGTTCGCTCTGATCGCCAGCCGTGAAGCCGTGCCCTTTCTGTACTTTCAATTCTGATGAACCAGCCAACGCAATCCCCGTCCGTTGCACCCACGCCGCCTAGCGCGCTGGCGATGCGCGCCAGTCCCCTGGCGGGCGTGATCTTCACCCTGTTCCTGGCACTGGGGGCCTTGTCCTGCGTCTGGTTGATGATCAAGGGTTCGATCGAGTTCGTGCCCAAGGTGGTGACGCCGGACATCCTCCTGCATGGCGAGATCACCCACCGTTTCGCCAAGACACTGTCGGATGCGCCATTGCCCAAGCAGGCCGCCGACCTTGAGCGCGGCGGCAGCTGGTTGATCGACGGCGACCTCGGGCCACGGGTGCGCGAGGGCTGTCCGGGTTGGTTGTTCCTGAGTGACGAGTTGCGCGTGAACCGCAATGCGGCGATCAATGCCCAGGCCAAGGCGCAGGCGGTGCTTGATTTGCGCCAGGCGTTGAGCAAGCGCGGCATCGAATTGCTGGTGGCGGTGGTGCCGGACAAGAGCCGGATCGCGGCGGCGCAGTTGTGCTCGCTCAGGCGTCCGATTGCATTCCAGCCACGGATTGCCGCCTGGTTGACCGGGCTGCAAGGCGCGGGCGTGGCGGCGGTGGATCTGACGTCAGGTTTGCAGGCGCTGGGGGAGGGCGCTTTCCTGCGTACCGATACCCACTGGAGCGAGGCCGGGGCCAAGGCTGCGGCGGGGCGGATTGCTGAGGCGGTCGGTGCCTTGAAGTTCAGCGCGACGCCGCGCAAGAGCTATGAACTGAGTACGCAAGCCAGTGCCGTGCGACCGGGTGACCTGGTGCGCCTGGCGGGGATCGACTGGTTGCCGTTGGCGTTGCAGCCGAAGGCCGAGAGCGTGGCGGCGACGCTGATCAAGGAGAAGGCTGATGCGGCGACAGGCGAGAACCTTGACGATTTGTTTGGTGATGACAATTTGCCGAACACGGCGTTGATTGGTACATCGTTCTCGCGCAACTCGAATTTTGTCGGTTTCCTGGAGGCGGCGGTGGGCGCGCCGGTGGGCAATTTCGCCAAGGATGGTGGCGAGTTTTCCGGGGCGGCGAAAACCTACTTCGACAGCCCGGCATTCAAGCAGACGCCGCCGAAGTTGCTGATCTGGGAGATCCCGGAGCGGGATCTGCAGACGCCCTATGACGGGAATGTGCGTTTGCCTTGAGCTGGATATGAAGGTGGCCTGTCAGACCCTGTCGCCTGCATCGCGAGCAAGCTTGCTCCTACAAGAGTTGTGTCGTTCACAAAACCACGGTACGACACAAAACTGTAGGAGCAAGCTTGCTCGCGATGAACGATAACGCGGTCCCCCGGTTAAACTTCGATTGCCCCGGCCCGCCCGCTCTCCACGACAAACTGCTTGAGCGTCGACACGCTGGCGTTCACATCCCGGGGATCGGAGATCACCCGGAAGTGGGTCAGCATCTTTTGCTCCTGCACCTCGACCGAAACATAACCACGCTGGCGACTGTCGAAAAACCGCACGTGGGGATTGAGCGGCAATACGCCGTTGAACAACTCGAATGGCGGCCCATCGGAGGTCACCGAGGTGCCGACGAACTCGGTCGCCACGACCTTCGACTGCGGATCACCTGGGCGCGCGTGCAGGTCCGTGGTCCAGAACGAATGAATATCCCCGCCCCAGAACACCGGGTTGCTCACCTTGCTGCGTTCGATGGACGCCAACACCCGATTCCGCGTCGCCCCATAACCATCCCAGCCATCGGTCCAATGTCCCAATGCCTGGCTGGCCGGATCGCGTTGCATCAGCGGTGCCACCAGCAGGTCCTGGGCAATCACGTTCCAGCGGGCTTTCGAACGGGCAAAACCCTGCTCCAGCCAAGCTTCCTGTTCCCAGCCGAGCATGGTGCGTTTCGGGTCGCTGAGGTCCGCGCAATCTGATGGCGCGACATGCCCTTGGTGGCTGCGATTGGGCGGGATACACGGCTGTTCGGAGCGGTACTGACGGCCGTCGAGGATATGGAATTGCACCAGCCGGCCGTAGTCGAGTCGTCGATAGAGGCGCATGTCCGGTCCCCTCGGCAAGCTGCTGGCGCGTAGCGGCATATGTTCGTAGAAGGCCTGGTAGGCCGCCGCTCGCTGACGCAGGAAATCACCGGTGGAAACAGCCGGATCCTGCGACCACTGGTTCGCATAGTCATTCTGCACTTCGTGATCGTCCCAGGTCGCGGCGCAGGGCGCACAGGCATGCAGGGCCTGGAGATCGGGGTCGGTTTTGTAGAGCGCGTAGCGGTTGCGATAGCCCGCTAGGTCGACGGCGTTGCCGGTGCCATGGGGGCGGATGATCTTGCCCGAATCGGCGGCGTAGGAACTGTCGTAGATATAGTCGCCGAGGAAAAACACCAGGTCCGGTTGTTCCGCCGCCAGGTGCCGGTAGGCGCTGAAATAGCCGCGCTCCCAATGCGAGCAGGAGACGAAACCCAGGCGTGCCGGGGTCATGGCCGTCAGCGCCGGGGTGGTCCGTGACTGCCCCACCGGGCTTTGCGCGCCGAGCCCTTCGAACTGATACCAGTAGGGCCGTCCGGCTTCCAGCCCGGCGACCTCGACGTGCACCGAATGGGCGAAACGCCGGTCGGCCACCACCTCGCCCTGTTTGACGAGGCGGGTCATCGCCGCGTCGCTCGCCACCCGCCAGCGCACCGGCACCGGTTTGCTCAGGCCACCGCTGCCGTCGGCGGCGTTGAACAGCGGCGCCAGCCGGGTCCAGATAACAAAACCGTCCGGCAGTGGATCCCCCGAAGCCACCCCAAGGGTGAAGGGATAATCGACTCCCGCGCTACGGGCAAAGGGGCTGAGGATCGACAAAACCGCCGCCCCGGCAAGTCCGGTGATAATTCGGCGGCGGTCCTGGTCGACCCCCTTTTCGCTTTCGCTCGGTACAAGCTTATCGTTCATGGACACGGCTCGCGGATGATCAGGTGAGAGGTTGCCAATGGTCACGCAACAGCCCGTACAGCAGCATGTCTTCGTAGACCCCATTCTTGAGAAAGGAGCCTTTCAGACAGCCTTCGTAGCGCAGTCCGGCTTTGTCCAGGACCCGTGCGGAGGCTTTGTTGCGCCTGAAACAATGACCAGCAATGCGCTGCAGCTTGCGCTCGATAAAGCCGTGCTCGAGCATCGCGCCGACGGCTTCTCCTGCATAACCACGGTTGCGATGCTGCGCCCCGATCCAATATCCCAGCTGCGCGCTGTGATGGGCCGGTGAGAGTCTCAGGTTGATAACGCCGATCAGTTCACGATTTTCACTCAAATGAATACCCAGTCCCATCTGACGAGCGGAGCGGTATTGCTCTTCCTGATCGTCAATGAATTCCCGTGCATGTTCGACGGTGTAAGGCGAGGGGAGCGCCCCCGTGTTGCTGGCGATTTCCGGATCGTCCGCCAGCCACGCCAACGTTTGCGCCTGCTCCGCTTGTAAGGGCTTCAATAGCAGGCGTCGGGTGTTCAGGTGAGGTAAGGCGACACTCATGGTGGGAGGTCCATCTAGTCAAATTTTGCAAGACTGTACCAACATTGTGTCGTGTTCATTACATGGATAAATTTACTGTGTAACAGCTTGTAAGGCCCGGTTTAGAGCCTTCAAATCGTAAATTAATGTTAACCGTTCGGTCATTTTCCGTTGCTAGCTTGGCGCCCCTAATCGAATGAGGGCATCGGAATGAGAACCTGGGACGAACCCAAAAAGCGCAAGGCACACATCGAATTGATCCCCATGATCGACGTGATGATGTTCCTGTTGGTGTTCTTCGTACTGGTGAGCCTGAACGTGATTCCGGCACTGGGCATGAAGACGCAATTGCCGAGCGCGAGCAGTTCGCAGCAGCTCAAACCACAGAACAAATTCATCCTCACCCTGGGGCTCGCCGGCCAGTTGCAACTCGACGGCAAGGACATTGCCGTGGACGCGCTGGTGTCGGCACTCAAGGCGGCGCAGAAGCCGGATACCAAGTCGACGATCATCGTCAACAGCGACAAGGGCGTGGAAGTCGCGCGCCTGGTGGAAGTCATGGACACCTTGCGTCTGGGTGGCTTCACGTCCGTCTCCATCGCCACGCGTAAGTCCTGACCATGTACGTCCTGTTTCGAGTCCGTCAGTGGCTGGGCAGTGTCCCGGCCATCGTGGCGCTGGTGCTGATTGCCATGGGCATCCAGTCCCAGCCGCTGAAGGTCCAGCCGGTGTACGACGAGTCGGCGGTCGAGCTGGCGTTGGTCGAGCCTGAGCCCGAACCCGAGCCGGTGGTTGAGCAAGAACCTCCACCGCCGGTGATCGAGGACGAGGAGGCCGAGCCCGCGCCACCGCCGCCACCGCCCAAGCCGATGCCGAAGCCCGAACCAAAACCTGAGCCCAAGCCCAAGCCGAAACCTGTGCCCAAGCCACAGCCGGTGACGGCCAAACCGGCGGAGAAGCCGGTCGAGGCCAAGCCCGCTGCCGAGCCCGTGGTCGCCCGTGCACCGGCACCGGCCGCTCCACCGCCGCCGCCGCCGAAAGTCGACGGCCAGGCGCTGGAGGGCGGCTACCTCAAGGGCCTGCGCAACGAGTTGGATACCTACAAGCAGTACCCCACCGGACGTCAGGCCTCCCTCGAACGCCCCAGCGGCGAGGTGGTGGTCTGGTTGCTGGTGGACCGGCAGGGCCGTGTCCTCGACTCCGGGATCCAGACCCCGGCGCCGAGCATGCTGCTCAACCGTGCGGCAACCAACAGCCTGCATCGCATCAAGCAGGTCAAGCCTTTCCCTGAACAAGCCTTTGGCGGACGTGACGAGCAGCGCTTCACCGCCACCTTCAACTACAGCGTGCAATAAAAGCACCGACGATCAGGAATACAGTGATGAGGTTCTCAAAGATTCACCTGGCATTGATTGCCGCGAGCATGGGCCAAGGTGTCGCGTTGGCGGACAGTAACGACAGTGACGTCGGTACCATCGGTGTCCAGGGAAAGGCGACCGTGGGTGGCGGTTACATGGTCCAGGAGGAGAGCGTCAAGGGGCGCTCCACGGTGACCAAGGAAGCGCTGGATAAACAGACCGCGACCGGCAACGCCATCGACAAACTCAAGTACACCCCGGGCCTGAACATCTCCAGTGAAGACGCCACCGGCCTGGGCAGCTTCCGCTTCACCATGCGCGGACTCAACTCCGACCAGGTGGGCATGTCCATCGACGGCATGCCGATCAACGACTCCGGCAACTATGCCTTGTACGCCAACCTGCTGGGCGATCCGGAGAACATCGACCAGATCTTCGTCACCCAGGGTTCGTCCGAGGCCGACGGCCCGCACATCGGTTCCAGCGGCGGCAACATCGGCGTGGTGACCATTCGCCCGACCAAGGAAACCGGGGCCTTCGTCAAGCAAGTGGTCGGCAGCCATGCCACCACCAAGACCTTCGCCCGGCTCAATACCGGTGAGGTCAACGGCCTGAGCAACTGGCTGTCGTTCTCCCACACCGAAGGCCAGAAATGGCGCGGCAACGGCGCCGAGCGTGCCGACAAGGTCGAGTGGAACAGCTTCTTCGACATGGGCAGCGGCAACACCGCGAACCTGATCCTCAAGTATCACGAGCAGGAAAACGCCAGCTACAGCCAGCTGACCAAGGCCCAGTTCCAGAAATACGGGCGTACCTACGACCCCTATCCGTCGACTCCGGCCCTGGGCAGCAACGGCAAGATCAGCAGCTACGAGGGCCTGGCGCTCAACCCGTTCCAGACCTTTACCGGCGTACTCAACACCCAGTTCAAACTGGCCGACAACCTGTCGCTGTCGGTGATCCCGTATTACTACTGGGGTAACGGCAGTGGCGTCGGCAGCTCGGCCTATGCACTGAACAGCGGCTCCAACGTCGGCGGGGTCTTCGACCTGAGCAACCTGCCGAGCGCCGCCCAGTACAACGCCGACGGCCAGCCGAACACCGGCGTCTACTACCGGCCTTCACGGACCCAGACCTGGCGTCCGGGTATCACCACCAAGCTGAACTGGGATCTGGGCGACCACGCCCTGCAATTCGGCTACTGGTATGAGCGCGCGCGCCAGAGCCAGACCCAGCCGTTCATTCGTCTCAAGCAGAGTGGCAAGCCGGAAAGTATCTGGCCGGATTCCGATTATGTGGTCGATGCCAATGGCAAAGAGGTCCAGGGTCGTGACCGCTTCACCGTGACCCCGGCACAGAAAGTCTGGGCCCAGGACACCTGGTACTTCGCCCCGGACTGGACCCTGGTGGCCGGCCTCGCCTATATGAACGTCGAGCGTGACGGTACCAACCACGGCAGCATCACCGAGAAAGCGGAAAAACGTCACCAGACCTACAACAAGCTGCTGCCCAACGCCGGCCTGAAATACCAGCTCGACGAGCATGACCAGTTGTTCTATAGCCTGTCACGCAACATGCGTGTGCCGCAGAACTACGTGTTGTATGACCAGGGGGCGGGTTCCATCGACTCCAAGCCGGAAACCAGCTGGAACCATGAGCTGGGCTGGCGCTACACCGAACAGGACATGACCATCGCGGCCACCCTGTTCTACATGCAGTTCGAGAACCGACAGGTGTCGTCCAAGGACATCAACGGCGACTTCGCCGACATCAACGCCGGCAGTGTCGACAACAAGGGGCTGGAGCTGGAGTGGAGCGGGCTGCTGCCGCACAACTTCAACTTCTATACCTCGTACACCTACACCCGCGCCGAGCAGAAGGACAACCTGACCGTCTACAACGCCGGCAAGGCCATCCTGCTGCCGACTGCCGGCAAGCAGTTCGCCAACGTGCCGAAGAACATGCTGGCGGCCAATATCGGTTATGACGACGGCCTGTTCTACGGCACCTTCGGTGGCAAGTACACCAGCAAGCTGTATGGCGACCTGACCAACGACGAAGCCATCTCCGGACGCACCGTGTTCAACCTTGGCGCCGGTATCTACCTGCCGGTGGACAAGAAGGTGGTCAAGAGCGCGACCCTGCGCCTGAACGTCGACAACCTGTTCGACAAGAAGTACCTGGACGGCGTGTACACCACCAAGACCAACTCGGCGACCTACAGCGGTTTCCGCGATGGCGACCCGGCCTACATCGTGGGCCTGGATCGTACGGTGACCATGTCGCTGGAAGCGAATTTCTGATGTTTGTCCCACGCGTATTACCGACAGAGGTCACCCGATCATGGACATGAACCTGCTTCACGAAATCACCTTCTATGTGATGTATGCGGCCCTGGCGATTGCGATCTTTATCGCCATCGAGCGCGCCATCTACTTCGCTTATGTCCGGCGCTCGGCCCGGGCGCTGATGGAGGCACTGGGCTCTCATGTGCACAGCGCGAAGGACCTGCCGCAGGCGTTGACCCGGCGTGACAGCCTGCCGCTGGACATGGCCTCGGCGGTGCTGGCACAGAAGGCCACCCATGGTCCGCGCAAGGACCTGGACGATGTGATCGACACCCAGTACCTGGCCAGTCGCGCGCCGTTGGCCCGCAGCCTGTGGATCATCGAGACCATCACCACCGCCGCGCCACTGTTGGGTTTGCTGGGGACCATCCTCGGCATCATCGACACCTTCAAGGCCTTGGCCAGTGCCGGTGTCTCCGACCCGGGCCAGATCTCCGGTGGTATCGGGACGGCCTTGTTCGCCACCGGCCTGGGGATTGCCATCGCGTTGTTCTGCGTGGTGTTCCACAACTTCTTCCAGGACAGCCTGGAGCGCATCAACGACCAGCTCAAGATGTTGCTGATCCGCGCGTCGAGTGGTGCTCGTGTGCAGGGCGAAGTGCCGCATCGGGCGGCGAGCCCGGCGCAGTTGCAGACGGCCTGAGTCACCACTGTCCCTTGTAGGAGCCGGCTTGCTGGCGATAGCGGCTGATCAGGCGATGCAAGGCTTACTGGCCTCATCGCCGGCAAGCCAGCTCCTACACTGGTCTTGGGGCAAGCCCGTTGATCAAGGTTCGCTCCAGGACCAGGCTGTTTTATTTTCCCAGGCGAAACCCTTATGTCCCCCTTCCTTAAGTTTCAACCGACACTGCTTCGCGTCGGCATGGCGAGCCTTGTCGGCCTGCTGCTCAGTCCGCTGGCCCAGGCGGACTTTTCCATTCCCGGTTTCGAGCTGGTGCATACCGTCCCGCTCGCCACCGATCTTGGCACCCCCGATTTGCGTCAACCCGGTCCGGTCTGGATCGAGCTCTTCGACGGCGCCAAAAGCCGCATTGATATCGGCCAGTTCTATGCCGCGGACCATCCCGGTTCGGTGATGGACAAGGTCATTGAAAGTCTTGAGGCCGCCGGCAAGCGTGGCGTGAAAATTCGTTTCCTGCTGGAAGAGAAGGGTGTGAAGCTCTCCGAGGAGGCCACCCTCGAACGGCTGCGCCAGATCCCCAACCTGACCTTCCGCGTCCTGCCCTACGCACGCCTGAGTGGCGGCATCATCCACGCCAAGTACCTGGTGGTGGACGGTCGGCAGGCGTTTATCGGCAGCCAGAATTTCGACTGGCGCTCGCTTGAGCATATCCATGAAACCGGCTTGCTTGTCAGCGAGGCAACGATGGTCGGCCAGGTCCAGGCGATTTTCGACCAGGACTGGAAGGCCCAGGCCGCGTTGGCGGCGAACAAGCCGGTGCCATTGCCCAAGGCCGGGAAAGAACCGGCGCGCACCGGCAACTATCTGGTGGCCAGCCCGCAACGCTACAACCCGCCCGGCGTCGGCGATTCGCAGCTGGAATTACCGCGTTTGCTGGCCGAGGCCAAGCATGAAGTGCGAGTGCAATTGCTCGACTATGCACCACTGTCCTACGGCCCGGACAAAACCCGCCCGTACTACGCCGTGATCGATAACGCGGTGCGTGCGGCGGCGGCGCGCGGGGTGTCGATCAAGTTGATGGTCTCCGACTGGAACACCGGCAAGCCGGAGATTGCCTACCTGAAGAGCCTGGCGGTCCTGCCCAATGTGCAGGTCAAGATCGTCACCTTGCCGCAGGACCCGCAGGGCTTTATCCCCTATGCGCGAGTTATCCACAGCAAGACCATGGAGATCGACGGGCAGGTGGCCTGGGTCGGGACAAGCAACTGGCTCGGCGGCTACCTCGACAACTCGCGCAACCTGGAAGTGGTGATGCACAACAGCGCCATGGCCGAGCGGATCGAGGCCTTGCATGAGCAACTGTGGGACGGGCCCTATGCCTGGCCACTGGATATTGCCCGGGATTATCCGGCGCCGCATCCGGGCAAGCCCTGATCCTTACGCGCAGTAGCTGTCGGAAGCTACCTCCAGGGAATTTGTGTCATACGCAATCTGTGTGTTCGACGCCGTACTGTAGGAGCAGGGCTTGCCCGCGAAGGCGTACCTGAAGGCGCCAAAGGCTTCGCTGGCAAGCCAGGCTCCTACAGTTTGCGGTGCACTCGGCTTTTTATTTTTCAGCTGACGGTACGCATCCGGCCCTTGGCCAGCCGCAGCCGGTACAAGCCATAGATGAACAGCACCCACAGCGGCATCACATACACCGAGACACTGATCTCCGGAATCATCAGCATCACCGCCAGGATCAGCGCGACAAAGGCCAGGCACAGGTAGTTGCTGAACGGGGTCCAGAAGGCCTTGAAGCCCGGGACCACGCCTTGCCGTTCCATGGCCTTGCGGAATTTCAGGTGGGTCAGGCTGATCACGATCCAGTTGATGATCAACGAGGCCACCACCAGCGCCATCAACAACTCCAGCGCTTCATGGGGCGCCACGTAGTTGACCACCACGCACAGCAAGGTCACCAGCGCCGAGACCCCAATCGCCCGTACTGGCACGCCTTGCTTGTTCAGTTTCATCAGGGATTTCGGTGCATCGCCTTGCTCGGCCAGGCCGAACAGCATGCGGCTGTTGCAGTACACGCCGCTGTTGTAGACCGACAGGGCGGCGGTCAGCACCACCACGTTGAGGATCTGCGCCGCCGTGTCGCTGCCGATCAGGGCGAAGATCTGCACGAACGGGCTGCCGCTGTAGGCGTCGCCGGAAGCACCGAGGGTGGTCAGCAACTGGTCCCACGGGTACAGCGACAACAGCACGGTAAGGGCGCCGACGTAGAAGATCAGGATCCGCAACACCACCTGGTTGATCGCCTTGGGGATCACCTTGCGCGGCTCGCTGGCCTCGGCGGCGGTGATGCCCACCAGCTCCAGGCCACCGAAGGAAAACATGATGAAACACAGCGCCATCAGCAGGCCGCTGAAACCGTTGGGGAAGAACCCGCCGTGGCTCCACAGGTTGCTGACCGAGGCTTGCGGGCCGCCGGTGCCACTGATCAGCAGGTAGCAACCGAGAGCGATCATGCCGATGATCGCCACCACCTTGATGATCGCGAACCAGAATTCGGTTTCGCCGAACACCTTGACGTTGGTCAGGTTGATCAGGTTGACCAGCACGAAGAACACCGCCGCGCTGACCCAGGACGGTACATCGGGCCACCAGAACTGCACGTACTTGCCGACGGCCGTGAGTTCGGCCATGCCCACCAGTACGTAGAGCACCCAGTAGTTCCAGCCGCAGAGAAAGCCGGCGTAGCCGCCCCAGTATTTATGGGCGAAGTGGCTGAACGAGCCGGCCACCGGTTCCTCGACGATCATCTCGCCGAGCTGGCGCATGATCAGGAACGCGACGAACCCACAGATCGCATAACCGAGGATCATTGCCGGGCCCGCGGACTTGAGTACGCCGGCAGAACCCAGGAACAGCCCGGTGCCGATGGCCCCGCCCAGGGAAATCAGCTGGATATGGCGGTTTTTCAGGCCGCGCTTGAGCAAACCCGGTGTCAGGTTTTCACCCGTCATTGCTTCACCTTCTCTAGTTTTTCTTCTCGGTGTCGACCTGAGCGGGCCAGGCGTGCAACCGGTACTGATGCTCGACATAAGCGGCGTGGATATTAAATCCCGAAGGTGCGGGGCTCAAGTATTACGCGGGTTCGAGGGGTAAATAGAGAAGAAACTGTAGGAGCGGGGCAAGCCTCGAGGGTGCCGGGTTCACACTCGAGGTCGATGAGAAGGGCGCCAGGTCAGGCGCCTTGCTCCGCCCGGTGGGCAAGCCAGCGCAACAGATCGTCCATGGCCACCTGCTGATGGCGTTCGACCCATTGCGAGCCTTGCGGGCTGTAGTGCTCGGTGTAGTGGCTGAGGATCAGGTGGCGCCGATCGTCCGACAGCCGCAGGCTGACTTCATGGCAGTGCAGGTCAGTATCGGCGCGCTTGCTCACCCGTTGCTCAAGGATCAATGCCCGCTGTTCAGAAACCATCCTGGGCGGCTCCCTGGCAGCGGTCCTTCTCAGGCTGGGTGCTGCCCTGTTTGCCTTCCTGCACGAAAGCCGCGCGATGTTCGGCGACGACATTACGCAGGGCGCTGTAGTAGTCCGGCAGCTTTTTCAGGCTGTCGGTGAGCGGCAGCAGTTCGGCACGCTGGTCGATCACACCGCCGACCAGGTTGACCGTCTCCAGGGTCTTGACGGTGTCGCTGTGGGTGCCGAAGGGGTTGAAGGCAAGCCCCAGAACACGCCCGGCGGCGTCGCGGGCGTTGCCGGTGCCCAGCAGCGGCAGCTCGACGATGGGCCCGTTGCCGATGCCCCAGACGCCAAAAGTCTGGCCGAAGTCGGCGGTGTGGCGGGGGATGCCCATCGGGTCCGAGACATCGATCAGCCCCGCCACGCCGAGGGTGGTGTTGACCGTGAAGCGCCCCAGGGTCGTGGCCGAACGTTTCAGGTTGCCTTGCAGCAAGTCGTTGACGAAGACCTTGGGCTCGCCAAAGTTGGTGGTGAAGTTATGCACACCCCGCTGGAAGAAATTCGGCAGGTGGAGATACCCACGGGCCACGGGGGCCAGGGCATAGTCATCGACGACCTGGTTGAAGGCGAAAATTCCCCGATTGACCCGCTGGGCCGGGTCGAACACTGGATGGTCGACTTGCGCGCAACTGGCGCTCGCCACCGGGGCCGAGCTGCTGCAGCCGGCCAGGTACGAAACGGTCAGCAACAGCGCGGCGTGACGGAGCAGGGCGGGCGAACACTTGAGCGGGGGCATGGGCAAACGGTCTCTGCGAAATACGGGAGGCTGATGCTGGCAGCCGCGCCTTGCGCAAAGATGTCTGCTTTATTGCTGCGCTGACAGTTTGTTACCGCATTGAAATATATGACGGAGCGCGGCGAATGGTTTTAGATGGAGCTCTTTCCCACTTCGAGTGATGACCGCCGGTGAGCAGTCTGTTGATCGTGGACGACGACCTCGAGGTCCTTGCCCTGCTGAAGAAATTTTTTGTGTTGCACGGCTACACGGTGGAAGTCGCCGCTGATGGCGCTGCGTTGTGGGCCGCGCTGGAGCGCCAGGCCCCGGACCTGATCATCCTCGACCTGATGCTGCCGGGAGAGAACGGCCTGATGCTGTGCCAGCGCCTGCGTCGGCAATACGCCACTCCGGTGATCATGCTGACCGCCATGGGCGAGTTGAGCGACCGGGTGGTGGGCCTGGAAATGGGCGCCGATGATTACCTGAGCAAACCCTTCGATGCCCGCGAGTTGCTGGCGCGGGTTCGGGCGGTATTGCGCCGGGCCGGGGAAAGCCGGCCGTTGACCGGTGAAGTGCCGCGCCCGCTGATCCGCTTCGCCGACTGGCAACTGGACCTGACCCGGCGTGAACTGCGTTCGCCGGATCAGGTGATGATCCCGCTGTCGGCGGGGGAATTCGATCTGCTGCTGGTATTTGTCGAGCATTCCCAGCGCATTCTCACCCGCGAGCAACTGCTGGACCTGGCGCGCGGGCACAGCCATGACGCGTTCGACCGCAGCATCGATGTCCAGGTCAGCCGCCTGCGGCGCAAGTTGGAGTTCGATACCAAGCGCCCGGCGATGATTCGCACGGTGCGCAATGGCGGCTATCTGTTCACCCCTGATGTGACACGCCAGTGAGCCGCTTCGGAGCCGGGCGTTATCGCCCCAAGGACACGGTGGCACGCTGGATCGCCCTGACCATCCTGATGGCCATGCTCACGGCGCTGGGGTTCAACGCGCTGTTCGTCAAGCTGGCCGGAGTCTGGGCCTATCCCTCCCTGATCGAGACCGGCCTGCTGGAGAAGATCGCCTCCATCAGTCGGGTGATCGAAGCTTCCGACCCCGGGCAGCGTGCGCGTCTGGCGGCGGTGGTCAGCGATCCGAATATGCAGGTGAACTGGTACCTCGACCGTCAGGATATCGCCCAGCCAAAAATCGTCGAAGAAGTCCGGGGTCGGGGATCGGAGGCCATACGCCGGGCTCTCAATGCGCCGAACCGCCGGATCGAGGCCTATCGGCCCTCCGACTGGCCAGGCCCAGGTGGGCGCTATGCCTTGCTGATCCAGTTGGACGATGACTCCTGGCTGATGTTTTCCGCCGCCTCACGCAGTTGGGGGCTGGAGGAGGGGCCGCGTGGGCTGATCGTGATCGTACTGGTGCTGATTTCCACCGCTGTCGTCACGCTGATCGCCACCCGTCGCCTGGCCAGGCCCCTGCAACAATTTGCCCAGGGCGCACGGCGTTTTGGCGTTGACTTCCGGGCACCGCCGGTGGAGCCGGTGGGGCCCCATGAAATCCGTCAGGCTATCCTCGCTTTCAACGCCATGCAGGCCCAGTTGCAGCACTTTATCAAGGACCGCACGCAGATGCTCGCGGCCATTTCCCATGATCTGCGCACGCCTTTGACCCGCATGCGCCTGCGCGGTGAGTTCATCGAGGATGAGGAACAACAGCAGCGCTTGTTTCGCGACGTCGATGAAATGCAGGCGATGATCAACTCGGCACTGGAGTTCTTCCGTGACGATGCGCGCCTGGAAGAAGCGACTTCCTTCGACCTCGCGGAGCTGCTGCAGACCCTGGTGGACGATTATCGCGACCAGGGGATTGAGGTCGACTTCGTGGGACCGTCCAGATGGGTATATTTCGGGCGGCCGCTGGGGTTGAAGCGGGTCATCGGCAATTTGCTGGATAACGCCATCAAATACGGTCGTGAGCCATCGATCGAGTTGGAACCGGACGGAGAACGGCTGCTGATCCGCGTGCAGGATCGTGGGCCGGGCATCGCCGCGGATTACCTTGAGCAGGTGTTCGAACCGTTCTTCCGGCTGGAGAGTTCGCGTAACAAGAGCACCGGTGGTGTCGGACTGGGCTTGTCGGCGGCGCGGGCGATTGTGCTGGAACAGGGGGGGGCGCTGATCCTGAGCAATCGGGCTGATGGCGGGTTGATCGCCCTGGTGGCATTGCCGGTGCAAGGGGCCTTGTAGGTGGTGCCCGGAGGATGTGTTTGTTATCACGTCCTTTCACAAATAAAATCTTGGCAACTTCATACAACGGTAAAGAGAACACTGTAACTCCAGGGGCGATCAGTTTTTTTGATGCCAGCCCCCGGATATTTGTTGTTTGACAGTCTTTTAACTAACACTGAAACTTTCTCCATTAAGGGTGACTTTCGCCCTGCCCATTGTTTTGCCCTGCCTTGATATAAAACCAAACAAAAAGCCCTCCATTGTGCAGTAGCCAAAACCATGAATATGCGCTTGAAGTTCAGTCAAAAGATCCTGCTCGCCGTTTCTACCGTGGTTGTTGTGGTCTTTGCGGTGTTCGCACTGTATGGCGATTATCAACAGCGCAATGAAATCAGTGGGAATATCGAGAACAACTTGCACACTACCGGGCAGGTCCTGGCCCAGAATATTCAAACCTGGTTGAGCGATCGTTTGCTGCTGGTGGACGCCATGGCCCAGGTCATTGCGCTCGACCCCGCGAAGGAAAAGGTCCGTACTCTGCTTCAGCAGCCTGCGCTCACTTCGACCTTTGTCGCCAGCTACAGGGCGACGCGTGACGGCGCCTTCGACATTTTCCCGGAACGGGTCATGCCCGACGGCTACGATCCCCGCCAGCGGCCCTGGTATTCGGATGCGGTGAAAAACGGTCCGATCCTGACCGAACCCTATATCGGCGTGGGCAGCGACTATCTGGTCATGAGCGAGGCGGCGCCGATCAAGTCTGGCGATCAGGTTCTGGGTGTGCTTGGGGTCAATATCAGCCTGGACAAGATGGCCCGGATGATCAATGCCCAGGATTTCGGCGGCATCGGTTATGCCTTTCTGGTCAGTGCCGACGGCAATATCCTGGTGCACCCCGACAAGACCCTGGTCACCAAGAACCTGCGTGATATCTACGGTATGGAGCCGGCGCGGATCGGCGCCGATCTGACCGAGGTGCATCAGGCGGGCAGCACGCAGTTGCTGACGTTCATGCCTGTGCAGGGCCTGCCTTCGGTGAAATGGTCGGTGGGCCTGGCCGTCGACAAGGATAAAGCCTACGCGGCATTGGCCAAGTTTCGTCTTTCTGTGGTGATCGCCACCGTCGTGCTGCTGGCCATCACTTTTGTCCTGCTCAGCCTGTTGATCCGATTGTTGATGAAACCCTTGCACCATATGACCCGTGCACTGGAGGACATTGCCCAGGGTGATGGCGACCTGACGCAGCGTTTGCCGATCCAGTCGCGTGACGAGTTCGGCAACCTGGCCGGGGCCTTCAACCGTTTTGTCGAGCGTATCCACGGTTCGATCCGCGAAGTGGCCTCGACCACCGCCCGCTTGAGCCAGGTGGCCAGCCGGGTGGTCAACGCCTCCAACGCCTCGATGAGCAACTCGGACAACCAGTCCCATCGCACCAGCAGTGTCGCGGCGGCCATCAATCAACTGGGTGCCGCGGCCCAGGAGATCGCCGTGAATGCCGCGGATGCCTCACAAGGCGCCTCCGATGCGCGGGACACGGCGGATGAGGCACGGCGGGTGGTCGAGCGCTCGATCCAGGCGATGAATGAACTGTCGGCCAAGATCCTTTCCTCCAGCGCGCGGATCGAGCAGCTCAATAGCCACACTTCGAGCATCGGCCAGATACTCAAGGTGATCCAGGCGATTTCCGAGCAGACCAATCTGTTGGCACTCAATGCCGCCATTGAAGCAGCCCGTGCCGGCGAGTCGGGGCGCGGTTTCTCGGTGGTCGCCGATGAGGTGCGTAACCTCGCCGGACGAACCCAGGCCTCGGCCCAGCAGATCCACGGGATGATCGAGGAGCTGCAAGTCGGTTCCCGGCAGGCGGTGCGGACCATGGCCGAGAGTCAGCAATACAGCGCGGAGAGCGTGGCCATTGCCAATCAGGCCGGCGAGCATCTGGGGCAGGTCACCCGGCGTATCGGCGAGATCGACGGGATGAACCAGTCGGTGGCCGCCGCCACCGAAGAGCAGACCGCCGTGGTCGAGGCGATCAATATGGACATCACCCAGATCGACACCTTGAACAAGGATGCGGTGGAGAACCTCAATGCCACGCTGCTGGCCTGTTCCGACCTGGAGGAGCAGACGGCTCGGTTGGAGCAACTGGTCAGCGGCTTTCGTATTTGAGGTGCGCTTTGCCTGAGAGCCCCTTCGCCCTGAGTTGCTATTCGCCCGGGAGTCTCGTATAAGTCGGCACAAACATGCAGACTCAGGCGAAAACATGCATAGCGTTCACCAAGCTTCGGAATTGCCGTATTTGCGGCGGCAAAAGATCCTGTTGTTGCTCGAAAGGGATGGCAAGGTCATGGCCTCGGAGTTGGGCCAGCATTTCGCGGTGTCGGAAGACACCATTCGCCGCGACCTTGCCGAGCTCTCCCAGGCCGGGCTGTTGCAGCGGGTCCATGGCGGTGCGTTGCCGCGTCCCAAGGACACCGGCAAGGACTACTTCACCCGGGTCGCCGAACCCAATGAAGTGAAAACCCAGTTGGCGAAAATGGCCGCCCGGCGGGTCGAGTCGGGGCAGATCGTGCTGTTCGACTCCGGCAGCACCACCTTGCAGATTGCCCAGTCGCTGCCGTCCGGGCTGTCGATCACCGCCGTCACCTGTTCGCCGATGATCGCCATGACCCTGGCCGAACATCCGGGCATTACCGTGATCCTCGCGGGCGGCAAGCTCAACCCGGCGACCATGGCCTCTGGCGGGCATGAGGCGGTGCGGTTGATCCAGGGTATCAAGGCCGATCTGCTGTTTACCGGCGTTTGCGCGATTCACCCGGAGATGGGTATTACCTCCCTGCATTACGACGAAGTCGCCGTGAAACAGGCCATGCTCGACAGCGCCTCGCATGTGGTGGCGGTGACCACGGCCGACAAGCTCGGGGCCGTGGAACCGTTTGTGGTGGCGCCTTGTACGCGCTTGCAGACGATGCTGACCGAGCACTTTGTGCCGTCGGGGGATATTCAGGCTTACCGGCGCCTGGGGATCGAGGTCGTGCAGTTGGAGGTTTGAGAGAAAGACGTTGCCGGACACAGCTCACCGTCTGTCGCCTGAGTCAGGATTTCCGGGCTCTGCAGAACCGCCGCGTAGGTCGTTGAGGCCTCTAGCTGAGCCCTCTTGGGAGCGACATCTTGTAATCAGAGGTAACAAAACATTGCAATGGTCGGTCGGCTCGCCGCATCATTGCAGGCCTACTCCACAAAGAGGCCCCCTGAGGAAATGGATTCTCAGATAATAGGCATCGATTTCGCCGATTGGCGGATGCCTGAAGTGAACGCGGACTGGATCGCTGCGTTGGAAGCGGGCAAGGTGCTTTATTTCCCCCGGTTGTCGTTTGAACTGCGGGAAGAGGAGAAGTCCTTGCTCCGTCCGGATATTCGCTCGCCCAAGGCTCGTAATATCAGCCTGGATGCGAATAATCACCTCAAGGGCGCCGAAGGCGATGCTGCCGTGCAACAGGCGCTGACCGAGATGATCGGACGCTTCCGTGAGCAGGCGCAGACGCTGGTGTACTCGCTGCTGCCCCGCTACCAGGGTGCTTTGCGCCTGGCACCTACCAGCTACCGTCCGATGCAGGTCGAGACCCGTGCCCAGTCCTGGCGTGCGGATGATCGTCGCCTGCATGTCGACGCCTTTCCTTCGCGTCCCAACTATGGCGAGCGGATTCTGCGGGTGTTCAGCAACATCAATCCCGAGGGTGTGCCGCGGGTGTGGCGTGTCGGCGAGCCTTTCGAAACGGTCGCCCGCAAGTTCCTGCCACGGGCCAAACCCTATGCGGCCTGGCAGGCCAGCCTGTTGAAGGCGTTGCACATCACCAAGTCATACCGCAGCGAATATGACCACCTGATGTTGCAGTTGCATGACGGCATGAAGGGCGATCAGACCTATCAGGAAACCGCTGAGCAGGTGACGATGCCATTTGCCGCCGGCTCGGTCTGGGTGTGTTTCTCGGACCAGGTGCCCCATGCGGTCATGTCCGGTCAGTACATGCTTGAGCAGACCCTGCACATACCTGCCGACAAACAGTACGACCCTCAGTCCAATCCTTTGGCGATCCTGACACGGATGATGGGGCGGCCTTTGGTTTGAGGCTTCGCACTGGCTGACTTGTGCGCGGCCGACTGGGTACTCGGCTGTGCCCCCCCTCGCGAATATTGGCGTCTACCCGGCATGCCGCAGGGTAGAGCGTGCGCGTCGCTTTTTGCCTGAGTTAGAAAAATGACGGAAATATGAACATTTGCTCAATGTTTTTTGAACCAAATGATCATTTTCCTGTTCATAGACCACCGGATTCTTCACGTTTACACCCTAATGGAGTAGTGCTTATGTTCAATCGTCTGACTCACCTGTTCATCAAATCCTCGGCCCTGGCAGTGATCGCCACCCCGATGATCGCGATGGCGGCCCCCTCCATCGACCCTATTTCCCAATTCGGCGTCCTGGGCAGCTACAGCCACTTCAAGCTGGAGGGCGGCAGTCAGTCCGAGAAAAGTCATATGCCCACTGGTGGCCTGTTCTATAACTTCGGCAACAAGATGACCGCCGAATCCGGCCTGATCTACCAGGCCGGTGTTGAAGTGAAGTACGGCAAGAATGATGACAACAAACTCAAGGAAGGCCAGGGCGACCTCGACCTCGGCTGGCGTGCGGCGCTGGACTCGCACAACTTCTTTGATGTGATCGTGGGTGGCGGTTACAGCTGGACCCGCTACGAGCCCGACTCCGCCGACTACGACATCAAGCTCACCGGCCGTTCGCCGTTTGCCAAGGCCGCGCTGGGCTACAACCATCAGTTCGATGCCGCGACGATGCGCGTCGAAGCGGGCGTGCGCCGCAGTATTGGCAGCGAGGGGCAGATCAGGGTCGCTGGCGAAGGCTCCGATACGGTGGACCTGAAGGACCATACCAACCCTTATGCCGAAGTGAACTTCCTGTTCAACCAGCAAAGTTCGTTGCCGATTGTCGCGGGCGTTTATTACACCCACACCGAGTTCAAACTGGATGGTGATTCCGACTTGGCGGACAACACCAAACTCAAGATTGACGAGTACGGTGCCAAGGTCGGTATCGCGTTCTGATGCATGAAGCGCGGGAGCCATGGCTCCCGCGCTTTTTATCCCGGCGGTTGCCGCACTTTTACCCGCAATGTCCCATTCCTTCCTGTCCCCTCTAGACGCCGCGCTAGCGAAATAGTAGCTTTCCTCCCCAAAGCCCTCTGCTACTGGCCCTCTCCACGCGCCAGCGACTCAGGCCTTCATAGCGGTTAAGGAATACGCAGTGAAACTGCCGACGACATGCTGATCGATTTCAGCCTTGTCCGGTAGCCACTTTTCAAGGACGAGCGATGGCCTGTCGGTCCAACTACTCAAACCTGAAAAACCACCCGACCGTATTGATTGATCTCGACGAGCGCTGCTCGGCGATTGTCGATGGAGCGTTCGCGCAGGTTCGGGTTGTCCGGGAAAAGTGATTTCCCTGCCTTTAATCCCCTGAACACTACCCTGCATCCCCCTGTCCCGTTCTTCCCAAGGAGCTGTAAATGAAAGGCAAGATCCTGAGTTACGACACCAACACCCGTAACGGCATTATTTCCGGTGATGACGGCAACCGTTACACCTTCGACGTGGTCGAGTGGAAAGCCGCGGTACTGCCCAAGGCCGGCGCGCGCGTCGACTTCGCCAGCAATGGTGCGTTTGCCGAAGCCATCTTCGCCGACGGCGCTGCGGCGAGCGGCAACTCCAAGAAGATCCCGGCGGCCCTGCTGGCGTTCTTTCTCGGTGCCTTTGGCGTGCACAAGTTCTACCTGGGTTACAACGTCCAGGGCGTGATCATGCTGCTGGTGTTCCTGTTCGGCTGGCTGCTGCTGGGTATCCCGTCGATCGTGATCAGTATTGTCGCCTTTGTTGAGTTCATCATTTACCTGCTCAAGTCCGAAGACGACTTCGAGCAGACTTATGTGGTTGGTAAACGCGGCTGGTTCTGAGTCACTGATCCCTGGGCTTGAGTGAGTCCGGGTCGGTTGTCGGCGTTGGCGCCGGTGGGCAGGGGCACGTTGGGTGCTCCTGTTCGACTGACGAATGTCCTGTCTGTATAGCTGCTGTGCCTTACCTTCTCGATATTTCCTGAGAACACGCTTGCTAGCGATAGCCGTTGGGTTGACGCGGTGCCTTCGGGCATGCCCTGGTTTTGAGGGTAAGCGAGCGGCGATGTGGCCGCTGCCGGATAAATCGAGGCGAAAAAAAACCACCTTAGTAGGGTGGTTTTTTCCGCAAGCCTGATGTGAAGCTAGCTTGCTCATTTCACTGAGACTAACAACGAACCTTTACTCTACTGAAGTCATGTTTATCACGCAAGCCTGGGAGTGGTTCATCATATTTCTGAGTGTTGAGGTGAGTTGAATGCCTGAAATTTTTTGATTGAGGTTTTTCGGATAAGTAACACTTTTTGTTTTCAGTTCCATATTCGAGCTGAGGTATGATTTTTTGGCTCTTTCGTTAAAAGACTTTTTGAAGTGGTCAAGCCAGCGCGCGCATTTGGGACCTCCTGACACGGTTTAGTACCCCGTGCCGGATTGGCTCAGGGGGCCATCGGCCTGGCCACCTCACTGAGACTAACAACGTAGTTCTCGAAGGCATACGTGTTCCGGTAAGTATGCTGGAGGGTTGGCCCACTTTGGGGGTCAATGTATGTCCAAGATTCTTCGGCGTACCTGGAGCCTCGTAGTTAACTTGTTACGGGTTTATCACCTGTATGAGTTTCTACGGGATCACTACGATAATCAGCGGTAAGGGTTATTGAAGTGGCCTGCCTCGGCTTCGGTCGGGGCGGGTTTTAATTAATGTCTCTGGGCGGTTGTTGGGTCGTCTCCTTCCTCGCCATAACCTGTGCCCCTCGAAAAAACGGATGCTGAATCACTCATCGCATTCGATTTACCTGCCCACCGAGGTATGCTTGGGCACGGCTCAAATATTCCTAGCCACCTTTCCCGACGTACCTGCGAGCTCACGGCGTTCCATGATCACCCACGTTGCCCTGTTTCTCTGCACCCTGATGGCCATGGAAGGGGTCGGCTACCTGGCGCACAAGTACGTCATGCACGGTTGGGGCTGGTTTCTGCACCGTTCCCATCATGAGGAGCACCTGGGCGCCTTCGAGACCAACGACATCTACCTGCTGGTATTGGCGGCGGTGGCCATCACCCTGATCGTGCTGGGCAATAGCGGATACGACCCGCTGCAGTGGATCGGCGCCGGAGTGGCGACGTTTGGAATCATCTATGTCGTGGTGCATGACGGCGTTGTCCACCGCTACTGGCCATTTCGGCCGCGGCCGCGTCATCCCTATTTGAAGCGCCTGTATCAGGCGCACCTGTTGCATCACGCGGTGAAGGGGCGCAAGAACAGTGTGTCGTTCGGCTTTCTGTACGCGCCGTCGTTGCGCACGCTGAAGAGGCAATTGCGTGAGTCCCGTGACGTGACTGAGCGCGAAGAGGAAGGGCGTCCTTCAGTTTGGCGGGGCGATAGTGCGAGTGAGGCTGAATGAAGCCGGGGCGTAAAAATCTCTTGAAGGAGCTGATCGCGTGAAAAGCACTGTCGATCACCTGGCTATCGTGGCGCCGAACCTCGATAGCGGCTGCGCGTTCGTCACTGGCATTCTGGGCGTCGACCTTCAACCGGGAGGTGCCCATCCACGCATGGGCACCCACAACCGGCTGCTTCGCCTTGGCCCCGAGCTCTATCTGGAAGTGATTGCCGTTGATCCATCTGCTGAGCGCCCCAGTCGGCCTCGCTGGTTCGGTCTTGACCAACTTGCACCTGACTCACCGGCACGCCTGGCGACATGGGTTGCGCGAACCGATGATATCCATGCTGTCGGCGCTTATTGCCACGACATCGTCGGAGATGTCGAACCCATGAGCAGAGGAACATTGTCCTGGCAGATAACAATACCCGCGGACGGAAGCCTTCCTTTGGGAGGGGCAGCTCCTACCCTGATTCAATGGGAACAGAAGACTCATCCCGCGAGTACGCTGCAAGACAAAGGCTGTTCTCTAGTGGCTTTGGATGTCTTCCATACTGATCCAGAAAAAGTCAGGGCGATTCTGGCTGCCATGAACTTTTCGGGGCCGGTTTATCTTCACGGGCTCGAAGGAACTTCAACTCCGTATCTGGTCGCTCATATTCAAACACCCGGTGGTTTAAAAACATTGCCGATTTCGGGTGCGTGATTCGCACTCGGATCTGCTGTGGTCACCGGACATCACTTATGGGGCGCGTGCTTTCTACTGCTTCTCGTCAAACCGGACCGACCGAATGATTGCGCCAATCGTGTCGAAGTCCTGGTAGTAGCCCACGGTGTCGAACAGCAACTGCGTCTTGGCGTTGTAGACGATGGCCATCAGGCAAGTGCCTCCGGCGGCATGAAAGCCGGTCTCTTGGTCACCAACACCACAGGTCTGGGTCGTCTGCATGCCTTTCCATCCGGGGCCTTCGATAATGTCGACGGGGCTGGGCGAGTCCATGCCGGCGCTACGCATCCAGACGCCGTCTTCCTGGGAAAAGATCATGCTGTCGGCGGCCTGTTGCAGCGTGCCGTGCTGGACGCACAGGTTGAGGGTGTATTCCTCGTTGGTCTGAGTCTTTGGCTGATTGAGGTTCAGGCACTCCTTGTTCTTGCTGACCTTCCAACCCTTCGGGTAGTTGAAGCTGAAGCCGGTGGCTTGGTAGGGCTTCATGTTTTTGGCCGAGGCCGGCACATCGGGTGGTCGTGGCGCCAGCGGATTGGCCGGCTCGTGCAAGGTCGCATCGTTGCGGCAGGCCGCCAGTGGGCGGGCGACGGCATTGGTGAGGTGGTTCAAGCGGTGGGTCTGGGGGTCGGCGCTGGCGGTCATGCAGCCACAGCCGTAGCCGTAATGCCCGTTGGTACGCACCCATTGCGCATCGCTGAACTGTGGCCAGTCGCCTTCGGCCTGGTAGCCACCCTGGGTGGCGATTTCCCAGGTGCCGTCACGGTCGGTGAGGGTGGCGTTCGCCGCGGTCGGGTTTTCGAACCAGCCGCAGCGACGTTCGACCTTGTCGGCGGCTTGGGCCGGCGGGATCACGCAGGTGAACACGAGAGTGAGTAGGGAGAGCTGGCCGAAGGCGAGGCGGGGCATGGAGCGTCCTTGTCTGTGTTCATCACGTGACGGCAGTGCACTGGAGTGGTCGTTGAAAGCATAGGTGATGATAACGAATGCTGGGCTTTTCTCGCCGCAGTGCGTGCGTGAGCCCTGCCGCGAGGCCTCGGGTCTCAGCGTCTCCAGCAATCGGCGTAACGCTCGCAGACGCCGTAATGCGCATCCATCTGCGCCATCCGCTCCAGATGATGGTCGATGGTTTCCAGCATGACTCGTTTGCTGGCGCCGAAATAGTAGAGAGTCATCGACTTGTATTCTTCCAGCGCGGCCACGTTGGTCGATTTGGCTGACTTGTCTTCGGGCTGCGCCCGTTGTTCCAGGTCCTCATCCTTCAACCGACGCAGGCGCAGAAGGTACTCGTCCTTGTAAAGCTGCAAGGTCCGCTCTTTGCGCTGGGCAGCTTCTGCATCGAAGGCCTGGAGATTCTGGCGATACAAGGTCCAATAGTCGTCCGGCAGGGTGAAACCCAGCTTGGCCTTGCGCTCGGCGATCAAACCGTCGATTTTTTCCGCGGAGACCGCGCTCTTGGCGATTTCAGCCGGGTCGGGTTTCATGGCTGGAATAAGGCTGTTGTCGATAATCCGGCCTATCAGTTCCAGGCGATGGGGAGTGTCCGGCAATGGTTCCGGTGGTTTCGGGAACATCACGTTGCGCCCGACACAGGCCGGGAGGCCTTTTTCAAAGACCAGGACGGGACTGCGCTGCTCCTTGCCATTGATCTTGCGGACCCGTTGTAACTGGCTGCTGCACTGGCCCTTCCCGGAATCGAAGGTCAGCTCGTATTCGGCATTGCGTTCAGGCTTGAGATTGATGCTGTTGCCACAAACCGAATAACCGTTCTGGGTATGGATCCGCAGAAGGGTTTCGTGTTCGGGCTTGAGTTTGATTTCCAGATAGCCCCTGGCGTTTTCCGGCGGCGCGATACTCATGTCGGCACGTCGCTTGGTATCGCCAAGAAGCAGGTTGTTGAGAATACCGGTGGTTTGCCCGTCGCAATGCTCGGCATCGAAGTAATCGAGCGTGGCGTTTTGCGTATTGGCGATGAAACGCAGCTTGGCGGCGTCTGGGTCCGTGGCGTCCGGGTAAGTGCCGTTGACGCTGCAACCTCCGAGTAGCGCCGATAGCAGCAGGGTTGTGGTGGTTAACAAGCGTGATGGAAACAGTGACAGAACCGGCATTAGTCATCCCTGGCTGACGGATATGGAAGAAAGGCGGCGATGCTACTGAAGTGCCACTATCTGGTCCAGTCCGGGAGAGAGCATGCGGTTTATCCTTGTTTCACGAACCGGCATTGAGAGTGTCAGCTGCCACCCATTCGCCTGGAAACGAACGTGGTAGCTCTCTCACATTAGGAGCCAAGCGTATGAGCGTTTTTGACGGATCCACGTTGTATGTTCTAACCCTCGGTACCCACGCATTCGCCGGAGGTGCCCAATGAGCAGCCCACCCTCAAACAAAAACCTGGGCGTCATCACCTTTTCCCAATGCGGCTCCCAAGGCCGTGAACTGTTCCGCGTAAACCCCGGCGTTCCCATGCTGGAAGCCATGGAGCACGCGTCCCTTCTGCTCTATTGCGCCAAAGCACTTTCCCTCGATGCAGCATTGGAAACCGACGGCGAACGCTACGCCTGGGCATCACATTACCTGGGCGAGATGGGCAAGGCGGTGATCGATGATTTGACACAAGGGATGTTGCGCGGGGCGTCGACGTAGGCGGGTGACGTCCGGTTGAGGTCCAGATTGGCGGTGAGTGTTGGCAGACTCACCGCGTTATCGTTCCTCGCTCGGTTCTCACTGGTGTGTTCTGCGATGGCCGAAATCACCAGTCTTCTGCGCGTTCCGTGCGTTGGTGAAGGATGCGCAGGATCTGGACTTCCCCACGAATCACTCGGTAAGGGGCTATGAACGGGAATTTGGACAGAATCAATTCTCTGACGTCCGGTCGTTGGGACGGTCTACCCAATCCTGTAAAGGTTTCCAGTTGTTCCAGCGACTCAAAAATCTGAGCGACTACGTCATCGGCGGAGACTGCACCCAAGCGTGATTGGTAGTACTCGTGAATCGCCTCTAAATCACTGTCCGCTTTGTCCGTCAACGCGATGTTTGGCACGGTTCACCCACTTGGCCTTGATGGTTTTCAGATCGGTCAGGTTACCTGCGTCTGCGTCGGCGATGCCCTCGGCAATTGCGTTGATGTGCCATGACTCGGACTCAACGTAACGGGCCAACGCGCGTTTGAGATGGTACTGGCGATCACGGTCTGTTGCCGCTGACAACTGATCGAGCTGTTCGACCAATACCTCGTCGACACGAAATGACAGCACAGGGGAAGCCATGGTTAAGTCCTCATCAACTAATGTATACATCGTATACAGATGATGTGAATGTATACCTATAGAGGTGTACATTTCAATCGCTGGCTAAATCGCCTGACGAACGATCTCTCTGCCTTAGACAGTAATACGAGTGGGGCTCACAGTCTCAGTAGTAAGGTTTCAAAAAGCTGCCGATCTTCCTTTTTCGCCGAGCGAGCATGACGCCGGATGACCTGCAACAGGCAATCCGTGAAGCACTGTGCCGGTTTGCTCAGCGCGCCATTGCGCCGTGTCACGATGCTCAACTGCCTCGGTTCGAACTGTTCCTTCAGCCCCAGGGAAACCAATCGACCAAGAAAGGGCGGCGCCATACTCACAATCGATGGCCCCCAGGTGCACATATCAGCCCGTTCGACCATCATCTGCAAAATGGCCAGCGAATGAGCACGGACGATGCGTTTTTCATCGATCTGCGCGCCATGCTGCCAGAACAACTCCTGCATCAGCCCATCGTGCCCGTCCGGCGCATAGTTCAGCGTCCAGTCCTGTTCCAGCAGTTCATGAATCGATCGTGCATCCTGTCGAGCATGCCCCTGACGGACCAGCACCGACGTCTGGTAATCCAGCAAAATTTCGCTGGCAAACTCCTGGGCCGATTGCGTCGGGTGCAGTTGGCCAATCGCAAAATCCATGCTGCCATCACGCAACAGCGGTTGGGCCACCGCCATCAGGCTTTCAAACAACTCCAGGCGGATCTCCGGCATTTGCTCACGAAAGGCCACCACCACTTCGGGCAAGAACGTCAGCGCAATCCAGGGCGTGACCCCGACACACAGTCGCCCCTGAGCCTTGCCACGCAAGTGATCGAGTTCGGTTTGCGCGTGTTCCAACTGTTTGATCACCAATCGGGCGTGAGTCAGCAAAACCTTGCCGTATTCGGTGAAGCTCAGGCCGCTGGGTGTTCGAGTGAACAGCGGTAGCTGCTGGCTGGTTTCAAGCTCGCGTAGCGCTTTGGTCACCGCAGCCTGGGAAATCTCCAGCGAACGCGCCGCCGCCCGGATACTGCCGGTTTCAGCACTGGCAATCAGCGCCTGTAATTGATGCAGCTTCATCCGCTCACCCTGGTGACAACTCATGGTTGTCATCATAACCAAACTGAGTCTCCCCAGCCCAGAGTCCCTTCCCTAAGATCCACCCCATCAACCGCTCAGATCTTGTCGAAGGGGTACAACAATGGATGCCGGCCATGTCCTGCCTGGTATTGCAGCGATACAGGATGAAATGATCGCGTTGCGTCACGGCATTCACGCGCATCCCGAGCTGGGTTTTGAAGAGTTCGCCACCAGCGAGCGTGTTGCCCAATGTTTGACCCAGTTGGGCTTTCAAGTCAGCACGGGCGTTGGCAAGACCGGTGTCGTCGGTACCCTGAAAAACGGCGAAGGCCGCTCCATCGGTTTGCGTGCCGACATGGATGCACTGCCGATTCAGGAAACCAGCGGCCTGCCCTATGCCAGCCGGATCGACGGTGTCATGCATGCCTGTGGCCACGACGGTCATACGGCAACCTTGTTGGCCGCCGCCAGGCACTTGGCCCACACTCGGGCGTTCAACGGCACCCTGCAAGTGATTTTCCAACCCGCCGAAGAAGGGCTGGGCGGTGCGCGGAAAATGCTGGAGGAGGGCCTGCTCGAACGTTTTCCGTGTGACGCGATCTTTGCCATGCATAACGTGCCGGGTTATCCCGTCGGGCACCTGGGCTTCTATAGCGGACCGTTCATGGCGTCGGCCGACACGGTGACGATCACCATTATCGGCAGTGGCGGCCATGGCGCCGTGCCGCACAAGGCGGTCGATCCGGTGGTGGTCAGCTCGTCCATTGTGATGGCGCTACAAAGCATCGTCTCGCGTAACGTCAATCCACAGGAAATGGCGATTATCACGGTGGGCTCCCTGCATGCCGGTAGTGCGTCGAATGTCATCCCGTCCAGCGCCCGGATGAGCCTGAGCGTGCGGGCGCTGACGCCTGAGATCCGCCACTTGCTTGAAGTCAGGATTACCGAGCTGGTCCAGGGCCAGGCCGCCAGTTTCGGTGCTCGTGCCGAGATCGACTACCAGCATTGTCATCCGGTATTGATCAACCATCCCGAGCAAACCGCGTTCGCCCGCGAGGTTGCCCTGGACTGGTTGGGTGAGGAGCAACTGATCGACGACCTGCGGCCCTTCACCGCAAGTGAGGACTTCGCCTTCATCCTGGAAAAGTGCCCCGGCAGTTATCTGGTGATTGGCAACGGTGAGGGCGAGCGCGGCTGTCAGTTGCACAACCCCGGCTACGACTTCAATGACGCCTGCCTGCCGATCGGGGCGAGCTACTGGGTCAAGTTGGTCGAGCGTTTCCTGAGTTGAGACGCCGTCTTTTCGCGCGTCAGTCTGTACGAAACATCGTCTCTGGTCTGAAGAGGAAAATAACAATGAACAAGATGATTGCGGCTGTATCCCTGGTTTTCCTGACGGCCTCCAGCCTGGCCGGCGCGGCCGACTGGTCCGGCAAAACCTTGAAGTTGGGTGTCGACCCCACGTACCCACCGTTGGAATACAAGAACAAGGACGGTTCCCTGACCGGCTTTGGCGTCGATATCGCCGAAGCACTCTGCGCCGAGCTGAAAGCCCACTGTGTCTGGGTGGAAAGCAGCTGGGACGGGATGATCCCGGCGCTGCTGGCGCGCAAGTTCGACGCGGTGGCGTCGTCGATGACCGTGACGCCCAAGCGCCAGGAGCAGATCGCCTTTACCGACAAGGTCTCCAATGCGCCGGCACGGTTGGTGGTCAAGCGCGGGTCGGGGCTGCTGCCGACCCTCGAGTCACTCAAGGGCAGGCGCATCGGCGTGGAGCAGGGCTCGACCCAGGAGGCCTTTGCCAAAGCCGTCTGGGGGACGAAGGGCGTGGACGTTCTGTCGTATCAGAATCAGGACCAGGTCTACGCCGACCTGGTGGTGGGCCGACTCGATGCCTCGCTACAAGGCGCCATTCAAGCCAGTTACGGCTTTCTCGGTACCGCGGCGGGCAAGGACTATGAGTTTGCCGGGGAGACCCTGGATGATCCGACCTTTTTCGGTGTCGGCGATGGCATCGGCTTGCGCAAGAACGATGTCGAGTTGCGCGAAGATCTGAACAAGGCCCTGGCGACGATTCTGGCCAATGGCACTTACGCGCGGATCAATAAAAAGTACTTCGATTTCGACGTCTACGGCGCGAAATAAGCCCCTCGCTACCTTGAATGGAGCGGTCGTGCGCACCGCTCCGTTACAGCATCCCCTTCACCTCACCCTAATAAAAACAAGGAGAGTGAAATGCTCCTGGAAGGCTTTGGCCCGCAGATTTTGCTGGGTACCCTGGTCACCCTCAAACTGGCGCTCTGGTCGCTCTCGATCGCCGTTCTGGCAGGGCTGCTCGGCGCCAGTTCGAAGTTATCCTCCAATCGTTTACTGCGAGCACTGGCCACCGGTTATACAACGGTGATTCGCAGCATGCCGGATCTGGTGATCATGCTGTTGCTGTTCTTCAGCCTGCAGATGTTGCTCAACCGGATGACCGATTGGCTGGGCGTCAACCAGGTCGATATCGACCCATTCCTGGCCGGTGTCGTCACCTTGGCGTTCATTTACGGGGCCTACTTTACCGAGACGTTTCGCAGTGCCTTCCAGGCCGTTCCGGCTGGTCAGCTCGAAGCTGCACGGGCTTATGGCATGAGCCGCTGGAGCACCTTTCGCAAGGTGCTGTTCCCGCAAATGCTGCGTCACGCGCTGCCGGGAATCGGCAACAACTGGCAAGTGTTGATCAAGTCCACGGCGCTGGTCTCGATCATCGGCCTGACGGATGTGGTCAAGGCCACGCAGGATGCGGGCAAGGGCTCACTACAGTTCTTCTACTTCACCCTGGTCGGCGGTCTGATCTACCTCGCCATTACCACCGTGTCCAACGGGGTATTGATGTGGCTTGAGCGCAGCTACTCGGTGGGTGTCAGGACGGCAGCCCTATGACCGGCATTCTCGGCGACTACTGGCAGGCTTACCTGTGGCGCGACGGGCCGTATTTTTCCGGGTTGGCGGTGACCTTGTGGTTGCTCATTCTGGCAGTGCTGATTGGCTTCTTGTTGGCGCTGCCGTTATCGCTTGCCCGGGTCAGCCGCAATCCGCTGCTGCGCCTGCCGGTCTGGGGTTACACCTACGTGTTTCGCGGCACGCCGTTGTATATCCAGCTGCTGTTCTTCTACACCGGGGTGTACAGCTTGCAGGTGATCAGGTCCCAGGATTTGCTCAACGCGTTTTTCCGTGACGGCTTCAACTGCACGGTGTTGGCGTTCGGGCTCAATACCTGTGCCTACATGACCGAAATCTTCGCCGGTGCCATCAGGGCCGTTCCCCACGGTGAAGTCGAGGCCGCGCGCGCCTTCGGGATGAATCGCTTCACGCTGTATCGGCGAATCGTCCTGCCCTCGGCGTTGCGCCAGGCCCTGCCGCTGTTCAGCAATGAAGTGATTCTGATGCTGCATTCCACCTCGGTGGCGTTCACCGCCACGGTGCCCGATTTGTTGAAGATTGCCCGGGATGTGAATTCGGCGACCTACGCGTCCTTCACGGCCTTTGGCATTGCCGGGGTGCTGTATGCCGGTAGCGCATTTTTCCTGATCTGGCTGTTTCGACGTGGCGAGCTGCATTGGCTGGCCTACCTCAAACCCCGGACGCACTGACTCCAAGCGGATTGGCTCGAATGTATAAATTGATCATTGAAGATGTGCATAAAAACTATGGCAGCCATGAAGTTCTCAAGGGGGTCTCGCTCAAGGCCAAAACGGGTGATGTGATCTGCATCATTGGCTCCTCGGGTTCTGGAAAAAGTACTTTCCTGCGCTGTATCAACCTGCTCGAACAGCCGTCGGCGGGGCGCATCACTGTCAATGCCGAGGAACTGCTCACACGCAAGAACTCGGGGGGCGACTTGTGTGCGGCCAATCCCCGGCAGTTGCAGCGGATGCGCAGCCAGTTGTCGATGGTGTTTCAGCACTTCAATCTGTGGAGCCATATGACGGTGCTGGAGAATCTCATCGAGTGCCCGATGAGTGTGCTGGGTCTCGCTCGCAAGGAGGCCCTGGAGCGGGCGCGTCATTACCTGGCGAAGGTCGGCCTGGAGGAAAAGGTCGAGGGTCAGTATCCGGCCCACCTGTCCGGTGGCCAACAACAGCGTGTCGCCATTGCCCGTGCGCTGGCCATGGAGCCCCAGGTGATGCTGTTCGACGAACCGACTTCGGCCCTGGACCCTGAATTGGTGGGCGAGGTGCTCAAGGTCATGCAGCAATTGGCGGAGGAAGGCCGGACGATGGTGGTAGTCACCCATGAAATGGCATTTGCCAGGCAGGTGTCGAACCATGTGGTTTTTTTGCATCAGGGCAGGATAGAGGAGCAGGGAGACCCGAACAGTGTCTTTGAAAAGCCTCGCAGCGAGCGGTTGCAGCAGTTTCTGGCGGGGAGTCTTGAGTCGTGATGCCGGGTTGAGCAATCAGGGGGAGTATTGGTAGGTTTCGTACGTCATCGTTCATCGCGAGCAAACTCGGAATTTATAGCAATACAGTATTTTTTGTTTTCCAGCCGTCGAAAAAAAGACCTTGAAACTCAAGGTCTTTTTTCAAACGAACACAAGGTGTATAGCTGGAGTGCGAGCCCCAGGACCTCAGGCCATTCTGACTTCATTCAGCAGTTCAGGATGACGGTCCAGCACCTTGAGCAGTTTCACCAACGCCAACGAGGGTCTGGTTTTACCATTCTCATATCGAGAGAAAGCATTGATTCCCCCGCCAAAGATCTCAGCCGCCTCTCGTTGATCAAGAGAGAGTTTCTTGCGTACGCTGGCAATAAATCCAGGATCGACAATGGCTGCGTTGACCTGTTTCGAGAAAGCACGCATTTCACGCATGACGCGATCTGATTCGGTCATATCCAGGATCGATTCGGCGCACGCCGGACAGAAGTCGCCTGTCACCGCAGTGATCGTGGTGGTTTCGCCCTTGTAGGTATGGGGCAGGTCACGTGTATCGTGGATCAGCTCCGCCGCGCCGCAAACTGGACATTTCATGTTCATAACTCCTTGAAGGATACGATCAGCACGTCATCGATAACCGTCAGCTTTAAATACACGTCGCCCACCTGCGTGCTGGGGCGGTACACGTCTTGCCAGATCATGTGATCGGCATGGGTCGTCATGCTCTTGTAGAAGTCCGTTGCTCTCAGCGCCGTCACGACCGCCAGCATATCTGACAGCTCTAGCCCCAACTCATTCGCGCCCGCTCGTGCGGTGTGGGTGGTGCGTACTTGTCCCGCTTCGACCAAGGCTTTGACGATGGATAGCTTGCAATGCGGGATGCGTTTTTCCATGAGATTAGATACTAACCTATTAGGTTTTTATTTGGCAATTTGGTGGGCGTTTCGGCTGTATTGGAAACCAGCTTACTCCGTAGTGATGGAGGGGGCTTTGGAGGTGTATTTCAAGATTTGAAAGGCGTTGAAATGCCCCCTTGGTCTGTCGTCACCGACCAGGGGGGCAACCCCAAGCGATTGTGTGGACCTAAGCCTCCCACCCCGCGCCACTGACCGCCGCCTGCGCCAGCGGGTGCAAGTCAGCGCCCTGATGCTCCGTCTGCCAGGCCAGCAACTCCTTGCGCATGCCCGGTGTCCAGAACATCTGCAGATGATTACGCACGCCGAGCACGGCCTGTTGCTGGTCTGGTTCGTTGGCGAAGTACTGGGCGATCTGGTTGGCCATCTTGATCAGGTTTTCAGTACTCATCGGCGCACCTCGGCTTTGGCTCCGGCGCTGCGTTCATGGCGGCGCTCATCAAGCAGGCGTTGTTGTTCGTCGCTGAATGCCTGATAGCGTTTCTGCCACTCGGAAGGGTGGTAGACACGGCTGACTTCTACGGCGGTGACCTTGTACTCCGGACAGTTGGTGGCCCAGTCGGAGTTGTCGGTGGTGATGACGTTGGCCCCCGATTCAGGGAAGTGGAAGGTGGTGTACACCACGCCCGGGGCGACCCGTTCGGTGACCCGCGCGCGCAGTACGGTCTGTCCGGCGCGGCTGCCGATGCCGACCCAGTCGCCTTCGTTGATGCCACGGCTCTCGGCATCGCTCGGGTGGATTTCCAGACGGTCTTCGTCGTGCCAGGCGACGTTCTCGGTGCGCCGGGTCTGGGCGCCGACGTTGTACTGGCTGAGGATGCGCCCGGTGGTCAGCAGGAGGGGATAGCGATTGTTGACCTTTTCCTCGGTAGGGATGTAGCCGGTAAGCATGAAACGCCCCTTGCCGCGCACGAATTCCTCGATGTGCATGGTCGGCGTGCCGTCCGGTGCCTCGGCGTTGCACGGCCATTGCAGGCTGCCGTGGCTATCCAGCGCGGCGTAGCTGACGTTGGTGAAGGTCGGCGTCAGGCTGGCGATTTCATCCATGATTTCCGAAGGGTGCTTATAGTGCATGGGGTAACCCAGGGCGTTGGCCAGGGCCACCGTGCCTTCCCAGTCGGCCTTGCCGCCCAGCGGTTCCATGACCTTGCGTACCCGCGAGATACGCCGCTCGGCGTTGGTGAAGGTGCCGTCTTTTTCCAGGAACGAACTGCCCGGCAGGAACACGTGGGCGAACTTGGCGGTTTCGTTGAGGAAAATATCCTGCACCACGATGCATTCCATGGCCGACAGGGCCGCGGTGACGTGCTGGGTATTGGGATCGCTCTGGGCGATGTCTTCGCCCTGGCAGTACAGGCCCTTGAAGCTGCCGCCCAGGGCCGCCTCGAACATATTGGGAATACGCAGGCCCGGGTCGGGTTGCAGGCTGACGTTCCAGGCCTGTTCGAACTGCGCCCGCACCACCTCGTTGGAGATATGCCGGTAACCGGGCAGCTCGTGGGGAAAGGAGCCCATGTCGCAGGAGCCCTGCACGTTGTTCTGACCCCGCAGCGGGTTCACGCCCACGCCTTCGCGACCGATATTGCCGGTGGCCATGGCCAGGTTGGCGATGCCCATGACCGCGGTGCTGCCCTGGCTGTGCTCGGTGACGCCCAGGCCGTAGTAGATCGCCGCGTTGTTGCCGCCGGCATACAGGCGGGCGGCGGCACGGATATCGGCAGCGGCGACGCCGCAGATCGGGCCAAGGACTTCCGGCGAGTTTTCCGCGCGGCTGACGAATTCGCTCCAGCGGGCGAAATCGTTGCCCTCGCAGCGGGCGTCGATAAAGGCCTGGTCGAGCAGCCCTTCGGTGACGATGACGTGGGCCAGGGCATTGAGCATGGCAACGTTGGTGCCCGGGCGCAGGGCCAGGTGCAGGTCGGCGCGACCATGCACGGCGTCCACCAGGTCGATGCGCCGTGGGTCGATAACGATCAGCCGCGCGCCTTCACGCAAGCGGCGTTTAAGTTGGGAGGCAAACACCGGGTGGGCATCGCTGGGGTTGGCGCCCATCACCAGGATCACATCGGCCTGCATCACCGAGTCGAAACTCTGGGTCCCGGCGGATTCGCCCAGGGTTTGTTTCAGGCCATAGCCGGTCGGCGAGTGGCAGACCCGCGCACAGGTGTCGACGTTGTTGTTGCCGAAGGCGGCGCGCACCAGTTTTTGCACCAGGTAGGTTTCTTCGTTGGTGCAGCGGCTGGAGGTGATGCCGCCGATGGAGTCGCGGCCGTATTTCTGCTGCAGCCGGCGGAATTCGCTGGCGGCATAAGTTACTGCTTCATCCCAGCTGACTTCCTGCCAGGGATCGTTGATGTGCTTGCGGATCATCGGCTTGGTGATGCGATCCGGGTGGCTGGCGTAGCCCCAGGCAAAACGTCCCTTGACGCAGGAGTGGCCGTGGTTGGCGTGGCCGTTCTTGTCGGGAACCATACGCACCAGCTTGTCGCCTTTCATCTCGGCGCGGAACGAGCAACCCACGCCGCAATAGGCACAGGTGGTGATCACGGCGCGTTCGGGCTGGCCCAGTTCGACCACGCTTTTTTCCATCAGGGTCGCGGTGGGGCAGGCCTGCACACAGGCGCCGCAGGACACGCATTCCGAGTCGAGGAAATTATCGCCACCGGCGGCTGAGACCCGGGATTCGAACCCGCGTCCGGTAATGGTCAGGGCAAAGGTGCCCTGGGTTTCTTCGCAGGCGCGCACGCAGCGGTTGCAGACGATGCACTTGCTCGGGTCGTAGTCGAAGTAGGGATTGGAGGTGTCTTTCTGGTCGGCCAGGTGGTTTTCACCTTCATAGCCGTAGCGCACTTCCCGCAGGCCGACCTGGCCGGCGACGGTCTGCAGTTCGCAGTTGCCGTTGGCCGAGCAGGTCAGGCAGTCCAGCGGGTGATCGGAGATATACAGCTCCATGACGTTGCGGCGCAGGGTGGCGAGCTTCGGCGTCTGGGTGTGCACGCTCATGCCTTCGCTGACCGGCGTGGTGCAGGACGCCGGGTAGCCGCGCATGCCGTCGATCTCCACCAGGCACATGCGGCAGGAGCCGAAGGCTTCCAGGCTGTCGGTGGCACACAGCTTGGGAATGGTGGTGCCCAGCAGCGCGGCGGCACGCATCACCGAGGTGCCTTCGGGCACGCTGATGCTGCGGCCGTCGATATTCAGGGTGACCTGCACCTGGCTGTCGCGGGCCGGGGTGCCGAGGTCGATATCGGTATTCGGGTCGAAGAGAGTGATCATTGCTCGGCCTCCGAGGATTGCAGACCGAAGTCGGCGGGGAAGTACTTGAGGGCGCTGGCTACCGGATAGGAAGTCATGCCGCCCAGTGCGCAGAGCGAACCGTATTGCAGGGTGTCGCACAGGTCCTTGAGGATGAGCGCCTGGGTATCACGACCGTTCTGGTCCGGTGCGGCGAGCAGGCGGTCAATGACTTCCACGCCACGGGTCGAGCCGATGCGGCAAGGGGTGCATTTACCGCAGGATTCCTCGGCGCAGAACTGCAGGGCGAAGCGCGCCATGCGGGCCATGTCCAGGCTGTCATCAGCCACTACCACGCCACCGTGACCGAGCATGGCGCCGATGGCGGCGAAGGCTTCGTAATCCAGGGGTGTGTCGAATTGGCTGGGTGGCACCCAAGCGCCGAGGGGACCACCGACTTGGGCGGCCTTCAATGGCCTGCCACTGGCAGTGCCGCCGCCGTAGTCTTCCACCAGTTCCCGCAGGGTCAGGCCAAATGCCCGTTCCACCAGGCCGCCGTGACGGATATTGCCGGCCAGTTGGAAGGGCATGGTGCCCAGGGAGCGGCCCATGCCGTAGTCGCGATAGAACTGCGCGCCCTTGGCCAGAATCAGCGGCACCGAGGCCAGGGTCAGCACGTTGTGCACCAGGGTCGGCAGGCCGAACAGGCCCTTCAGGGCGGGAATCGGCGGCTTGGCGCGGACGATCCCGCGCTTGCCTTCGAGGGAGTCCAGCAGCGCGGTTTCTTCACCGCAGATATAGGCGCCGGCACCGACGCGCACTTCCATATCAAAGGCCAGGCTGCTGCCGCTGACATTAGATCCGAGGTAACCAGCGGCGCGGGCGATATCCAGTGCGTCGCGCAGTGTGGCCACGGCCTGTGGATATTCCGAGCGCACATAGATGTAGCCGTAGCTGGCGCCGACGCTGATACCGGCGATGGCCATGCCTTCGATCAGCAAAAAGGGGTCGCCTTCCATCAACATGCGGTCGGCGAAGGTGCCAGAGTCGCCTTCGTCGGCGTTGCAGACAATGTATTTCTGCGCCGCCTGGGCGCTGCGCACCGTGCGCCATTTGATCCCGGCGGGGAAGGCTGCGCCGCCACGGCCACGCAGGCCTGAGTCGAACACGGCGGTAGTGGTCTGCTCGCCGCCCAGGGCGATGGCCTGGGTCAGGCCCTCGAAGCCTCCGTGGGCCTGGTAGTCCTCGAGAGATAGCGGCCGGGTAATCCCGGCACGGGCGAACAGCAGGCGTTGTTGTGTCTTCAGATAAGGCAACTGTTCCACCGGGCCCAGGGCCAGGGGATGGGCGGATGGATCGCCTTGCAGCGCATCGAGCAGGGACGGCACATCGGCAACCGTCAGCGGGCCGAAGCCGATTCGGCCTTGCGCGCTGTCGATTTCCAGCAGCGGCTCCAGCCAGTACAGGCCGCGGGAGCTGGTGCGTTGCAGGTCCAGCGGCAGATTGCGTTCGCGGGCCTGGGTGGCCAGGGCCACGGCGACCTCATCGGCACCCACGGCACGGGCAAGGGAATCGGCGGGGAGATAGAGGATCGGCATCATGCGTCCTCCAGGCAGGTATCGAGCAGGGCATCCAGGCGCTCGGCGCTGAGCCGCGCATGCACCTGGCCGTCCAGTTCGAGGGCCGGCGAGCAGGCGCAGGCGCCGAGGCAATAGACTGGGCGCAGGCTGATGTTGCCGTCGGCACTGCTGCCGTGGTCGTCCAGTTGCAGGCGTTCGCGCAACTGCGCGGCGAGCTGCTCGGCGCCGCGGCTCTGGCAGGACTCGGCACGGCAAAGACGCAGGATATGCCGCGCCGGGGGCGCGGTGCGGAAGTCGTGGTAGAAGCTGATCACCCCGCGTACCTCGGCCTGACTCAGGTTGAGGGCGTGGGCAATCTCGGGGACGGCGGCATCGGGGATGTAGCCGATGCCCGTCTGAATCTCATGGAGGATGGGCAACAGTGCGCCGGGGGAGCCCTTGTGGCGCTCCAGCACGTTGTTGACCATAGGCAGGTGCAACATCTCATCAGGCATACGGCATTCCTCACGGTCACGGACAAACCAGGCGGTTGTCGGTTGTCCGAAAGTGTCGGCTGCGGCACTCACGCCACGTCACGGTATCGTGGCATTTCAGGCCGTTGGCCAGGCACCCTGGGCGGGCATCTTGTTGGGCCCGATGCGGTCTTTGCCGCACCTCTTCAGGGCATAAAAGGCAGCTTGCCACGCGGCCTATGATTCGCCTGCACCAAAGCGACGTACGCGGTTCTTTTTGCGACCGCCTGTTGAGTCTAGATGAGTGCTGACCGAGGTGTTGTCCACGAGGGGGCGGGGTGCCTCTTTTTCCAGAAAGTGGAGGTAAAAAAACCGCCTTAGTAGGGCGGTTTTTTCCGCAAGTCTGGCATCAAGCCAGCTTGCATATCTCACAGAGACCATCGACGTGGAAACTCATTTTACTGAGACCTTTTTCCGCTCGCAATATTTGGGTGTGACCGAAGGTTTCCAGAAGCACCAAGAGATTGCCTTGCACTGACATATCTTGATTAATGCGGTCACACAATGGGTGCTTGCTTCAGGTCTTGGTTCTCAAGAAATCAAGTTCGGACATTGGCACGCTCCTGCTCAGGACCGGTTTATAGAGAATTATAGAGCAATTATAGACCTATTATAGTACCCGGTTTAGAAGGGGGGCAGATTATGGTGAATTATAGAGTGATTATAGAGTGATTATAGAGTGATTATAGAGTGACTCGGGTTGAGCGTCGGTGTAGTTGGGTAGCGAGTATATACACGCTTTGCATGGTTTAACGCTCGCTGGAATTGTTCCCCTATACAGAATGCGATAGCGGCAAGAAAAAAAGGGATCTCAAAATACAATGGGGCTTTGATCCATCGCTTGAGTTTCGGCGGAATGGCATCGACCTCTTGTTGGGTCAAGAGCCCACGCCAGATAAACATCTTGGGGAATATGATCATCATGCTGATCACCCCTTGTCTCATCGAGCGATCTTTGAACGAGCTTCCGCCCCACCACCGGCGATCACCGATTATCATTGCATTGTTATTGAAGTAGGGCTCGACCAGATCCAATTTTGTATTGACGACATAGGTTGACAAGCCAATACCAAAGAGCATGAAAAATATACTAAAAACAGCTAATAGCGGATAAATGGTCATAAGCCTTCCCACTTATACATCAGATCCCCATCTGCCGAACCGGCACCTGGCGAATTTTCATGATTAGTCGGGCGTCATGAGCACACCAAGCTGACTACTGCAATTATGATGGTCTGGGTTGATCGTTAAATGCAGAGTTTTTTGCGAACACCTCGGCGATGAAATCCATGAATACAATGGCCCTTTTGGGGAGAAGCCGGTCGGCAACGTAAATGACTTGCACGGGGACAGCCGGAGCTGCGTAGTCCCTAAGCAACACCCGCAGATTGCCATTTTTCAGCCCTTCCTCGTAAAGCCATTCGGGCCCCTGTGCGATCCCCAGCCCCTCGTTTACACACTTTCGTATGGCCTCAGGCGAGTTGACCCGAAGCCTGCCAGAAACGGGAACATCGATATCCCGAAAGCGCCATGTGGTGCCTGTCGACAGCAGGGTGTAGATCAGGCAATCGTGCGTTCTCAGATCATTGGGCGTCGAGGGGATTCCGCGTTTGGCCAGGTATCCCTTGCTGGCAACGCATACACGCTCGAACCAGCCTAGCGGCCGGGCACGCATTGCGCTGTCTTCCAGATGTCCGATGCGGATCGCCAGTTCAGCCCCTTCGTCGACCAGATTCACATAGCGATCATTGATCTGCAGGTCGAGCGTCAACTCTGGATAGCGCTCCAGAAATGTGGATACATGCGGCACCACGAATGCATGGGCTAGCGCGGTCGGGCAGGCGACTCGCAACAATCCGGACGGGGCGACGTTCTCCCTGAAGGACGACTCCGATTCTTCCACGGCATCGAGAATGCGCCGGGCATCTGCGTAATAGCGTGCTCCCTCGGGGGTGAGGGCAAGCTTTCGTGTGGATCGGTGAAGCAGCCTGGTTTGCAAATGATCTTCCAGCGCCGCCACATAGCGGCTGACGTTAGGCTGCCCCAGCCCCAGGTCACGCCCCGCAGCCGAGAAGCTTCCTGTCTCAACAGCGCGAACAAAGCAGGTCATCAGCAGTAGTCGATCCATCTAGGCCTCTCATTCATGCAATACCAGCATGAAATGTATTCGAATAGGCCATCTTATCAACGCGCAGGTATGAATACATAGTTTCCCTCTGGCAGGTCAGTACATCGACTGACCGTGAAAAACCGAAAAGGAAACTTACATGTCCCGATTGCAAGGCAAACGCACTCTCATCACCGGCGGCACCAGCGGCATTGGCCTGGAAACGGCTAAGCAGTTCCTCGCCGAAGGCGCGCGCGTGATCGTTACCGGAGTCAATCCGGAGTCCATCGCAAAGGCCCGGGCGGAACTGGGAAGCGAAGTATTGGTACTGCGTGCTGACTCAGCCAGCATCGATGCGCAGAAGGAACTGGCGCAGGCCGTTCAGGCTCACTATGGCCAACTCGATGTTGCCTTTCTCAATGCAGGCGTATCCGTTTGGCTGCCGATCGAAGAGTGGACGGAGGAAATGTTCGATCGCTCCTTCGACATCAACGTTAAGGGGCCGTACTTTCTGATCCAGGCATTGCTACCAGTCTTCGCGAACCCTGCGTCGGTGGTTCTCAATACCTCTGTTAGTGCACACCTCGGCGCCGCGCGTTCATCAGTTTATGGCGCGACCAAGGCCGCGTTCCTGAACATGTCGAAGACGCTTTCTAGCGAACTGCTCCCGCGTGGTATTCGCGTCAATGCGGTCAGCCCTGGTCCGATTGATACGCCGCTTTACGACAAGCTCGGTATTCCCGATGCCTATCGCGAACAGCTCAACCGGGATATCGCAGCGACCATTCCGTTCGGCCGGTTTGGTACGCCCGAGGAAGTGGCCAAGGCCGTGCTGTACCTGGCGTCAGACGAGTCACGATGGACGGTTGGCTCGGAACTCATCGTCGACGGTGGCCGCTCGCTTTAGCTGCCAACGATACGCGAAGGAGCGTCTCCTGCGCTTTTACGGAAACTGATTGCCACTCAGGCTTTCTTGAAGTCACGGACGTAGCTTCTATACGGCCCGCTCCCACTCGTGGCAGCGGGCTTTGATTCTTCAGTGGGTCTATTCCAATGCCACAGTCACAGTTCACACTCGTCAGCGATCTGTTATGCCCATTCGTTCAGCGAGTGGCCATCGTGTTACTCGAAAAAGGTATTACCTTTCAGCGTATCGATGTCGATCTTCGCGACAGGCCAGACTGGTTTCTGGCGATGTCGCCAAGCGGTAAGGTTCCGCTGCTCAAGGTTCCAGACGGCAATGAAGGCGAGTCCGTTCTATTCGAGAGTGTCGCCATTTGCGAATACCTGGAGGAGGTGTACCCGGAACCTGCGTTACATCCAATGAATGCGTTGATCCGAGCACAACACCGTGCATGGATCGAATTCGCCTCTGCCACACTGGCGGATGCATGGGGATTTTTGAACGCCACTGACCAGCAGACAGCCCTTGGCAAATTTGCAGCGTTGAGAGGAAAGCTGGAACGATTCGACAGTGAAATATCGGACGGCCCTTATTTCTCCGGCGAGAGGCTCAGCATGGTCGACATCGCCGTGGCTCCAGTTTTTCGCTACTTCGACATACTTGGATTCGAGCCCAATCATCAGTTGTTTGATGGACTGAGTCGAGTGGCTGATTGGCGTCGTGCGCTGGCCAGCCGTTTCAGCATTCAGGCGGCAGTTGTAGAGGACTATGCCATCCGGTTCCGCAAGCACTTGCAGGAAGCAAGAGCACTCTTGGCTACTGTATCGGAAATGCATCCCCTTTGAATGCCGATGCGATCGCGCCGCCGCCAGCTTGGCCAGCAGGGGCGCTGGCCAGGCTGGCCGGGGCAATTAAGCTCCTAATCGCCGAAGCCTTCAAAGAGGGCCTGTGGTGCAAACTGCTGGCAGTGGGCCGCGATGGCCGCGCTGAACAGCGCCTCCTTGTTCTCGAAGTGCCGATAGATGCTTAGCTTGGATATCTTCGCCCGCTGGGCGACCTCATTGCGGAAATGGTGACTGTGGAAATGGTGACGTGTGGAAATGGTGACGGATTTATTTTTGCCGCAGCCCAAGACGTCATCCCTGAATGATCGTAATGCACTTCGGGTAGATTAGGGTCTAGCTTGGGGCTGTGAACGATCTTCTACGCCGACTGAAATTTTTCGACTTACATACCTCCACCACTCACATTGCAGCTCCCCACTGTGCGCGCTACCTTTTTCCTGTTGCTGCCAATTCAGCGGCCGGGCCTGGAAACCTGTGGAACAATGGGCGCATAGGCGCCACCATTCATCACGACTGCTGGTGCTTTTTTGTGCCAGTCTCTGCGTGTTATGGCGGCTGTGCGCGGGAGGCCCTTGGGTCTGCCGGGTTTTCCTATTGTCCCGGTTTCCAGCCTGCGTACAGCTGCCACCCATTCGCCTGGAAACGAACGTGGTAGCTCCCTCACATTAGGAGTCCTGCGTATGAACGTTTTTGATGGGTCGACTTTGCATGTTCTAACCCTCGGCACCCGGGTCCACGCCGGAGGTGTCCAATGACCAATCCACCCACAAGCAAAACCCTTGGTGTCATCACTTTTTCCCAGTGCGGCTCCCAAGGTCGTGAACTATTCCGTGTGAACCCAGGCGTTCCCATTCTGGAAGCCATGGAGCACGCGTCCCTCCTGCTCTATTGCGCCAAAGCACTTTCCCTCGATGCTGCTCTGGAAAGCGACGGCGAACGTTACGCCTGGGCATCGCATTACCTAGGCGAGATGGGCAAGGCGGTGATTGATGATTTGACGCAAGGGATGTTACACGGGGCGCCGGTGTAGGCAGGTGACGTCCGTTTGAGGTCCAGACCGGCGGTGGGTGTTGGCGGGTCCACCGCACTATCGTTCTTCGTCGGAACGCCGCCCGGAACTCGCTCCACAGGGCATTTGTACGAGCGAAAGTGCTGGCTTGGCGAGCCTGAGTAAGGGGCTCTCCCTGTGCTATCTAAAAATAGAATCTCATTTTATGACACCTTATGCTGATTAAGGTGTGTTTTCGTGATTCTTAATTTTTTAGATTTTGATCATAGTATTTCATTAAATGCTACATTAATTGCCATAAGGATTCATTTGGTATCATCTTATGAAAGGCTATTTCCCGGTTCAGAGCGCATCATTGCTCTATCGTATAGGTATGCTGGTGAAGGAGGCGCGTCTGCGTATGGGGATCAGGCAGGCTGATCTTGCTGAGCAGGCCGATATCTCCCTACGCGCGGTACGCCATATCGAAGCGGGCAAAGCCGAGGGGGTTTCTCTACACGACTTCATGCTGGTCCTGTTCACGGTCGGCATCTCTGACAGGGTGTTCCAGGCCCTGCTGGAGGACCCTGGGTTCGAGTCCGAGCAGCTTTCTTTAAACAGTACCAAGCGAGTGCGGGTTCCGCGCAGTCGTGACGAGGCATTCTGATGTCGAGCGTCTACATCTACATGGAGTGTCCGGTCTCCGGTGAGACGGTGACCTTGGGCAAGCTCACCCTGGCCGGGAAAGAGGGCACTTTTGTCTATGCGCCAGAGGCGGTGGAGGGAAACGTCTGGGTTCCTGATCCGATCCGTTTTCCGCTGTCCAACAGGAAGTTCATCGTGCGCAAGAACGGTGGAGTGCCTGGGTTTATTGACGACGCTATGCCAGACGGCTGGGGGGAGCGCTTGCTACGACGTACGACTCAAGGCCCGCTTGACCCGATTCAGCTGCTTCTGAGATCTCCCAACGAGGACCGTGCGGGTAACATCATGGCGGGTGAGCAGCGTACACCTCGGCCGGGGATCGGCGAGAAACCGATGAAAATGTTGGAAGCCAAAGGCCTGGACCACTTCATTGAAGTCTGTGCGGCGATCTATGACAGCCAACTGACCGCCGAGCAACTGGAGGTACTGAAAATCCGCGATCAGCGTTCCTCTGTTGGAGGTGCCCGGCCGAAGCGTACCTTTCGCACCGATCACAAGCTGATCCTGGCAAAGCCGCGCGACAAGTTCGACCATTACGATCTGCCAGTCTTCGAGTTCGCCTGCATGACATTCGCTGCGGATAGAGGTTTGAACGTGGCTCGCACGGCATTGCACCGGGGTGAGAACGCCAACACGCTGTTGGTCGAGCGCTTTGATCGGGAGTGGCTTGAAGGGCTGCAGCGGTTCCGTCGTATTCCCATGATGAGTGGGTTGACCTTGTTGGACGTTGAATGGCATTCGCGGGCCAGTGCAGGCTGGATCTACGCTGCACTGGCTGACGAGCTGTATCGCCGTGGCGCATCTGATTTCGATCGGCGTGAACTGTTTCGGCGCATGGCCTACAACGCTCTGGTTGGGAATAGCGATGATCATCCGCGTAACCATGCGGTGATCTATCAGGACGGCGCCTGGCGGCTCGCGCCTATGTATGACGTCGTGCCGGTGCTGGATGAGGGGCCGGCTCAGGCGCTGGCGATGTCCGTGGGTATGCAGGGGCATCTTCTCAGTCGATCCAATCTGCTCAGTCATCATCGTCATTTCGGCCTCACTGAAGATGAGGCGGCAGTCATTCTCGATGACGTTGCTGACTGGGAGCAGGATCTGAAGGATCACTATGCCCAACACCTTGCGGGGGCTGAGTTGGATGCGGCGGTCGCGGCAACGAGTGGAGCTCGGTTGTTGGCGTGACAGTCGGAAACAGATCATCGCAAGAAATATGTGATCGAGGATACGTGGATTTCCCGGCTGAACTGCGCCGGAGGGGAGATCAGGGTGGTGATCGATGATTTGATACAGGGGATGTTGTAAGGGGAGAGGGGGTAAGGACCGGGCGATCTTCGATTGATGTCGGGATTGGCGGCGGCGCACGGCAGGCTCTCCGCGTCATCGTTCATCGCGAGCAAGCTCGGCTCCTACAGGGCCGTGGTGCGTTTTCGCTTTTCTGCAGGCGAAAAAAAGACCTTGAAATTCAAGGTCTTTTTTTAAGATGGTGCCCCGAGGGAGACTCGAACTCCCACTCCTTTCGAAAACGGATTTTGAATCCGCCGCGTCTACCAATTCCGCCATCAGGGCTCAATGGCGGCGAAGTATAGAGACGTGATTACCGTTGGTCAATCGGCTTTCGTGGTCAATTTTTACGATTTCCGCTAAACTTCCCGGCCCTGCTGAACGAACCCCATCATGCGCGTCGCTGACTTTACTTTCGAGCTCCCCGATTCCCTGATCGCTCGCCATCCTTTGGCCGAGCGACGCCTCAGTCGCCTGCTGACCCTCGACGGCCCCAGCGGCGCTCTCGCACACCGTCAATTCACTGATTTGCTTGAGCATTTACGCCCTGGCGATCTGATGGTGTTCAACAATACCCGGGTCATTCCAGCCCGCCTGTTCGGCCAGAAAGCCTCCGGCGGAAAGCTGGAAATCCTCGTGGAACGGGTCCTCGATACCCACCGCGTACTGGCCCATGTGCGCTCCAGCAAGTCGCCCAAACCCGGCTCGAAGATCCTTATCGATGGCGGTGGCGAAGCCGAGATGCTCGCCCGCCACGACACGCTCTTCGAACTGGGCTTCGCCGAAGAAGTGCTGCCGCTGCTGGAACGCGTCGGCCATATGCCGTTGCCTCCTTATATAGATCGCCCCGACGAAGGCGCGGACCGCGAGCGTTATCAGACCGTCTACGCCGAGCGCCTCGGCGCCGTGGCCGCCCCCACCGCCGGGCTGCATTTCGATCAGCCGCTGCTGGATGCCATCGCCGCCAAGGGTGTTGAACGCGCTTTCGTCACCCTGCACGTCGGCGCCGGGACCTTCCAGCCGGTCCGTGTGGAGCGTCTCGAAGACCACCATATGCACCACGAATGGCTGGAAGTCAGCCAGGAAGTGGTCGATGCCGTTGCCGCCTGTCGTGCACGCGGCGGTCGGGTGATCGCCGTGGGCACCACCAGCGTCCGTTCGCTGGAAAGCGCCGCCCGCGATGGCGTACTCAAGCCGTTCAGTGGCGACACCGACATCTTTATCTACCCGGGCCGTCCCTTCCATGTGGTCGACGCCCTGGTGACCAATTTCCACCTGCCCGAATCCACGCTGCTGATGCTGGTTTCGGCCTTCGCCGGTTACCCCGAGACCATGGCCGCCTACAAGGCCGCCGTGGACAACGGCTACCGCTTCTTCAGCTACGGTGATGCGATGTTCATCACCCGCAACCCGGCGCCTGCCGCACCCAAGGATCGGGCCCCAGAGGACCAAGCATGAGTCGCAACTGTCGTATGTCGTTCGAGCTGCTCGCCACTGATGGCAAGGCTCGTCGCGGTCGCCTGACCTTCCCCCGCGGTACCGTCGAAACCCCGGCCTTCATGCCCGTGGGCACCTACGGCACGGTCAAGGGCATGCTGCCTCGGGATATCGTCGCCACCGGCGCCGAAATCATCCTCGGCAACACCTTCCACTTGTGGCTGCGTCCCGGCACCGAGGTGATCAAGGCCCACGGCGACCTGCACGATTTCATGCAGTGGAAAGGCCCGATCCTCACCGACTCCGGTGGTTTCCAGGTGTTCAGCCTGGGCGCCATGCGCAAGATCAAGGAGGAGGGCGTGACCTTCGCCTCGCCGGTCGACGGCGCCAAGGTCTTCATGGGCCCGGAAGAGTCGATGCAGGTCCAGCGCGACCTGGGCTCGGACATCGTGATGATTTTCGACGAGTGCACCCCGTACCCGGCTGACGAAGACGTCGCCCGTGTGTCCATGGAACTGTCGCTGCGTTGGGCCCAGCGCTCGAAAAACGCCCACGGCGAAAACACCGCCGCGTTGTTCGGCATCGTCCAGGGCGGCATGCACGAAAGCCTGCGCAAGCGCTCCCTCGAAGGCCTCGACCAGATCGGCTTCGACGGCCTGGCCATCGGCGGCCTGTCGGTGGGCGAGCCCAAGCACGAAATGATCAAGGTGCTGGATTACCTGCCCGGCCTGATGCCTGCTGACAAACCTCGTTACCTTATGGGCGTTGGCAAGCCGGAAGATCTGGTGGAGGGTGTGCGCCGCGGGGTGGACATGTTCGATTGCGTGATGCCAACCCGTAATGCCCGCAATGGGCACCTGTTCATCGATACCGGCGTGCTGAAGATCCGCAACGCGTTCCATCGCCATGATGAATCGCCGCTGGATCCGACCTGCGATTGCTACACCTGCCAGAACTTCTCCCGTGCTTATCTGCATCATTTGGACAAGTGCGGCGAAATGCTGGGGAGCATGTTGAATACGATCCACAATTTGCGCCATTACCAGCGCCTGATGGCTGGTTTGCGCGAGGCTATTCAACAGGGTACATTGGCCGCCTTTGTCGATGCCTTCTACGCCAAACGCGGGCTTCCCGTACCGCCTTTGGACTGAATTTTTCAGAATTGAATGATTGCAACTGGAGTGCTAAATGAGCTTTTTCATCTCTAACGCGTTCGCCGACGGCGCCGCGCCTGCTGCTGCAGGCCCGATGGGCGGTGGTTTCGAATGGATCTTCCTGGTCGGCTTCCTGGTCATCTTCTACCTGATGATCTGGCGTCCGCAGGCCAAGCGCGCCAAGGAGCAGAAGAACCTGCTGGGCAACCTGGCCAAGGGTGACGAAGTGGTCACCACCGGCGGTATCGCCGGCAAGATCACCAAAGTGAGCGACGATTTCGTGGTTCTGGAAGTGTCCGACACCGTCGAAATGAAGTTTCAGAAGGGGGCCATCGCGGCCACCCTGCCTAAAGGCACGCTGAAAGCGATCTAGGTTTCAACTCTTAACAATCGACGGGGCGCGCAAGGCGCCCCGCGTCATAAGCGGGCGGCGTGATGCTGAACAAATACCCTCTGTGGAAATACCTACTGATCCTGGCGGTGCTGGCGGTCGGTTTTATTTATTCCGCTCCCAATCTCTATCCAGACGATCCGGCGATCCAGGTCAGCGGCGCAAGCACTGCACTGCAGGTCACCCAGGCCGATCTGGACCGTGTGAGCAAAGCGCTCACCGACGCCAAGATCACCGTCAAGGGCGCCACACTGGCTGCCGGCGGCAAGGGCGGCCTGATTCGTCTGACCAGGCAGGAAGACCAACTGCCGGCCAAGGATGTGGTGCGTAAAGCCCTCGGCGACGACTATGTCGTGGCCCTGAACCTGGCGCAGACCACTCCACAATGGTTGCGCAGCCTTGGCGCGCACCCGATGAAGCTGGGTCTGGACTTGTCCGGTGGTGTGCACTTCCTGCTGGAAGTGGACATGGAAAAAGCCGTCGACGCCCGCCTGAAAGTCTATGACGGCGACGTCAAGAGCCTGTTGCGCAAGGAGCGTGTGCGTTATCGCACCCTGCCACCGTTCAATGGCGCCATCCAGTTGGGCTTTGCTGACGCGGATACCCGTGAACAGGCCCGTGCGCTGATTCGCAAGAACTTCAACGATTTCGACATTGTAACGGCCGACCTCGGCGAGCAGCCGGTACTGCGTCTGGCGATGACCCCGGCCAAGCTGGCGGAAATCCGCGAATACTCCATCAAGCAGAACTTGACCACGGTGCGTAACCGCGTCAACGAGCTGGGTGTGGCCGAGCCACTGGTGCAGCGTCAGGGTGCCAACCGCATCGTGGTCGAACTGCCAGGCGTACAGGACACCGCTGAAGCCAAGCGGATCCTCGGCAAGACCGCCAACCTGGAGTTCCGTCTGGCCGCTGAACCGGGTGCTTCGAAGGCGACTTCCGAAGAGTTCGAGTTCCGTGAAGGCAATCGTCCTCCGGCGCAGATCGAGCGTGGTCTGATCATCACCGGTGACCAGGTGACCGATGCCCAGGCGGGTTTCGACGAACACGGTCGTCCGCAGGTGAACATCAAGCTCGATGGCCACGGTGGTGACCTGATGAGCCGCGCGACCCGCAGCAACGTCGGTCGCAGCATGGCGGTGATCTTCATCGAGCAGAAGCCGATCACCACCTACACCAAGCAGGTTGTGGATGGCGTCGAAAAAGACGTGCCGGTGCAGACCTTCAAGGAAGAGAAGAAGATCATCAGCCTGGCGACCATCCAGTCGCCGCTGGGCAGTCAGTTCCGTATCACCGGCCTGAACGGCCAGGGCGAGTCCTCGGAACTGGCGCTGCTGCTGCGTGCCGGTGGTCTGGCCGCGCCGATGTACTTCGCTGAAGAACGTACCATCGGTCCAAGCCTGGGTGCCGACAACATCACCAAGGGTATCGATGCGTCGCTGTGGGGCATGCTGTTCGTCTCGCTGTTCATCATCGCCATCTACCGCTTTTTCGGCATCATCGCCACCGTGGCCCTGGCCTTCAACATGGTCGCCTTGCTGGCGCTGATGTCCTTGCTGGGGGCAACGCTGACCCTGCCGGGTATCGCCGGTATCGTCCTGACCATGGGTATGGCGGTGGACGCCAACGTGCTGATCTTCTCGCGGATACGTGAAGAGATCGCCGCGGGAATGACGGTGCAGCGAGCGATCAACGAAGGCTTTGGTCGTGCGTTCACGGCGATTATCGACGCCAACCTGACCACCTTGCTGGTGGGCGGCATCCTCTTTGCCATGGGGACCGGCCCGGTCAAAGGCTTTGCGGTGACCATGTCCCTCGGGATCTTTACCTCGATGTTCACGGCCATTCTGGTGACCCGCGCGATGGTCAACCTGATCTTCGGCGGTCGTGACTTCAAGAAGTTGTGGATTTAAGGGGCTGCCATGTTACGTACTATCAACTTCATGGGTGTTCGCAACGTTGCGTTCGGCGTCACCCTGTTCCTCACCGCATTGGCCTTGTTCAGCTGCTTCCACAAGGGCATGAACTACGGTCTGGACTTCACCGGCGGTACGCTCATCGAGCTGACCTACGAGCATGCGGCGGATGTCACCAAGGTGCGCGGAGAGCTGGCTGAGGCCGGTTATCACGAGGCGATCGTGCAGAGTTTCGGCGCGACCACCGACTTGCTGGTGCGCATGCCGGGTGAAGACCCGCAGCTGGGCCATCAGGTCGCCGAGGCGCTGCAGAAACTGGGCGGCGACAACCCGGTACAGATCAAACGCGTCGAGTTCGTCGGCCCGCAGGTCGGTGAAGAGCTGCGCGACCAGGGCGGCCTCGGCATGCTCATGGCCTTGGGTGGCGTACTGATCTACCTGGCGTTCCGCTTCCAGTGGAAGTTCGCGGTGGGTGCCATTGTCTCGTTGATCCACGACGTGGTGGTGACGGTGGGTATCCTCTCGTTCTTCCAGGTCACCTTCGACCTGACGGTGCTGGCGGCGGTACTGGCGATCATCGGTTACTCGCTCAATGACACCATCGTGGTCTTCGACCGGGTGCGTGAGAACTTCCGTGTGCTGCGCAAGGCCACTCTGATCGAGAACATCAACGTCTCGACCACCCAGACCCTGCTGCGGACCATGGCGACGTCGATCTCCACCTTGCTGGCGATTTCCGCGCTGCTGTTCTTCGGTGGCGATAACCTGTTCGGTTTCTCCATCGCCCTGTTTATCGGTGTGTTGGCGGGTACCTACTCGTCGATCTACATCGCCAACGTGGTGCTGATCTGGCTGAACCTGAACAGCGAGGACCTGATTCCTCCGGCCAATACCCAGAAGGAAGTCGACGACCGTCCTTGACGGAAATCTTTCTTCAGGCTGTTTGCTGATAAAGGCGCGAGTGTTGAACTCGCGCCTTTTTTTGTACTCCAAAGCCATAGAGAAGAGTGGGCACCGATCCACTTGTGATGGTCAGGAGGTTCACGTGAACAAGTCGTTGCTGGTAGGTGCGGTATTGGGTGCTGTCGGTGTCACTGCCGGAGGTGCTGTTGCCACCTACAGCCTGGTAAAAAGCGGCCCTGAGTATGCGCAAGTATTGGCGGTAGAGCCGGTCAAGACCCAGATCAAGACCCCGCGTCAGGTCTGTGAAGACGTCGCGGTGACCCGGCAGAAGCCAGTCCAGGATGAGCATCGCCTGGCCGGTACCGCACTGGGTGCGGTCGGCGGTGGTCTGCTTGGCAGCCTGGTCGGCGGCGGTCGCGGCAAGACCCTGGCCACCGTGGTCGGTGCGGTCGGCGGCGGTTATGCCGGTAACAAGGTGCAGGAGGGCATGCAGGAGCGTGACACCTACACCACGACCCAGAAACGCTGCAACACGGTCAACGATGTCAGCGACAAGGTGGTCGGCTACGACGTGCGTTATCAGTTGGGCGGCAAGGAAGGCAAGATCCGGATGGACCGTGATCCGGGCAACCAGATCCCGGTGGACAAGGACGGTCATCTGGTCCTGAGTCAGAACCAGGGTCAGCCAGCTCCGCAGCCGGGCCAGTAACGGCTACTGTTGTCGGGACATAAAAAATGCCCCGTATCGCAAGATACGGGGCATTTTTGTGTTCGGCGAAAGCTTAGCGCTTCAGCGAAGCCGGCAGGTGCGGCTGGATCGCCGTCAGTACGGCCTTGAAGCACTTGGTGTTGCCGGCAACGATATGGCCTTTTTCCAGGAAGTCGTGACCGCCGGTGAAGTCGCTCACCAGGCCGCCGGCTTCCTGGATCAGCAGGGCGCCCGCCGCCATGTCCCATTCGGACAGGCCCGACTCCCAGAACGCATCGAAACGACCGGCGGCCACATAGGCCAGGTCCAGGCTCGCGGCACCGGCGCGGCGGATGCCGGCGGTCTGGCCGACCAGGGCGCGGAACATGCCCAGGTAGTTGTCCAGGTTGTCCATCTGGTCGTCACGGAACGGGAAACCGGTACCCAGCAGGGCGCCGTCCAGGCTGGTGCGACCGCTGACGCGCAGGCGACGGCCATTGAGCTGGGCGCCACGGCCACGGGAGGCGGTGAATTCTTCCTGGCGGACCGGGTCGAGGACCACGGCGTGTTCCAGGCGACCACGGTATTTGCAGGCGATGCTGACCGCGAAGTGCGGGATGCCACGCAGGAAGTTGGTGGTGCCATCCAGTGGGTCGATGATCCACAGGTATTCTTCGCCTTCGCCGCTGCCGGCGTGGAAGCCGGTTTCTTCGCCACGAATGGCGTGGGTCGGATAGGCCTTGCGCAGCGCGTCGATAATTTTCTGTTCGGCGGCGCGATCCACTTCGGACACATAGTCCTTGGCGTCTTTTTCGTCGACCTTGATGGTATCCAGGCGCTCGATGGAGCGGAAAATCAATTCACTGGCGCTGCGGGCGGCGCGCAGCGCGATATTCAGCATGGGCTGCATGGACGTTTCACCTAGAGTGTTAAAGAAAGCCGAACATTCTACCAGAAAAGTCCCGGGGGAGAAGGACGACGTTGGCGCTCGTGGCGCAATCCCCAGTGCTTCTGTAAGATTTGCTCCCCTTCGCCGAGTCTGAGAGTGTCTCTCGTGCTGCAAAATATTCGTGTTGTCCTGGTCAATACCAGTCATCCGGGCAATATCGGCGGGGCCGCGCGGGCCATGAAGAACATGGGGCTGTCGCGCCTGGTGCTGGTGGAGCCGCGGATCTTTCCGTCCGCTGAAGCCGATGCACGGGCTTCCGGTGCTACCGATGTCCTTGAAAACGCGCAAGTCGTCGCCACCTTGGAAGACGCATTGGTCGGTTGCAGCCTGGTGTTTGGTACCAGTGCTCGCGATCGGCGGATTCCGTGGCCGTTGCTCGATCCCCGTGAATCCGGGTTGAAGGTGGTCGAGGAGGCCGGGCAGGGCGCCGAGATCGCGCTGGTGTTCGGTCGTGAAGATTCCGGCCTGACCAATGACGAGCTGCAGCGATGTCATTATCACGTACATATCCCGTCCGATCCGGACTTCAGTTCGCTCAACCTCGCCACGGCGGTGCAGGTGCTGAGCTATGAAGTGCGGATGTCCTGGCTGGCGGCCGTCGGGCAGCCGAGCAAGGTAGAGAAGCATGAAGTGGCGTCGACGCGCAGCGAAGAGCTGGCGACCATGGACGAGATGGAGCGGTTCTACGGCCATCTGGAGCAGACCCTGGTGGCCATCGACTTCCTCGACCCCGAAAAACCGCGCCATTTGATGGCACGGTTGCGTCGCCTGTACGGGCGCAGTTCGGTCAGTCGCGCCGAGATGAATATTTTGCGGGGCATCCTCACGGAAACCGAAAAAGCGGCCCGGGGCGAGCTCCTTAAGCGGAAGGATCAGTGATGTTCGAGCGTTTGCGAGAAGATATCCAGAGCGTATTCCACCGTGATCCGGCGGCGCGTAATGCCTTCGAAGTGCTGACCTGCTACCCGGGCCTGCATGCCATCTGGCTGCATCGCCTGGGTCATGCCTTGTGGGGCATGGGCTGGAAATGGCTGGCGCGGGTGGTGTCGAACTTCGGTCGTTGGCTGACCGGCATCGAGATCCACCCCGGGGCCAAGGTCGGGCGGCGGTTCTTTATCGACCATGGCATGGGCATCGTGATCGGCGAAACCGCCGAGATCGGCGATGACGTGACCATCTACCAGGGAGTGACCCTGGGCGGTACCAGTTGGAACAAGGGCAAGCGTCATCCGACTTTGGAGGATGGCGTGGTGGTGGGCGCCGGTGCCAAGGTGCTCGGGCCGTTTACCGTCGGTGCCGGGGCCAAGGTCGGGTCCAATGCGGTGGTGACCAAGGCGGTGCCGGCCGGTGCGACCGTAGTGGGGATTCCTGGGCGGATCATCATGAAGGCCGACGATCAGGTCGAAGCCAAGCGCAAGGCCATGGCGGAGAAGATTGGTTTCGATGCCTATGGCGTCAGCGAAGATATGCCGGACCCGGTGGCGCGGGCCATTGGCCAGTTGCTCGATCACTTGCAGGCGGTGGATGGTCGTCTGGAGGGTATGTGCGGGGCGCTGAAGGATCTGGGCAGTACGTATTGCGCCAAAGAGCTGCCGGAGTTGCAGTGTGATGGGTTTGTCGAGGTGAAGGGCGAGGCCGAGGCCAAGGCCAAGGCGGGTTGATCTTCGTTGGGGCTGCTGGCCTCTTCGCGGGCAAGCCCTGCTCCTACAGGTTTGTGTCGGACGCAAGATAAGTGCTCGACACCGGACTGTAGGAGCAGGGCTTGCCCGCGAAGAGGCCCTCACAGGTAGCAAAAATCCATCGGTCCAGCGCAATGCCATTATGCCCCAGACTTTGCTACAATTTGCGCGCGCTTTTCGCGGTAAACCCGACTAAAGCACTAGGTCTTATAGTTGACTTAAATACTCGGGAATAGCATACTCTTCCCCATCCCGATCCCGTAACTCCGTGGTACCTGTCCATGCGACTGACTACAAAAGGCCGATACGCCGTGACCGCCATGCTCGACCTGGCGTTGCACGCGCAACGCGGGCCGGTGTCTCTGGCCGATATCTCCGAGCGCCAAGGCATCTCCCTGTCCTACCTCGAACAGCTTTTCGCCAAGTTGCGCCGCAGCAACCTGGTGTCCAGTGTGCGCGGTCCCGGCGGCGGCTACCAGCTGTCGCGTGACATGCAGGGGATCCAGGTCGCTCAGGTGATCGATGCCGTGAACGAATCGGTCGACGCCACCAAATGCCAGGGGCTGGGCGATTGCCATGGCGGCGATACCTGCCTGACCCACCATCTGTGGTGCGACCTCAGCCTGCAGATCCACGAATTTCTCAGCGGTATCAGCTTGGCGGACCTTGTCACTCGCCGTGAAGTGCAAGAAGTCGCCCAGCGTCAGGATCAGCGCCGCGGTAATAGCAGGGCGCTACACCTGGACAAGATCGAAGCGTCCACCGTCGAATGACAGCCAAAGAGCCAACGGTGCGCCAGCCAGCCTGATTTAGGAGAGTATCCATGAAATTGCCGATTTACCTTGATTACTCAGCGACTACCCCGGTTGATCCGCGTGTCGCGCAAAAAATGAGTGAATGCCTGCTGGTCGACGGAAACTTCGGTAACCCGGCGTCCCGTTCCCACGTGTTCGGCTGGAAAGCCGAAGAGTCCGTGGAAAACGCCCGTCGCCAGGTGGCCGACCTGGTCAATGCCGACCCGCGTGAAATTGTCTGGACCTCCGGTGCCACCGAGTCCGACAACCTGGCGATCAAGGGGGTTGCGCATTTCTACGGCACCAAGGGCAAGCACCTGATCACCAGCAAGATCGAACACAAGGCGGTCCTCGACACCATGCGCCAACTGGAGCGCGAAGGTTTCGAAGTCACCTACATCGAGCCTCGTGAAGATGGCCTGATCACTCCGGCCATGGTTGAAGCCGCCCTGCGCGACGACACCATCCTGGTCTCGATCATGCACGTGAACAACGAGATCGGCACCGTCAACGACATCGCCGCCATCGGCGAGCTGACCCGCTCCCGTGGCGTGCTGTTCCACGTCGATGCCGCTCAGTCCACCGGCAAGGTCGATATCGACCTGCAGAAGCTGAAAGTCGACCTGATGTCCTTCTCGGCCCACAAGACCTACGGCCCTAAAGGCATCGGCGCGCTGTACGTCAGCCGCAAGCCGCGTGTTCGCCTCGAAGCGACCATGCACGGCGGCGGTCACGAGCGCGGCATGCGTTCCGGTACCCTGGCGACCCACCAGATCGTCGGCATGGGCGAAGCGTTCCGCGTGGCCAAGGAAGACATGGCTGCCGAGAACCTGCGCATCAAAGCCTTGAGCGACCGCTTCTACAAGCAGGTCGAGCATCTGGAAGAGCTGTACATCAACGGCAGCATGACCGCCCGTGTACCGCACAACCTGAACCTGAGCTTCAACTACGTCGAAGGCGAGTCGCTGATCATGGCGCTCAAGGATCTCGCGGTTTCCTCCGGTTCCGCTTGTACCTCGGCTTCGCTGGAGCCTTCGTACGTATTGCGCGCCCTGGGCCGCAACGACGAACTGGCCCACAGCTCGATCCGCTTCACCTTCGGTCGCTTCACCACCGAAGAAGAAATCGATTATGCCGCGCAGAAAGTCTGCGAGGCCGTCACCAAGCTGCGCGCTCTGTCGCCGCTGTGGGACATGTTCAAAGACGGCGTCGATATCTCGAAGATCGAGTGGGCGGCACACTAAATAAAGAAGCCGCCACATACAGGTCCTGTAGCGACGCGGCAATCAACGGCTGACGTAACGACAGGACCGAGAGCGGCCCTGATGAGTGAGGATTAAGTACCATGGCTTACAGCGAAAAGGTCATCGACCACTACGAAAACCCGCGTAACGTCGGCAAGATGGACGCCGAAGACCCGGATGTCGGCACCGGCATGGTCGGCGCTCCGGCGTGCGGCGACGTGATGCGCCTGCAGATCAAGGTCAACGAGCAAGGCATCATCGAAGACGCCAAGTTCAAGACCTACGGTTGCGGTTCGGCTATCGCCTCCAGCTCCCTGGCTACCGAGTGGATGAAAGGCAAGACTCTGGATGAAGCAGAGACCATCAAGAACACTCAGCTGGCTGAAGAACTGGCCCTGCCGCCAGTGAAGATCCACTGCTCGGTCCTCGCCGAAGACGCCATCAAGGCCGCCGTTCGCGATTACAAGCAGAAGAAAGGCCTGATCTAAACGATCTGGCGTTCAAGCGATTAGTAAGGAGTCACCGATGGCTATCAGCATGACAGAAGCGGCTGCTCGACACGTGCGACGCTCCCTTGACGGGCGCGGCAAAGGTGAAGGGATTCGTCTGGGTGTTCGCACCACGGGCTGTTCCGGCCTTGCCTATGTGCTGGAGTTCGTCGACGAAGTGGTGGCGGAAGATCAGGTGTTCGAGAGTCACGGCGAAAAAGTGATCATCGACCCGAAAAGCCTCACCTACCTGGACGGCACCGAGCTCGATTTCGTCAAGGAAGGGTTGAACGAAGGCTTCAAGTTCAACAACCCCAACGTGCGCGGTGAATGTGGCTGCGGCGAAAGCTTCAACATCTGAGGCTTCTTGTTGTGGGTACTCCTTGTCATTTCGCTTTATTCGAGTTGCAGCCGAGCTTTACGCTGGATCTCGAACAGTTGGCCGCGCGCTATCGAGAACTGGCGCGCGGTGTGCACCCGGACCGCTTTGCCGACGCTTCAGAGCGTGAGCAACGCCTGGCCCTGGAGCAGTCCGCCAGCCTCAACGAGGCCTACCAGACCCTCAAGAGTCCTCCCAAGCGCGCGCGCTACCTGCTCGCCATGGGCGGTCGCGAGTTGCCGCTGGAGGTCACGGTGCACGACCCCGATTTCCTTATGCAGCAGATGCAATGGCGCGAGGAGCTCGAGGAGTTGCAGGACGAAGCGAACCTGCCCGGTATCGCCACGTTCAAGCGCCGCTTGAAAGTCGCCCAGGATCAATTGAACGACAGCTTCGCAGCTTGTTGGAACGATGCCGCGCAACGCGAACAGGCCGAACGCCTGATGCGGCGCATGCAGTTTCTCGACAAGCTCACCTACGAAGTGCGCCAGTTAGAAGAGCGCCTCGACGATTAACCCAGTGCCGCCTCGGTCGCACGCCTGATATTCAGATAAGTCCAGATAACGATGGCCCTACTGCAGATCGCCGAACCCGGCCAGAGTCCTCAACCGCACCAGCGTCGCCTGGCTGTGGGGATCGACTTGGGCACTACCAATTCGCTGGTCGCTGCATTGCGCAGTGGTCTTTCCGAGCCGTTGCCCGATGCCGACGGGCAGGTGATCCTGCCATCCGCGGTGCGCTATCACGCCGACCGCGTTGAAGTCGGCCAGTCGGCCAAGTTGGCTGCCGCCGGTGATCCGCTCAATACCGTGATGTCGGTGAAGCGCCTGATGGGCCGTGGCCTGGCGGACGTCAAGCAACTGGGCGAACAGCTGCCTTACCGCTTTGTCGGCGGCGAGTCGCACATGCCGTTCATCGATACCGTGCAGGGCCCGAAAAGCCCGGTGGAAGTGTCCGCCGAGATCCTCAAGGTGCTGCGTCTGCGCGCCGAGGCAAGCCTGGGTGGCGAACTGGTGGGCGCGGTGATCACCGTGCCGGCTTATTTCGACGAGCCCCAGCGCCAGGCAACCAAGGATGCGGCCCGGCTGGCCGGACTCAACGTGCTGCGCCTGCTCAATGAGCCGACGGCGGCGGCGGTGGCTTACGGTCTGGATCAGAACGCCGAAGGCGTGGTCGCGATCTATGACCTGGGCGGCGGTACTTTCGATATTTCGATCCTGCGCCTGACCCGTGGTGTCTTCGAAGTACTGGCCACCGGTGGCGACAGCGCCCTGGGTGGCGATGACTTCGACCATGCGATTGCCGGCTGGATCATCGAGCAGGCAGGGTTGTCCGCCGATCTCGATCCGGGTGCGCAGCGTCATCTGCTGCAAACCGCTTGCGCCGCCAAGGAAGCCCTGACCGATGCGACTTCGGTCGAGGTGGTCTATGGCGACTGGCGTGCGGCCTTGAGCCGTGAAGTCTTCGATGCGCTGATCGAGCCCATGGTTGCGCGCAGCCTCAAGGCTTGCCGACGCGCCGTGCGTGACTCGAACGTGGAGCTCGACGAGGTCCAGGCCGTGGTCATGGTCGGCGGCTCGACCCGTGTGCCGCGTGTTCGCGAGGCGGTCGCCGAGATGTTCGGCCGTCAGCCGTTGACCGAGATCGATCCGGATCAGGTGGTGGCCATTGGTGCCGCGATCCAGGCCGATACCCTGGCCGGCAACAAGCGCGATGGCGGCGAATTGCTGCTGCTGGACGTGATTCCGTTGTCCCTGGGCCTGGAAACCATGGGCGGCCTGATGGAGAAGGTGATTCCGCGTAACACCACCATCCCGGTCGCCCGTGCCCAGGACTTCACTACTTATAAAGACGGCCAGTCGGCCATGATGATTCACGTGCTGCAAGGCGAGCGTGAATTGATCAGTGACTGCCGCTCCCTGGCGCGTTTCGAACTGCGCGGCATTCCGGCCATGGTCGCGGGCGCGGCGAAGATCCGCGTGACCTTCCAGGTCGATGCCGACGGTCTGCTCGATGTCTCGGCCCGCGAACTGGGTTCGGGCGTCGAGGCGAGCATCCAGGTCAAGCCGTCCTACGGCCTGACCGACGGCGAAATCGCCAGGATGCTCAAGGATTCGTTCCAGTATGCCGGTGACGACAAGGTCGCTCGCGTGCTGCGCGAGCAGCAGGTCGATGCCCAGCGCCTGGTCGAAGCCGTGCAAGCGGCTTTGGAGGCCGATGGCGAACGCTTGTTGGATGCCGATGAACGCATGGTTATCGACCTGCAGGTGCAGGAACTGACCGAACTGATGAAAGGCACCGATGGTTATGCCATCGAGCAGCAGACCAAGCGTCTGTCGCAAGTGACCGATGCTTTTGCTGCCCGCCGCCTGGATTCGACGGTGAAAGCCGCGCTGGCGGGGCGCAACCTGAATGAGATTGGGGAATAACGATGCCGCAGGTGATTTTTCTGCCTCACGAGAAGTTTTGTCCTGAGGGCTTGGTCGTGGAGGCGGAAACGGGGATCTCGATCCTCGAATTGGCCCATGAGCACCATATCGAAATGGAAAGTGCCTGTGGCGGTGTCTGCGCCTGCACCACTTGCCATTGCCTGATTCGCGAAGGTTTCGACTCGCTGGAAGAGGCCGATGAGCTGGAAGAGGACTACCTTGACAAGGCTTGGGGGCTGGAAGCCCAGTCGCGCCTGGCCTGTCAGGCCAAAGTCGGGACTGAGGACCTGACCGTCGAGATTCCGAAGTACTCGCTCAACCACGCCGCCGAAGCGCCGCATTGATTCAAGGAATTATCATGAGCCTGAAATGGGTTGATGTGCTGGAGATCGCAATTCAATTGGCTGAAAGCAAGCCGGAAGTCGATCCAATGTCGGTCAACTTCGTCGATCTGCGCAAGTGGGTGATGGAATTGCCCGAGTTCGACGACAAGCCTGAGCACTGCGGCGAGAAGATTCTGGAGGCCATTCAGGCCCAGTGGATCGAAGAACGCGACTGAGCAGCGCGGCAGGTTAGGCAATACTTGGGAACCCGCGTATAATTCGCGGGTTTAATTTTTGGCAAATCACTGTTTCTGGAGTTACACCATGGCTGTTCAACGCACTTTCTCCATCATCAAGCCTGACGCCGTTGCAAAAAACGTGATCGGCAAGATCGTTTCCCGTTTCGAAGACGCCGGCCTGCGCGTTGTTGCTTCGAAAATGAAGCAACTGTCCAAAGCCGAAGCCGAAGGCTTCTACGCTGAGCACAGCGCTCGTGGTTTCTTCGGCGACCTGGTTGCCTTCATGATCTCCGGCCCGGTTGTTGTCCAGGTTCTGGAAGGCGAAAACGCCATCGCTCTGAACCGTGAGCTGATGGGCGCTACCAACCCTAAAGAAGCCGCTGCCGGCACCATCCGTGCTGACTTCGCTGACTCCATCGACGCCAACGCTGTACACGGTTCGGACTCCGAAGCCGCTGCCGCTCGCGAAATCTCGTACTTCTTCGCAGCTACCGAAGTAACCGCTCGCTAAGCAAAGGCTTTCGAGTGAGGGTGAATCCATGACTGTATCAATCGGCAAAATAAACCTGTTGGGTCTGACTCAGCCGGAAATGGAAAAATTCTTCGACTCAATCGGGGAGAAGCGTTTCCGTGCCGGTCAGGTCATGAAGTGGATTCACCACTTTGGCGTCGATGATTTCGACGCCATGACGAATGTCAGCAAGGCCTTGCGTGAAAAGCTCAAGACTGTTGCTGAAGTACGCGGTCCTGAAGTCGTCAGCGAGGACATTTCCACCGACGGCACCCGTAAATGGGTGGTGCGCGTGGCGTCCGGCAGCTGCGTCGAGACCGTCTACATTCCCCAGGGCAAACGTGGCACCTTGTGCGTTTCGTCCCAGGCGGGCTGTGCCCTGGACTGCAGTTTCTGCTCCACCGGCAAGCAAGGCTTCAACAGCAACCTCACCGCCGCCGAAGTCATCGGCCAGGTGTGGATTGCCAACAAATCCTTTGGCAGCGTCCCGGCGACCGTCGACCGTGCCATCACCAACGTGGTGATGATGGGCATGGGTGAGCCGCTGCTGAACTTCGACAACGTCATCGCGGCCATGCACCTGATGATGGACGACCTGGGCTACGGCATCTCCAAGCGCCGCGTGACCCTGTCGACCTCCGGCGTGGTTCCGATGATCGACGTGCTCGCCGAGCACATCGACGTCTCCCTGGCGCTGTCGCTGCACGCACCGAATGACGCATTGCGTAACCAATTGGTGCCGATCAACAAGAAGTATCCGCTTAAGATGTTGCTCGAGTCGTGCCGTCGCTACATGGCGACCCTCGGCGAGAAGCGCGTCCTGACCATCGAGTACACCCTGCTCAAGGATGTCAACGACCAGGTCGAGCATGCCGTCGAGATGATCGAGCTGCTCAAGGACACGCCGTGCAAGATCAACCTGATTCCGTTCAACCCGTTCCCGCATTCGGGCTACGAGCGCCCGAGCAACAATGCGATCCGGCGTTTCCAGGACTTGTTGCATCAGGCCGGTTATAACGTCACGGTACGTACCACCCGCGGTGAAGACATCGACGCGGCCTGTGGTCAGTTGGTGGGGCAGGTGCTGGATCGCACCCGTCGCAGCGAACGCTACATTGCCGTACGTGAGCTGAGCGCCGATGCCGAAAGTGGGCAAAGCGCCGCGAACCGAAACTGAGAGAGGACCTCCATGACCCTGCGCGCTGCGCTCCTTGTCGTATTCGTCGGCCTGCTGGCCGGCTGCGTTTCAACGGGTAATGTCGACCCGCTGAGTACCAGCAAGGGGCGCGATGAAGCGCGCACGGCCTATGTGCAACTGGGCATCGGCTATCTGCAGCAAGGCCAGACCGAGCAGGCCAAGGTGCCGCTCAAGAAAGCCCTGGAGATGGACAGCTCCGATCCGGATGCCAACGGCGCCCTGGCGCTGGTGTTCCAGGCCGAAGGCGAAACGCAACTGGCCGAGGAGCATTTCCACAAGGCCCTGTCCTCGCGTCCGAACGATGCGCGCACGCTCAACAATTACGGCAGCTTCCTGTTCGAACTCAAGCGTTACAAGGACGCCTACGAGCGTTTTGAACAGGCCGCCAACGACAGCCTCTATACCGAACGTTCGCGGGTTTTCGAAAACCTCGGCCTGACGGCGCTGGCCCTTGGCCAGCGCGATCTGGCCCTGCAGCATTTCGACAAATCCCTGCGCCTGAACCGCCAACAGCCACGTGCTTTGCTGGAAATGGCTGAGTTGTCTTACGAAGACAGGCATTATGTGCCCGCACGCGATTATTACGCGCGCTTCAGCCTGCTGAGCGAGCAAAATGCACGTAGTCTATTGCTCGGTATCCGCCTGGCGAAAATCTACGAAGATCGTGACAAGGCCGCCAGTTACGGCTTGCAACTAAAACGACTCTATCCCGGTACGCCGGAATATCAGCAATACCTGTCGGAGCAAAGATGAAAGCGGCGCAACCCGAATTTGTAGCAGCGACTCGCGTCAACCCCGGTGAGACCCTGCGTCAGGCCCGCGAAAGCAATGGTTGGACGCTGGCCGAGGTGGCCGTGAAGCTCAACCTCACGGTGTCGTCCTTGAGCAACCTGGAAGCCGGTGCCTTCGACAAGCTGCCGGGGCATACCTTTGCCCGGGGTTATATCCGCGCCTACGCCAAGTTGCTCGGCATGGACCAGGCCGTCCTGGTCCAGCAGTTCGACCAGAGCACCGGTACCGATTCCCAGGGCAGCAGTGTCCAGGCCCTGGGGCGGATCGAAGAGCCGGTGCGGTTTTCCCACACCCTGTTGCGTATTGTCAGCCTGCTGTTGCTGATCGCCGTGATCGGCGGCGGCTTCGTCTGGTGGCAGGACCAGGCCAGCCTGCGCTCCAAGGATCAGGCGGCGGTCAATATGGAGCACGTCGAAGTCGAAAGCGCCGACGGCACCACGCAGATTCATCCGATCGACGAGCCGGAAGACCAGGCCGTGACCGAGAACCAGGCGGCCTCCGAGGCGCCGGCACCTGAAGGCGCGGCCGAGGCCCAGCCTGCGGCCCCGGCGGCTGCGGCCAGTACTCCGGCGACCCCGGCTGTGGTGCCTGTGCCGCATTCGGCGCAGACCCTGGTGGTGGCCCCGACGCAAGCCCCAGCCCCGGTGTCGACAGTCGCGCCAGGCGCTCCGGTCAGCGGTGCACCCGCTGCCGCCGAGCCCGTGGCCGGCGCCGGCCAGGTCCACCTGACCTTCGTCGCCGATTGCTGGACCCAGGTCACCGACGGCAACGGCAAGGTGCTGGTCAGCGGCCTCAAGCGCAAGGGCGAGAACCTTGAGCTCAGCGGCAAGCCACCCTTTGCCGTGCGCCTGGGTTATGCCCGCGGTGCCCAGATCACATACAACGGTCAGCCGGTCGATATCGCCCCGTTCACCAGTGGCGAGACCGCTCGCCTGAAGCTAGGTCAATAAGTCATGCACGGCCAATCTCCTATCAAGCGTCGCGAGTCCCGTAAAATCTGGGTCGGCTCGGTACCCGTGGGCGGTGATGCACCGATCGCGGTGCAGAGCATGACCAACAGCGACACCAATGACGTCGCGGCCACCGTGGCGCAGATCAATCGCCTGGAAGCCGCGGGCGTCGATATCGTGCGTATTTCCGTGCCGGACATGGACGCCGCCGAGGCCTTCGGTCGGATCAAGCAGTTGGTCAAGGTACCGCTGGTCGCCGATATCCACTTCGATTACAAGATCGCCCTGCGCGTGGCCGAACTGGGTGTCGACTGCCTGCGGATCAATCCGGGCAATATCGGTCGCGAAGACCGCGTGCGCGCGGTGGTCGATGCCGCCCGTGATCGTGGTATCCCGATTCGCATCGGTGTCAACGCCGGTTCCCTGGAAAAAGACCTGCAGAAAAAGTACGGCGAGCCTACGCCAGAGGCCCTGGTGGAGTCTGCCCTGCGCCATGTCGAGCACCTGGAGCGCCTGAACTTCCAGGACTTCAAGGTCAGCGTAAAGGCTTCCGACGTGTTCATGGCGGTAGCCGCCTACCGCCTGCTGGCCAAGGAAATCGTCCAGCCGCTGCACCTGGGGATCACCGAAGCCGGTGGTTTGCGTTCAGGCACAGTGAAATCCGCCGTCGGCCTCGGTATGCTGCTGGCCGAAGGGATTGGCGATACTATTCGCATCTCGTTGGCGGCCGACCCGGTCGAGGAAGTGAAAGTCGGCTACGACATCCTCAAGTCCCTGCACCTGCGCTCCCGTGGCATCAACTTCATCGCCTGCCCGAGCTGCTCGCGGCAGAACTTCGATGTGGTCAAGACCATGAACGAGCTGGAAGGGCGCCTGGAAGATCTGCTGGTGCCGCTGGATGTGGCCGTGATCGGTTGTGTGGTCAACGGACCGGGTGAGGCCAAAGAGGCCCATATCGGCCTGACCGGCGGTACGCCGAACCTGATCTACATCGATGGCAAGCCGGCGCAGAAACTGACGAATGACAATCTGGTGGATGAGCTCGAAAGGCTGATCCGGCAGAAGGCGGCCGAAAAGGTCGAAGCCGACGCGGCGCTGATCGCCCGCGGCTGATCGAAGAATTTAAGGATATTTTGTGAGCAAGTCTTTGCAAGCCATTCGTGGCATGAACGACATCCTGCCCGAGCAGACGCCCCTGTGGCGCTATTTCGAGGGCACTGTCGCGCGTCTGCTGGATAACTACGGCTACAAGCAGATCCGCATGCCGATCGTCGAGTTCACCGAGCTGTTCAAACGCTCCATCGGTGAAGTGACCGACATCGTCGAAAAAGAGATGTACACCTTCGAGGACCGCAACGGCGATTCCCTGACCCTGCGTCCGGAAGGTACCGCGGCCTGCGTGCGCGCCGTGCTGGAACACGGCATCACCGGTGGTGGTCAGCCGCAGAAGCTCTGGTACATCGGCCCGATGTTCCGCCACGAGCGTCCGCAGAAAGGCCGTTATCGCCAGTTCCACCAGATCGGCTGCGAAGTCTTCAATATCGACGGCCCGGACATCGACGCCGAGCTGATCGTGCTGACCTGGCGCCTGTGGGGCCTGCTGGGCATCCGCGGCGCGGTCAAGCTCGAACTCAACAGCCTGGGCACCAGCGAGTCCCGTGGCCGTTATCGCGAGGCCCTGGTGGAGTTCCTCAGCGCGCGTCTCGAGCTGTTGGACGAAGACAGCCAGCGCCGCCTGAAGACCAACCCGCTGCGGGTGCTCGACACCAAGAACCCGGACACCCAGGCCGCGCTGGTGGATGCGCCGAAACTCGCCGACTACCTCGACGAGGAATCGCGCCTGCACTTCGAAGGCCTCAAGGCCCGTCTCGATGCGGCCGGTATCCCGTACGTGATCAATCCCAAGCTGGTGCGCGGGCTGGATTACTACAGCAAGACCGTTTTCGAATGGGTCACCGACCAGTTGGGCGCCCAGGGCACCGTCTGTGCCGGTGGTCGCTACGATGGCCTGGTGGAGCAGATGGGCGGCAAGCCGACTCCCGGCGTGGGTTTTGCCATGGGTATCGAGCGGTTGATCCTGCTGCTGGAAACCCTGGAGCAGGTCCCGGAAGAAATCGCCCGTCAGGTCGACGTCTACCTGTGCGCCTTCGGCGAGGCCGCGGAACTCGCGGCCCTGGCCCTGAGCGAGAAGGTCCGTGACCAGTTGCCGAACCTGCGTTTGCAGGTCAACGCCGGTGCCGGCAGCTTCAAGAGCCAGTTCAAGAAAGCTGACAAAAGCGGTGCGCTGTACGCCTTGATTCTCGGTGACGACGAATTGGCTCAGCAAGTGGTAGGTTTCAAACCCCTGCGTGGCCAGGGCGAGCAACAAAGCATTGCCTGGGAGGCTCTTTCCGAGCACTTGGCCACCTGCGTCGTGCAGGGTTGAAGCTGTAAAACAGCCGATTTAGAGAATAAGGAGTATTGGGGTGTCGAGTACCGAAGATGATCAGTTGGCGGAGTTGAAGGACTGGTGGCAGCGTAACGGCAAACCCTTGGTCACTGGCGGCTTGCTGGCCCTGGTGGTGGTGTTCGGCTGGCAGGCCTGGCACAAATACCAGAGCAACCAGGCGCAGGGCGCCTCGATGCTTTATCAGCAACTGCTGGAAACCACGCTGACGCCGGACGGCAAGCCCGACCCTGGACGCGTGGCGGACCTGGCCAACAAGCTCAACACCGATTTCGCCGGCAGCGCCTATGCGCAGTACGGCAGTCTGTTCGTAGCGAAAGTTGCGGTCGATACCGGTAAACTGGACGACGCCGCGCGTGAGCTGAAAGCCATTACCGACAAACCAGCCAACATCACCCTCGGCGAAGTCGCGCGTCAGCGCCTGGCCCAGGTGCTGGCGGCACAGAACAAAGTCGACGACGCACTGAAACTGCTCGATGGCGATGCTGACAAGGCGTTCCTGGCCAGTCGCGAAGAACTCAAGGGGGACCTGTTGGTTCAACTGGGTCGGACCGATGAAGCTCATGCCGCGTACCAAAAGGCCAAAGCGGCGCTGTCTGATGAAGCAGCGGTCGGTGGCTTACAAATCAAGCTGGACGACCTGGCCAAAGGGGATGCGTGACGTGATCCGTTGGAAACATGCAGCATTGCTGGCTCTGGCCATTCTGGCCGCGGGTTGCAGCAGCAACAGCAAGAAAGAACTGCCACCGGCCGAACTGACCTCTTTCAAGGAAGAAGTGGTTCTGCACAAAGAGTGGAGCCGTTCCATCGGTGACGGCCAGGGCAAGATCTACAACATGCTGGTGCCGGCGATTGACGGCGATACCATCTACGCGGCCGATGACACTGGCGTCGTGATCGCGATGGATCGCATGAACGGCGACGTGAAGTGGAAGAAAGACCTGGAAGTGCCGGTTTCCGGCGCCATCGGCGTCGGCTACGGCCTGGTGCTGATGGGCACCCTCAAGGGAGAAGTGATTGCCCTGGATGCCAGCAGCGGCGAGCAGAAATGGCGCGCCCAGGTGACCAGCGAAGTGCTGGCTCCGCCGGCCACCAACGGTGACGTGGTGGTTGTGCAGACCCAGGACGACCGTGTGATCGGCCTCGATGCCGACACCGGCAACCAGCGCTGGTTGTACGACAGCAGCCCGGCGGTCCTGACCTTGCGTGGCACCGGTGCGCCGATCGTGACCAACCACCTGGCGGTGGCGGGTCTGTCCAGCGGTAAAGTGGTCGCCCTGGATACCCATAACGGCGTGCCGGCGTGGGAAACTCGCGTGGCCATTCCGCAAGGGCGTTCGGAACTGGAGCGCATCGTCGACATCGACGGTGGCCTGCTGTTGTCCGGCGGCAACCTCTATGTCGCCAGCTACCAGGGCCGCATGGCGGCACTGGAGCTGGAAAGCGGTCGAGTGCTCTGGCAGCGTGATGCTTCCAGCTACTCGGGCGTTGCCCAGGGTTTCGGCAGTGTCTATGTCGCCTTGGCGTCCGGCACGGTTGAAGGCGTTGACGAACGTTCCACCACGGCGATCTGGAGCAATGACGCCCTGGCGCGTCGCCAGCTGACGGCACCGGAAGTGTTCTCCAGCTATGTCGCAGTAGGCGATTTCGAAGGCTACCTGCACCTGCTGAGCCAGGTGGACGGTCGCTTCGTCGGTCGCGAGCGCATTGACAGCGACGGCCTGCGCGCACGTCCGCTGGTGATGGGTGACATGATTTACGTGTATGGCAACAGCGGCAAACTGGAAGCCCTGACCATCAAGTAAAGGTTTGACTATGCTTGGGGGTACCCCAACGCATCACTTGTAGGAGCGAGCTTGCTCGCGATGAACGTAAGGGCACCGCGAAAGAACCAGTGCCCCGCGTTATCGTTAACGACCATCGCGAGCAAGCTCGCTCCTACAGGTTCGGCGTTGATCCCACAGGCGGCCTCGTTTCATGAGGTTTGCGGCACCTCCCGGTGCTGCCCCGAGCACCAGCCGCTGCCTTGCAGCGGCTTTTGTATTTTCTGAAATAACGAAGTGGAGAGCCGCATGGTTCCCGTAATCGCCCTGGTGGGCCGACCGAACGTCGGTAAATCCACCCTGTTCAACCGCCTGACCAGGACTCGCGACGCCATTGTCGGCGACTTGTCCGGTCTGACCCGTGATCGCCAATACGGTGAGGCTAAGTGGCAAGGGCGCACCTATATCCTGATCGACACCGGCGGTATTTCCGGCGACGAGCATGGCATGGACGAAAAAATGGCCGAGCAGTCGCTGCTGGCCATTGAAGAAGCCGATGTCGTGCTGTTCCTGGTGGATGCCAAAGCCGGCTTCACCGCCGCTGACCAGATGATCGGCGAGCACCTGCGCAAACGTAACAAGCGTTCCTACGTGGTGGCGAACAAGGTCGATAACATCGACCCGGATATGGCCCGCGCCGAATTCAGCCCGATGGGCCTGGGCGATGCGATCCCGATCGCCGGTGCCCACGGTCGCGGCATCACCCAGATGCTGGAAATCGCCCTGAGCGACTTCCCGAAAGACGACGAAGACGAGCCGGAAGACGGCGAGATCGAAGACGTTGCCGAAGGAGAAGAAGCCAAGCGCATTCCCGGCCCGAGCGAAAAAGATGGCATCAAGATCGCCATTATCGGTCGCCCGAACGTCGGCAAGTCGACCCTGGTCAACCGTATGCTCGGTGAAGACCGGGTGATCGTCTATGACGAGCCGGGCACCACCCGCGACAGTATCTACATCCCGTTCGAGCGTAACGACGAGAAGTACACGCTGATCGACACCGCCGGTGTGCGTAAGCGCGGCAAGATCCACGAGGAAGTCGAAAAATTCTCCGTGGTGAAAACCTTGCAGGCGATCAAGGACGCCAACGTCGTGATCTTCGTCATGGACGCCCGCGAAGGCGTGGTCGACCACGATCTCAACCTGCTCGGGTTTGCCCTGGAGTCGGGTCGCGCGCTGGTGATCGCCCTGAACAAATGGGACGGCATGACCCCGGGCGAACGTGATTTCGTGAAGATCGAGCTGGAGCGCCGGTTGTTCTTCGTCGACTTCGCCGACATCCACTTTATCTCGGCCTTGCACGGCACCGGCGTGGGTAACCTGTACCAGTCGGTACAGAACTCCTTCAAGTCGGCGGTAACTCGCTGGCCGACCAGCCGCCTGACCCAGATCCTCGAAGATGCGGTGACCGAGCACGCGCCTCCGATGGTCAACAGCCGTCGGATCAAGCTGCGCTACGCGCACTTGGGCGGGGCCAACCCGCCGCTGATCGTGATCCACGGTAATCAGGTGGAGAAGGTGCCGAAGTCCTATGTCCGCTACCTGGAAAACACCTACCGCCGTGTACTGAAATTGGTGGGGACGCCGATCCGCATCGAATTCAAGGGCGGCGAGAACCCGTACGAAGGCAAGAAGACCGCGCTGACTGACCGTCAGGTCAACAAGAAGCGCCGGATGATGTCGCACCACAAGCAGGCCGATAAAAAGCGTCGCGACAAGAAACGCTGATACAGGTCAGGAAAACGGGCGCCTCGGCGCCCTTTTTCATGCCTGGCGTTTACGTTATCCTCGAACGCTCCCGTGCCCCGTAGAGCCGGATGTTCAGCAGGGAAAACGCCCCCATGATCAGCAGTAAGTTGCCGAATGTCGGCACCACCATCTTTACCCGTATGTCTGCGCTTGCGGTGGAAACCGGTGCGCTCAACCTGTCCCAGGGCTTCCCGGATTTCGAGGGCCCGCAGGCCCTGCGTGATGCGGTTTGCCGGCATGTGAACAACGGTCACAACCAGTATGCCCCGATGACCGGGCTGCCGGCCCTGCGCCAGCAGGTGGCGACGAAAATCGCCCGCAGCTACGGCGTGCACGTGAACGCCGATGCAGAGATCACCATCACCCCCGGCGCGACCCAGGCGATCTTCTGTGCTATCCAGGCGGTGATCCACCCCGGCGACGAGGTGATCGTTTTCGACCCTTGCTACGACAGTTATGAACCTTCGGTGGAGTTGGCCGGTGGGCGTTGCGTGCATGTGCAGCTCGGGTTGGAAGACTTCTCCATCGATTGGCAGAAGCTCACCGACGCGCTGAGCCCGCGCACCCGCATGATCATCCTCAACAGCCCGCACAATCCCAGCGGCGCGCTGATCAGCCATGCCGAGCTGGACCAGTTGGCAAAGCTGATCGCCGACCGCGATATCTATCTGGTCAGTGATGAAGTCTATGAGCACCTGGTGTTCGACGGCGTGCCCCATGCCAGTGTCCTGGCCCATGAGGCCTTGTATCAGCGCGCCTTTGTGGTCAGCTCGTTCGGCAAGACCTACCACGTCACCGGTTGGAAAACCGGCTATGTGGTGGCACCGCCGGCCCTCACCGCCGAACTGCGCAAAGTGCACCAGTACGTCAGCTTCTGCGGCGTGACGCCATTGCAGTATGCACTGGCCGACTTTATGGCGATGCGTCCGGAGCATGTCGAGGAACTGCCGGCGTTCTATCAGGAGAAGCGCGATCTGTTCTGCGACCTGCTGGGCGAGTCGCGATTCAGCTTCAAACGGGCGGCGGGGACCTATTTCCAATTGGTCGACTACTCGCAGATTCGCCCGGACCTGAACGACGTCGACATGGCCGTGTGGATGACCCGCGAACATGGCGTGGCAAGTATTCCGGTGTCGGTGTTCTACCAGAACCCGCCGGAAGGACAGCGCCTGGTGCGCCTGTGTTTTGCCAAGCGCGAGGAGACGCTGCGTGAAGCAGCGGCAAAACTATGCGTGATCTGAGTGCGTTGCCGGACCTGAAACTCGCATTGGTGCAGACCACCTTGGCCTGGCATGACCGTCAGGCCAACCTCGAGCACTTCGACGTGCTGCTGGAGCAGGCCGCGGGGGCTGATCTGGTGATCCTGCCGGAGATGTTCACCACCGGTTTTTCCATGGAGTCGCAGACCCTGGCTGAAGCCGAAAACGGCCCGACCAGCGATTGGCTGCGTGAGCAGGCGAAAAAGCTTGATGCGGTGATCACCGGCAGCGTGATCGTCCGCGCCGCCGATGGCAGTCACCGCAATCGTCTGTTGTGGGCGCGGCCGGATGGCGAGGTGTTGCACTACGACAAGCGCCACCTGTTCCGCATGGCCGGCGAGCATAACCACTACACCCCGGGCGAGCGCCAGATGCAGTTCGAGCTCAAGGGCTGGCGAGTGCGTCCGCTGATCTGCTACGACCTGCGTTTTCCGGTGTGGAGCCGCGATGCCCAGGACACCGACCTGCTGCTGTACACCGCCAACTGGCCGGGCGCGCGGCGCTTGCACTGGAACCGATTGTTGCCGGCGCGGGCAATTGAAAACCTGTGTTATGTGGCGGCGGTGAATCGGGTCGGCACCGATGGCAAGGGTTTCGCCTATACCGGCGACAGCCAGGTGCTGGATTTCCAGGGCGAGTCGTTGCTGGGGGCGGGGGAGGCCGATGGTGTGTTCCAGGTCACCTTGAGTGCGGCGGAACTGGCGGCCTATCGGACGCGGTTTCCGGCTTACCTGGATGCCGACAGCTTTGAGTTGAATCAGTAACACCGCGTTATCGTTCATCGCCAGCAAGCCGGCTCCCACAGGATTTGCGTCGTACTTGAGATGTGTGATCTACGCGGACATTTGTGGGAGCCGGCTTGCCGGCGATGACGGACTCAAACGCACAAAAAAGGCCCCGGGGGTTCACACCGCCGGGGCCTTTTTATTTCTGCCGACGCTTACGCCGCCTTGCTGGTATCCAGCTGGCTCAACGAGCGGTTCAGCGCGCTGAACAGCGCCTTGAAGCTGGCGGTGGTGATGTTTTCATCAATCCCCACGCCGTGCACCGCACGTTCACCGTTCACTCGCAGCTCGATATAGGCCGCGGCCTTGGCGTTGGTCCCGGCGCCGATGGCGTGCTCGTTGTAGTCCATGATTTCCACCGGTATTGGCAGGCCGGCCACCAGGGCTTCCAGGGCTCCATTGCCCTTGCCGCGCCAGTGCAGATTGGTCTCGCCCTGGCCCTTGCCGGACACTTCCACTTCCACGGCACTGTTGCCGTTTTCTTCCTGCAGGCGATGGCTGACCAGCGCATACGGGGTGTTGGCTTGCAGGTACTCGCTGTGCAGCAGGGCATGAATCTGCTGCGCGGTCATCTCCAGGCCGAGGCGGTCGGTTTCACGCTGTACCACCTGGCTGAACTCGATCTGCATGCGACGTGGCAGGCTGATGCCGTATTCCTGCTCCAGCAGGTAGGCGATACCGCCCTTGCCCGACTGGCTGTTGACGCGGATCACCGCCTCGTAGCTGCGGCCGATATCGGCCGGGTCGATCGGCAGGTACGGCACTTCCCACAGGGCGTCGGCTTGCTGCTGGGCGAAGCCCTTGCGGATCGCATCCTGGTGGGAGCCGGAGAAGGCGGTATGGACCAGGTCGCCGACATACGGGTGACGTGGGTGCACCGGAATCTGATTGCACTCCTCGACCACCTTGCGCACGCCGTCGATATCGGAGAAGTCCAGCTGTGGGTCGAGACCCTGGGTGTACATGTTCAGGGCCACGGTGACCAGGTCGACGTTACCGGTACGCTCGCCGTTGCCGAACAGGCAGCCTTCGACACGGTCGGCGCCGGCCATCAGGCCCAGTTCGGTGGCGGCCACGCCGGTGCCACGGTCGTTATGGGTGTGCAGGCTGATGATCACGCTGTCACGACGGTTGATATGGCGACCGAACCACTCGATCTGGTCGGCATAGATGTTCGGGGTGGCACACTCGACCGTGGCGGGCAGGTTGAGGATCACCTTGTGCTCGGGCGTCGGGTTCCAGACTTCGATGACCGCGTCGCAGACTTCCTTGGCGAACTCAAGCTCAGTGGCGCTGAAGGTTTCCGGGGAGTACTCGAACTGCCACTGGGTGTCCGGCTGCTGGGCGGCGTATTTGACGAACAGCTTGGCGGCGTTGACCGCGATGGCCTTGATCCCGTCCTTGTCCTGGTTGAAGACAATGCGGCGGAAGGACGGCGAGGTGGCGTTGTACAGGTGAACGATGGCTTTCTTCGCCCCGCGCAGGGATTCGAAGGTGCGCTCGATCAAGTCTTCACGGCCCTGGGTCAGCACCTGGATGGTGGTGTCCTCGGGGATGTGGTTGTCTTCGATCAGGGTGCGGACGAAGTCGAAGTCGGTTTGCGAAGCGGCCGGGAACGAGGCTTCGATTTCCTTCACGCCGACGCTGACCAGGGTTTTCCAGAAGCGCAGTTTTTTCACCGCGTCCATCGGCTCGATCAGCGACTGGTTACCGTCGCGCAGGTCGGAGCTGCACCAGATCGGCGCGCTGGTGATGGTTTTCGACGGCCAGGTGCGATCAGGGAGATCGATGGTCGGAAACGCGCGGTACTTCGAAGACGGGTCTTTGAGCATGCTCATGGGAAAATTCCTTGGGGTCAGGGCCGAAAAAAGGCGGCCAGCCGGTAATGCGTTATCAGGGAGAAAACCGGGGACGAGGTCGTTCGATTCAGCCTGGCAGTCGTGCGCTGACGAGGCAGAGGCTGCGATGTTGACGTCGCTGGATGAGGGTATGAGAAGTTTTCATGTCTTCAACCCTAACCACTGGGGTGAAAGATGGCAAGCCTGTGGGAAAAATTGAGAGAAATACTCGGAAAATCGGCTTTTACGAGATTTTATTCTGCTTGAGCGACTGAAAATCTAGAACAATTGCGCACTATTTTGGACCTGCGCAATCTTTGCCGCTGGGATGGTTGGCTGCAACATCGGTCGGCCAGACTGAACGAGGTCCTTGTAGGAGCGAGCTTGCTCGCGATGGACGTCAACGATAACGCGGGGGCACCTGATACCCAGTGGTGCCTGGACTACCATCGCGAGCAAGCTCGCTCCTACAGGGGGGGCGGTGGTGTTCCGGGGATCAGGGTTGGAACGCGCCGATAAAGATCGCCGGATCGACCCGTGTTTCATTCAGGCTGATATTCCAGTGAAGGTGCGGTCCTGTTGCTCGTCCTGTCGAACCGACCAAACCGACCACCGCGCCGCGGGTCAGGGATTGGCCTGCTTTGACATCAATCCTGGAAAGATGGCAGAACATACTGATAAAGCCCTGCCCGTGATCAACGAAGACTGTGTTGCCGTTGTAGAAGTAGTTTCCGGTCAGGATCACCTTGCCGTTCGCCGGTGCTTTGATCGGAGTACCGGTGGGCACTGCGAAATCCAGGCCCGCATGTGGATTGCGCTCCTCGCCATTGAAGAAGCGTCGCACGCCGAACTTGCTCGACAGCGGGCCGTGCACCGGTTTGTCCAGCAGCAGGTTGCTTGGGGTCACGGGGCTGAAGGTGCGATAGGCCGCCAGCTGTGCGACGACCTCTGCATCAATGCGTTTGACGTCTTCGGGGTTAGGATTCACCAGACGCTTGTTTTTCAGCGTGATGTGCTGCTCCGGGTACTTTTTGCCGCCGACATTGAAACTCAGGCTGTGACCGGCCGAACTGATCTGTTGGCTGCCGGGCTTCACCGTCAGGGGGATACCGACAATCGCCAGCCAGTTGTTCTGTTCCTTGACCACCAAAACCGGCTTGCCCTGGTAACTGGCCTTGGGCGCCTGGGCGTTGGGGCCGAGATCGACCACGGCCACGCCGCCGGGCACCGGCTTGTTCAGCAGGCGGGTGAGATAGCTGTCGGCGTGGGCGTTGAAGGCGAGGCCCAGCAACAGCAGGGCAGCAAGAAAACGGGGCATGCTCAGATCCCTTGAAAATCAGTCCAGTAAAGAAAGGGTGACGGGCGTCAGATGATTGTCCTCGACCCGTACCTGCAATTCCCCTTCACCGAGTTTCGCCTTCAGGCGTTGGCCGGTGTGGGTCTGCTCGGCACTGCGGATCGCCTGGCCGCGTTCATCCAGCAGGATACTGTAGCCACGGCCCAAGGTGGCCAGGGGACTTACTACATGAAGTGTCTGCATCTGGCTTTGCAGTTGCAGGCGCCGGGCTTTCAGGCCCTCGCGCATGGCCCGGGGCAGGCGTTCGGAGAGACTGTCCAGGCGTTGACGCAGAAGCGCCAGTTGCCGCCCCGGATGTTGCCCGGCGAGGCGGGTTTCCAGGCGGATCAGTTTTTCCCGGCGGGTATTGAGCTGGCGCTCGAACGCCCGGCGCATGCGCATGTCCAGGTCATCCAGGCGCTGGGCCTGCTGGCGCAGGCGTTCACCGGGGTGGCGCAGGCGTCGGGCCAGGCCGTCGAGGCGCAGGCGGTCGCGCATCAGGCGGTCGCGGATACGCATCACCAGGCGGCGGTGCAGGCTCTCGACCCGGCGTTGCAGGTCGCTGGAGTCCGGGGCCAGCAGTTCTGCGGCGGCGGATGGAGTGGGGGCGCGGACGTCGGCGACAAAATCGCTGATGGACACATCGGTTTCATGGCCGATGGCGCTGACGATGGGCGTGATACAGGCGTCCACCGCCCGGGCCACGGCTTCTTCGTTGAAGCACCAGAGGTCTTCCAGCGAGCCGCCGCCACGGGCCAGGATCAGCGCGTCGAAGCCCTTGGCATCGGCCAGCTTCAGCGCCCGGACGATTTGCGTGATGGCTTCGCGGCCCTGGACTGCGGTGGGGATCAGCGTCAGTTCGACCTGTGGAGCTCGGCGGCGAAAGACGCTGATAATGTCGCGGATCACCGCGCCGGTGGGCGAACTGATAATGCCGATGCGTTGCGGGTGGGCGGGCAACGGGACCTTGCGCTCGGCGCTGAACAGGCCTTCGGCGCTGAGTTTTTCCTTCAGGGCATCGAAGGCCAGGCGCAGGGCGCCATCGCCGGCCGGCTCCACGGTGTCGAGGATCAGTTGGTAGTCGCCACGGCCTTCGAACAGCGAGACCTTGCCCCGGACCTTGACCGCCAGGCCGTCCTTCAGCGCCTGGCGCACCCGGGCGGCGTTCTGCCGGAACAGTGCGCAACGCACCTGGGCGCCGCTGTCCTTGAGGGTGAAATAGATATGGCCGGATGCCGGGCGGGCGAGGTTGGAGATTTCGCCTTCGACCCAGATATTGCTGAACACGTCTTCGAGCAGCACCCGGGCGCGGCCGTTGAGCTGGCTGACAGTGAGGACTTCGCGGTCGAGGCCCAGGCGTGAAAAGGGATCTTTAATCATGGGGCGCATGATAAAGGCATTCGACCGGCAATCACCATGCTTGTGAACACTCTCCTTGTGGGAGCCGGCTTGCCGGCGATGGCGTCCGAATGGTCGCTGCAAGGCTTGCGGGCCTCATCGCTGGCAAGCCAGCTCCTACAGGTTTCAGGGTGTTTTCAGGGACGTTGGAGGTCTTCTTTGAACCGCTCGACAAACTGCGCCACCAGCGGCGTCGGCTCCTGGCGGCAGGCCAGGGCCAGGGTGCTCTGACAATCCGGGTCCTTGAGGGGCAGGAAATGGATATTCGTCGGTGCGATGTCCTGCATCGACTCGGGCAGCAGCGCGATACCGAACCCAGCCTGGATCAACTGCAATTGAGTGGTCTTGCGCGACACCACCCGCGCCGCCCGGGGAAAGAAACCCTGGCGCATGCACAGCTCGGCCGAGAGATAACTCAAGCCACCCCGCTGCGGATGCGGAATGGAAATAAAGGCTTCGTCCTTCAGCACCGCCAGGTCGATGCCCTCGGTCGAGCCCGCCAACGGATGATTCGGCGGCACCGCCAGCAGCAGGCGCTCGCTGAACAGCGGCAGGATCTGCACACCCTCGCGCTGGCGCAGTACCGGCAGGCGCAACAGGCCGATATCCAGCCGCCCCTCGGCCAGTTCTTCGAGTTGGGCTTCTGAGGACAGCTTGACGATATCCATCGACGCCCCCGGACTCTGCTCCAGAAAATGACTGATCGCCCGCAACAATCGACCGCTCATCGGCACCGTGCTGGAATGACTCAGACGCAAGGTTCCCAGTTGTCCTTTGCCCACCTGGGTTGCCAACTCGCTGGCCTTGTTCAGTTCGCTCAACAGATTTCTTGCCCGCGGATAAAACGCCTCGCCTGCCGCGGTCAGTCTTGGCTGGCGCGCCGTACGTTCGAACAAGGGCGTCTGCAAATGGTTTTCCAGTTCCTTGATCTGCCGGCTCAAGGCCGACTGCGCGATAAACAGGCGTTCGGCGGCAGCGCTGAAACTGCCGGATTCGGCGATTTCAACGAAGTAGCGCAGTTGGCGGGTGGAAATCACGAGTCATGCCTTTTCGAGATGGATGGCGGGCTTTGAATATATTAGTCGCAAGGCTCGCCACTGGCTAAAGTCAATCGAACCCATTGTGGAAGTGTTCTTCATGAGTCTTGTTGCCCTATTGAACCAGTGGCCGTTCAGTGCCACCGATTGGCTGGTGGTGGAGCTGGGCGTGGCCTTGGCCTATATCGTTTTCGGCGTGGCCGGTTTTGGCACGGCGCTGGTGGCGGGGCCGATCCTGATCCTGTTTATGCCGCTGTCGAAAATCGTGCCCTTGCTGGTGCTGCTGGATTTCGTCGCGGCCTTTGGCAATCTGCTGCCGTCGCGCAAGGATGTCGCCAAGCCCGAGTTGCTGCGGTTGCTGCCGTGCATGGCGGTGGGTTGCACCCTGGGGGTGATCTTCCTGTTGAACCTCAAGTCCGACATCCTGTTGCTGCTGATGGGCTTGTTTATCAGCGCCTATGCGGTCTACAGCCTGTTGGTCAAGGCGCGACCGACCCAACTGGCGGCGGGTTGGGCGGTGCCCATGGGCACGGTGGGCGGAATGTTCGGCGCGCTGTTTGGCAGCGGCGGCTTTCTTTACGCGATCTACCTCAACAGCCGCTTGCCCAAGGACGCGGCCCGCGCCACCCAAAGTGCGTTGATCAGTTGCAGCACGGTGGTGCGTCTGTCGCTATTCGTGATCGCCGGGGTCTATGCCGAGCTACCCTTATTGATGTTGGCGGTCTGTTTGCTGCCGGCAATGGCGCTGGGTCTCTGGATCGGCAGGCGTTTGACCCGCCGGCTATCGCGTGAGGCCTTCGTGCGCCTGGTGACCTGGTTGGTGCTGGCCAGTGGAATTGCCCTGATCACCCGTTACTTCAGCACTTGACCTCGGGGTTTCAGGGATTAAGCTGCCGGGTCGCAAACGCTCCAGGCCGTCCCCATGAATTCGCAAAGCATCATCGTCCCGAAGATTTCCACCTTGCCGGTCCATGAACCCCGGGCCCGGGCCGTCGTGCGCTGGCTGGTGCGCAAGAACATCATCGAGGAGCAACTGAGCACCTGCGGTCGCACCGGCAACCGCATGGCCCATGCCATCGCCCCGGGCGCCGCCAGCGTGGTCCTGCACACCGACGCGCTGCCGTTCAATGAGCCGATCAACGGTCTGGAGATCGTCACCAAGCGCTGCATCTATACCCCGGCCAAGGGCTTTCTCGAAGAGGCGGGCTGCGCCGAGTGCCGCAAGGAAGTCGGCGAGGCGTTGTTCGACAGTCTCGAAGAGTGGATGCCGGGGCGCACCGAGAACTTTATCTGCCCGCTGTGCGGCCATGAAGACGATATCAACGGTTTCCTGTTCCTGCAGGAATGCGCCTTTTCCAACCTCGGATTTATCTTCAATAACTGGGCTGAAGCCGGCTTCAAGCAGAGCTTTCTCGACGAGTTCGCCGACTGGCTGGATCAGCCCGTCGCCTGGGTAAAAGTGGAGCTTTAAATAAGCCAAGGTTTACATTGAGCCCAAGGGTCCATCTGAGTATAATGGCGCGCTTCCATTTTCCCGCTCGGGAGCCCCCGCGATGCTGCGTATCAGCCAAGAAGCTCTGACCTTCGACGACATTCTCCTAGTGCCCGGTTATTCCGAGGTACTCCCTAACGAAGTCAGTCTCAAGACCCGCCTTACCCGTGGCATCGAGCTGAATATTCCGCTGGTTTCCGCCGCCATGGATACCGTGACCGAAGCCCGTCTGGCCATTGCCATGGCCCAGGAAGGCGGTATCGGTATCATCCACAAGAACATGACCATCGAGCAGCAAGCTGCCGAAGTGCGCAAGGTCAAGAAGTTCGAAGCCGGCGTGGTCAAGGACCCGATCACCATCGAGGCCGATGCCACGGTGCGTGAACTGCTCGAACTGACCCGCATGCACAACATCTCCGGCGTGCCGGTGCTGCATGACGGCGACCTGGTCGGTATCGTCACTTCCCGTGACGTGCGTTTCGAAACCCGCATGGATGTCCCGGTTCGCGAAGTGATGACGCCGAAAGAGCGCCTGGTCACTGTTCGCGAAGGCGCCAACAAGAACGAAGTCCGCGAGTTGCTGCACAAGCACCGTCTGGAAAAAGTCCTGATCGTCGACGACAAGTTCGCCCTCAAGGGCATGATGACCGTCAAGGACATCGAAAAATCCAAGGCCTATCCACTGGCCAGCAAGGACGACCAGGGTCGTCTGCGTGTCGGCGCCGCGGTCGGTACCGGTAAAGACACCGCCGATCGTGTGGCCGCACTGGTCCATGCCGGTGTCGACGTGGTGGTGGTCGACACCGCCCACGGTCACTCCAAGGGCGTGATCGACCGCGTGCGCTGGGTCAAGCAGAACTTCCCTGAAGTCCAGGTGATCGGCGGCAACATTGCCACCGGTGCCGCCGCCAAGGCCCTGGCCGAAGCGGGCGCGGATGCGGTCAAGGTCGGTATCGGTCCTGGCTCGATCTGCACCACCCGTATCGTCGCCGGTGTCGGCGTACCGCAAATCAGTGCCATCGCCAACGTCGCCGCCGCCCTTGAAGGCACTGGCGTACCCTTGATCGCCGACGGCGGCATCCGTTTCTCCGGTGACCTGTCCAAGGCCATCGTCGCCGGTGCTTCCTGCGTGATGATGGGCTCGATGTTCGCCGGTACCGAAGAGGCGCCGGGCGAAATCGAACTGTTCCAGGGCCGTTCCTACAAGGCTTATCGCGGCATGGGTTCGCTGGGTGCGATGTCGCAGTCCCAGGGTTCCTCCGACCGCTACTTCCAGGACTCCTCCGCGGGTGCCGAGAAGCTGGTACCGGAAGGCATCGAAGGGCGCGTTCCCTACAAGGGTTCCCTGACCGCCATCGTCCATCAACTGATGGGCGGCCTGCGCTCCTCGATGGGCTACACCGGTAGCGCCGATATCGAAGAAATGCGCACCAAGCCTGAATTCGTGCGTATCACCGGCGCCGGCATGGCCGAATCTCACGTTCACGACGTGCAGATCACCAAGGAAGCTCCAAACTATCGCGTAGGTTGATAGTGATCGCCTCCTGGCCGAGGTCGGGAGGCGATTGACGAATTTGAACCGGGGCTGTTGATGACAGCCCCGTGTTGTTTCTGATTTCACTGACGAGAATGACTCATGGCCCTCGACATTCACGCCCACCGCATCCTGATCCTCGACTTCGGTTCCCAGTACACCCAGCTGATTGCCCGCCGCGTGCGTGAAATCGGCGTGTACTGCGAACTGCATCCGTTCGACATGGACGACGAAGCGATTCGCGAATTCGCTCCAAAAGGCGTCATCCTCGCCGGCGGTCCCGAGTCCGTGCACGAAGCCAACAGCCCTCGCTGCCCGCAAGCCGTGTTTGACCTGGGCGTTCCGGTCTTCGGTATCTGCTACGGCATGCAGACCATGGCCGAGCAGTTAGGCGGCAAGGTCGAAGGTTCCGAGCTGCGTGAATTCGGTTATGCCCGCGTTGATGTGGTCGGCAAGAGCCTCCTGCTCGAGGGTATCGAAGACCACGTCGACGCCGACGGCCTGTTCGGCCTCGACGTCTGGATGAGCCACGGCGACAAGGTCACCCGGATGCCGGAAGACTTCCACATCCTGGCCAGCACCCCGAGCTGCCCGATTGCCGGCATGTTCAACGACGACCTGCGTTACTACGGCGTGCAGTTCCACCCGGAAGTGACCCACACCAAACAGGGCGGTCGCATCCTGTCGCGCTTCATCCTCGATATCTGCGGCTGCGAAGCACTGTGGACGCCCTCGAAGATTGCCGAAGATGCCATCGCCAACGTTCGTGCCCAGGTCGGCACCGACAACGTCCTGCTGGGCCTGTCCGGCGGTGTTGACTCCTCGGTGGTTGCGGCGCTGCTGCACAAGGCCATCGGCGACCAGCTGACCTGCGTCTTCGTCGACAACGGCCTGCTGCGCCTGCACGAAGGCGAGCAAGTGATGGCCATGTTCGCCGAGAACATGGGCGTCAAGGTGATCCGCGCCAACGCCGAAGAGCAGTTCCTGAACAACCTGGCCGGCGAGTCCGATCCGGAGAAGAAGCGCAAGATCATCGGTCGCACCTTTATCGACGTGTTTGATGCCCAGTCCAACAAACTGGACAACATCAAGTATCTGGCCCAGGGCACCATCTACCCGGACGTGATCGAGTCGGCTGGCGCGAAAAGCGGCAAGGCCCATGTGATCAAGTCCCACCACAACGTCGGTGGCTTGCCGGAAGAGATGAACCTCAAGCTGGTCGAGCCGCTGCGCGAGCTGTTCAAGGATGAGGTCCGTCGCCTTGGCCTGGAGCTCGGCCTGCCGTACGACATGGTCTACCGTCACCCGTTCCCGGGCCCGGGCCTGGGCGTGCGGATTCTCGGTGAAGTGAAGAAGGAATACGCCGACCTGCTGCGTCGCGCCGACCATATCTTTATCGAAGAACTGCGCAAGGCTGACTGGTACCACAAGGTCAGCCAGGCGTTCGTGGTGTTCCAGCCGGTGAAATCGGTGGGTGTGGTCGGTGATGGCCGCCGTTACGCCTGGGTCGTGGCCCTGCGTGCGGTGGAAACCATCGACTTCATGACCGCCCGTTGGGCGCACCTGCCTTACGAGCTGTTGGAAACCGTCAGCGGCCGGATCATCAACGAGATCGAAGGCATCTCCCGCGTTACCTACGACGTGTCGAGCAAGCCGCCGGCGACGATTGAGTGGGAATGATGAACTGATTCCTTGTTTCTGAGGGATGCAAAGGGGCGCTTCGGCGCCCTTTTCTTTGCCGGGAAATCCAGACTGACGCAACTATTAGGGGATTCCTAATAGTTCGTCAGAGGGACGCTTGCCAGGGGCGTGCCGGCGCTGACGGCGTCATAAGGCTTTGGCCTGCTAATCTCTTCTGCTCTGTTCTATTTATTGAAGAGCCCCATGGCAGCGATTCGATTTCCATATCGTCAACTCGGGTTGATTTCTCTCGTCATTTTCCTCTCCGCTTGTGCGACACATCCAGAGATTCCGGCACCCACCGCACCGGCTCCGTACACCCGTCAACTTGACGAAGCAGATGGCATCACCGCTCCGCCACAAAAAGCCTGGCAATGGGACAGCAATCGCTGGTTCACGGCGGAGTTGGACCACCGTTGCATCGGCCCGATAAGATTTGTCGACGAGAGAAACGGCATTGATACCTATGTTGGTCGCTCGCAAGTGCCCAGGATTACTTTCTCCAGCGACGATCCAGACGTGGTACTGGCGATAGTGGCTGGTGGTTATGAGCAACTGGTTTTTTCGACTGATGGCGGCAGGCACTTCGTCCAGGAAGTGAGAGGATTTCCACAGGGGCAGATCACCCAATTCGTCATGGTCAGGAAGGGCCATGTCTACGTGGGAATGGAACTGCTCGGTCAGCATCCAGACGGATACTTCAAATGGCGCCATCCAGGATTTCGCCCGCCTTGGCAGACGGCGCCGCCAGCCGTGGAAGAGCATCAACTTGTCATTCTCGAAGCCCCGCTCGACAAAGTAAAAAACCGTATCGGCTGGTATAGCGTAGTGGCGCCCAAAGATTATCAATTTCGTAGCGAGTACGCGGACCAGGCGCAGCTAGATATCAAGCGCATCGACACTATCGAGTCCTTGGGCTTGCCGCACACGGCAGACGCCGCGCCATCGGATGCGTGTGAAAGGACACTGAAGCTGCCACCCTGGTCATCGATGATGGATAAAGAAGAGCTACTCCAGTTTTACGACTGGTATGCGACCATGAAAGCAACGCATCCTGGATGGGCGGATGCGCAAACCGATAAATTCATAGCCTGGCATCGCAACTGGCATCGCGCCGTGCTGATTCCAGGTGCCGAAACGCCTCGTCGGTGATGTGAGCGACCTCCAATGTTGCTGAGCAAGCGCTGAGTAGCAAAATGATCGCCCACATCAAGCCCTTTCAACGACCGCTTGTATAAGCCCCGCGCGCCCCTCGCGCAAATTGCGCGTGAGATTGTTGCTCATCGTGCCGAAATCCGAACCCATCACGACATGCAGTCCAAGCGCTGGCGATGCGGGTGACTGCATCTGGACCTTCTTCCGTTCTGCAAACCAGGCCGCGCCGGCTTCTGTGCAGTCGATCCAGGAGGTGATCCGGAAACCTTGTTCGATCAAGACACTGCGCATTTCGTCTGCCATGACGAGGAAACTCATCTGTGGACCGGATGCCCAGGGCACCGGGTAGTGCAAGGGCGCATCGGACGCTGCCACGACATCGTAAATAGCCAGGCGGCCACCGGGCCGCAACACCCGAAACGCCTCGGCATACAGTGTGTTGCGGTCGGCAATGTTCATGGCGACGTGCTGGGTCCAGGCCACGTCGAAAGTACCCGTAGCGAATGGCAGGGCGAGGGCGTCCCCTTGTTGATAGGTGACTTTGTCCGCCAGGGAGCATCGCTGCGCGAGAAAGGTTGCCGCATCGACAAACGACCGGCTGAGGTCTATGCCCTGCACTGAGCAGCCATAGGTGGCCGCGAGATAACGCGACGGCCCGCCGAGGCCCGAGCCAATATCGAGAACCTGCATTGTGCTGTCGATCTCAAGCGCACTCGCCAGTTCTACCGTGGCTGCCAGGCCACGGGAGTGAAATTGATCCAGCGAAGCAAGATCCTCGCAAGAGAGTGGTTTCTTGTCGAGCCCATCGGCTTTCAGCGCAATCTGCAGGCGTTCGATCAAGCTCGCCTGCCCGTAATGCTGTGTGATCTCTGTTGTTTCGGCCATCTTCCAATTCCTCCTGATGCCATCTCTTCGGGCTGACTCGCCCCTGAGTGAGAAGCGCCTGCCATGGTGGCCGGTGACGGGGCGGCCGGCGACCGGACGCGCCCCGTGGTTTTCGAAAAATTCGGCGCCGCCTGCGCTTAGCGGCCCTGCAGCAGCAAGCCGAGCGGGGCGAGTGGACCGACGTGCATCAACTCATACTCGGCAAAGCCGCCTGCCGTCAGTGGCAGCGATTCCACCGCCGCTTTGGCCTCTTCGAGGGTTTCGACGTTCATGAGGAAAATCACCCCGGGCTTGTCCTGGCGGAACCAGAATTGTTCGATCTTGCCGTCGAGATAGAGCTTGAGCGTAGCCGGTACTTCACTGGGCATGATCTGTTGGCGCTGTTCTGGGGTGAGTGGCTGGTTGATCGAGGCGATGGCTAGGACTTTCATATGTTTCTCCGATTGGTGTTCATTGCGTTGCGCAATGGAGAGCACAGTAGTCCTCGTGGGCGAAAAACCTTATTATCACAAATGACAACTTTATGGTCATTTACGCCATGCGCATTTCAGTGCTCGCTCTTGATGGGTTATTCGATACCGGGCTGGCGGTGACGCTCGATTCGCTCCGGGCGGCGAATGGGCTTGCGTCCCTCCTGGCGGGCGGAGCACCGCGTTTCGAGGTCTCAATCGTCGGTGTGAACAAAAGGGTGCGTTCCGGCCAGGGCTTCACGATTCCCGTACAGGCCATCACGTCGGACCTGAAGCCGGATTGGGTAATCGTGCCGGCACTGAATACGATCACTCCGGATCGGCTGATCCCCGCCCTTGATCGGGCCGATGTGAAACGGGCCATGGCGCAACTGCGCACCTGGCACGGCGAAGGCGTACGGATTGGCGCTGCCTGTATCGGTACCTTCCTGCTGGCGGAGGCCGGCCTGCTCGACCATCGGGAGGCGACGACCACCTGGTCGCTGGCGCCGCTGTTCCGGCAACGTTATCCACAGGTCCGGCTCGACGAATCGCGCATGCTCGTGCCCACGGACATCGGTGTGACCGCTGGCGCCGCGATGGGCCATCTCGATCTGGTCCTCTGGTTGATCCGCTCGGCGAGCCCGGAATTGTCGGCCCTGGTTTCGCGCTACCTGCTGGCCGATATTCGTTCCCTCCAGGCGCCCTACATCATCCCCAACCATCTGGCCCAGGCCGATCCGTTGATCCAGCTGTTCGAACGCTGGGCCCGCGATCATCTGAGGGCCGGATTTTCGTTGCAGGAAGCGGCGAGTGCGCTGGCGGTCAGCACACGGACGTTGCAGCGCCGTTGCCAGGAAGTGCTGGGCAAGTCACCGCTGGCCTATTTTCAGGATCTGCGGGTCGAACGCGCGCAATCGCTGCTGCATGGCAGTGGGCTCGACATTGAAGCGATTGCCACCGAAGTCGGTTACGAAGACGGAGCCACGCTACGTACGCTCTTGCGCCGACGACTCGGGCGCGGCGTGCGTGAGCTGCGTGCTGATTTGCGCTGACGGCCCGTATACGAAACAGCGTTCATCCGGCCTTCGCAACACCTCGTAAATACCTCGCTGAGCCTTGACGCCATCCCTCCCTACACTCAAGAAACCGGCACTGAATTGAAGTGCCGGGAGTGTCATTTTTTGTCGATAAATGGATTTGGTTGTCAGTTGACAACCATTGCGCATGGCGCAAGACTGGAGGCTATGGATGGCTAGAACAAGACACCCGATCAAGGAGATCGAGAACGTACTGCGTCATGCAGAGGCATTGGGTTGGCGAATCACAGTGGGTGGTTCGCATGCCTGGGGCCGGATGTACTGCCCGCTCAATAGTGAGTTGTGTCGATGCGGCGAGTTTTGCATGACGAGCGTGTATAGCACTCCACGTAACGTATACAAGCATGTCCGTAAATTGCGGCTGGTTGTTGATAACTGCGATCTGAACCGCGCCAGTGATGACCCTCTGATTGAAACGTTTAAGGAGTAGAAGCATGGAGGAGTATGAGTTCACTTTGAGATACCAGCTCTCAGAGCAAAACCGCGATCATGATGTGTTAATCGAGCTTTTGCTGGAGAACGGTTGCGATGATTCGCTGATCGGCTCCGGAATCCCCGGAAGGCTGGCGCTGATGTTCTCTCGGGATGCCGACAGCGCCGCTCAGGCACTGCTCAGTGCTTTGCAAGACGTCAAGCGCGCTATCCCCGATGCTCGACTTATCGAGGTCGTGCCGGATCTGGTCGGCCTTTCGGATATCGCCGATATCGTCGGCGTTTCGCGGCAGAATATGCGCAAGCTCATGCTCAGTCATGGCGCGTCATTTCCGTTGGCGGTCCACGAAGGCAGCGCTTCGGTCTGGCACCTGGCGGAAGTCTTGGGCTGGCTCGAAGGCCGCGGCTATGACCTTCAGCCCTTGATGATTGAAACCGCGCAGGCGGCCCAGGATATCAACCTCACGAAAGCCACCAGCAAGCTCGGCTCGGTGAACCCCGAGTGGCTGGCGCTGGTGCTATGAATCACCCGACATCAGCGGCTCAGCGCCTTGCCACATCCGAGAAGTAGAACTTGTCCAGGGTGTGCCGCGACTCGGTGTATTCGAACTGTCGGCCGTCCTGCAAAAACGTCTGGTTCTTCACCACGATCACATGGCTGGCCCCGTCCAGGTCCAGGTGCAGCACATCGTCCCGGCTGCAACGGGCCGCCTCGATGGTGCGCTGGGCAAAGCTGATGCTCAGTTGCAGGGTTTTCTCGATATAGGCATAGATCGACTGTTCGGCGATCTCCCGGGTCAGGCCGGGGATCAGGTCGGCGACGAAATAGTTGATGTCGAGGATGATCCGCTTGCCGTCGATCCGCCGCACCCGCTTGATGCGAATCACCGAACTGCCCGGTTCGGCATCCAGGCGTTCCTGAAGCGAGCCCTCAAGGGCGATCTCGCTGAACTCCACCACTTCGGTGCCAATATTGCTGCCAAGACTGGAGTGGGCCTCCTGGAAACTGACGATGCCGCCCAATTGAAACTCGATCGGGCTGCGTGACAGCACGAAGGTGCCCTTGCCATGGATCTTCTGGGCGAAACCGCGTTCCTGCAGTTGCTCGATGGCCTTGCGCACGGTGCCGCGGCTGGCCTGGTAGCTGTCCATCAGTTCGGTTTCCGACGGCAGCCGGGCGCCTTTTTCCAATTGCTCTGTGGTAATGCTGGCAAGCAGATCACTGTAGATCTGGTTGTATTTGCTCATGCTGGTCGCTCTGGATCGAAAGTACTCGCCAACAGGGTAGCCGACGCTATGTGCTGTGATCCTGAACCTTAAGGGCAGGCCGAAACTTTGTCCATTTGTCGGATCTTTTACCGATAAACCCATAACTCGTCTGTACGAGTTATTGCTTTAACTCGTACAGACGAGTATTTTTCATTCCTGTGTGCTGCCAACACCCTCCAATAACAAGAAACAGTGGAAGAAAAGCATGAGCCACGACTATCCGAATATTGCCCGCGAGCTGCTGCAAGGCCTCGGTGGCGCTGAAAACCTCGAGCAGGCCGCTCACTGTGTCACCCGTCTGCGCCTGGCCCTCAAGGACCCGAGCCTGGTCGACAAGGCCGCGTTGTCCAATATCGACCTGGTGAAAGGCACCTTCTTCACCGGCGGCTTGTTCCAGATCGTCATCGGTCCGGGGGAAGTGGAGCGGGTCTACGCCGCCTTGCGCGAAATCACCGGGCTGGCCGCCTCGACCATCGCCGACGTCAAGCAGAAGAGCGCCGACAAGATCAACGCGGTACAGCGTCTGGTGCGGGTGTTCTCCGATGTGTTCATGCCGATCCTGCCGGCGCTGATCATTGCCGGCCTGCTGATGGGGGTGAACAACCTCATGGGCGCCAAGGGCATGTTCATCGACGGCAAGACCCTGCTGGAGGCCTACCCGTCCCTGGATGGCGTGTGGAGCCTGATCAATCTGATGGCCAACACCTCCTTCGTGTTCCTCCCGGCCCTGGTCGGCTGGTCGGCGGCCAAGCGGTTTGGCGGCAGTGAAATCCTCGGCATCGTGCTCGGCCTGATGCTGGTGCACCCCGACCTGCTCAATGCCTGGAACTACGGCAAGGCGGTCGCCGGCCTGGACGGCCAGAGCCTGCCGTACTTCAACATCTTCGGCTGGTTCCGGATCGAGAAGGTTGGCTACCAAGGGCAGATCCTGCCGATCCTGATGGCCGCCTATGTCATGAGCGTCATCGAGAAATGGCTGCGGGCGCGGGTGCCGAATGCCATTCAACTGCTGGTGGTGCCGATTACCACCATCGTCGTGACCGGCGTGCTGGCCCTGGCGGTCATCGGTCCGGTGACCCGTCACCTGGGCATCCTGATCACCGAAGGCGTGGTCATGCTGTTCGATGTGGCCCCGGTGCTCGGCGGCGCGATCTTCGGCCTGCTCTACGCGCCACTGGTGATCACCGGCATGCACCACATGTTCCTCGCGGTGGACCTGCAACTGATCGCCACCCAGGGTGGCACCTTCATCTGGCCGATGATCGTCATGTCCAACCTGGCCCAGGGCAGCGCGGCACTGGCGGTGTTCTATATGAGCCGCAATGCACGGGACCGCAGCATGGCGTCGACCTCGGCGATCTCCGCCTACTTCGGCATCACCGAGCCGGCGATGTTCGGCGTCAACCTGCGCTACAAGTTTCCGTTCTATGCCGCGCTGATCGGTTCGGCGCTGGGCAGCATCTTCCTCTCGCTGAACAAGGTCCAGGCCTCGGCCATCGGCGTGGGTGGCCTGCCGGGCTTTATCTCGATCATTCCGCAATACATCCCGATGTTTATCGTCGGCATGGTCATCGCCATGGTCGTGCCGTTCGTGCTGACCTGCGGGTTGAGCCTGAAAATCGTCCGGCCCGGCTACCGCGTCGCCTGATCCGGCAGCGTCAGCGCGAGGGTGCTCGCGCTGACGCCGCAAAACACCACACAGCTACCACTGGCACTACCAAGGAATCCCCATGCAAGACTGGCAGCGTTCGGTGATCTACCAGATCTACCCGAAAAGTTTCTACAGCCACTCAGGCCAGGCCACCGGCGATCTGCTGGGGGTGGTCGACAAGCTCGACTACCTCAAGTGGCTGGGCGTCGATTGCCTGTGGATCACGCCGTTCCTGCGTTCGCCGCAACGTGACAACGGCTACGACATCAGCGACTACTACGCCATCGACCCGAGCTATGGGACCATGGCCGACTGCGACCTGCTGATCGCCGAAGCCGGCAAGCGTGGCATCACGCTGATGCTCGATATCGTGGTCAACCACACCTCCATCGAGCACGAATGGTTCCGCCAGGCCCGCAGCAGCCTCGACAACCCGTACCGGGACTTCTACATCTGGCGCGACCAGCCGAACAACTGGGAGTCGAAGTTCGGCGGCAATGCCTGGGAGTATGAGGCCCAGACCGGCCAGTACTACCTGCACCTGTTCGACCACACCCAGGCCGACCTGAACTGGGACAATCCCCAGGTGCGCCAGGAAGTGTTCAAGATGATGCGCTTCTGGCGCGACAAGGGTGTCGGTGGTTTCCGCCTGGATGTGATCAACCTGATCTCCAAGCCCGCCGACTTTCCCGAGGACGCCAGCGACGGCCGCCGTTTCTACACCGACGGTCCGAACGTGCACGACTACCTGCAGGAAATGCATCGCGAAGTCTTCGAAGGCCATGACCTGATCAATGTCGGCGAAATGTCCTCCACCAGCCTTGCGCACTGCATCCGCTATTCGCATCCGCAGTCCCGCGAGCTGTCGATGACCTTCAATTTCCATCACCTGAAGGTCGATTATCCGAACATGGAAAAATGGGTTCGCGCCGATTTCGATTTCCTCGAACTCAAGCGCATCCTCTCCGACTGGCAGACCGGCATGCAGGCCGGTGGTGGCTGGAATGCGTTGTTCTGGTGTAACCACGACCAGCCGCGGGTGGTCTCGCGCTTCGGTCATGACGGTGAATACCGGGACGTGTCGGCGAAGATGCTCGCCACCGCGTTGCATTTCCTCCAGGGCACGCCGTACATCTATCAAGGCGAAGAGCTGGGCATGACCAATCCGGGCTTCGAGTCCATCGAGCAGTACCGCGATGTCGAGACCCTGAACATCTACCGGCTCAAGCGCGAGGCCGGCGAGTCCGAAGCCCGGAGCATGGCGGCGATCATGCAGAAATCCCGCGACAACAGTCGCACGCCGATGCAATGGAATGCGCAGCCGAACGCCGGTTTCAGCACTGCCCAACCCTGGATCGATGTGCCGCCGAATGCGGCCTGGATCAACGTCGACAAGCAGTTCGACGATGCCGGCTCGGTGCTGCATCACTACCGCGCCCTGGTCGGTTTGCGGCGCAGCGAAGCGCTGATGGTGGACGGCGTCTACCGCCAGTTGTTGCCCGATCATCCACGGGTCTGGGCCTATGTGCGGGAAGGGCAGGGCGAGCGACTGTTGGTGGTGAACAACTTCTATGCCGAGCCTTGCGAAGTGGCGTTGCCCGAAGGCGTTTTCATCGACGGCCAGAGCCAGCGTCTGGTGATCGGCAACTACATCGACGACGTGCCGCGTAGCCGATATCTGTCGCTGAAACCTTACGAATCTTTTGTATTGCACCTGTCAGAAAAGTAAGACGTTTCATTCATTAAATGCCGTTCGCATCAAATCGTGCGCGGGAGAGCCGCGCCCGATAATCAACAAGCACTACACAATAAAAATAATGGGGGAGCCAATGAAAACAACAATAAATCGCGGTCTTGTGGTGTCTTGTGTATGCCTGGGGTTGCCATTCTCGGCCCAGGCCCTGGAGTTCGCCGGTTACTTGCGTAGCGGCCTGGGCGGTTCGACCGGCGGCGGCTCGCAAAGCTGTTTCCATTTGCCTGGTGCGCAATCCAAGTATCGCCTGGGTAACGAGTGTGAACAGTACGGGGAGCTTGAGTTGCGCCAGGACGTGCTGAAACTCGATGACGGGTCGGTGGTCAGCGTCGACGGGATGGCGTCGCTGTACAACAAGTACGATCACAATCCCAGTTTCGACGGTGACAACGGCACGGTGCGGATGCCGCAGATGTTCGCCAAGTGGTCGAACCTGCCCTCGCTCAATGGCGGCTCGGTGTGGGCCGGGCGGCGTTACTACAAGCGTAACGACATCCATATCTCCGACTTCTACTACTGGAACCAGAGCGCCACGGGCGGTGGTATCGAGAATGTGAAGATCGGCGACCTGAAATACAGCTATGCCTTCTCGCGCAAGGACAACCTGTACCAGAAGGACTATATCAATCGTCACGACTTCAACGTCGCCGGCTTCAAGACCAATACCGATGGCGAAGTGGAGCTCGGTGCCAGTTACCTCGATGCACCGAATCGCCGCGACACCCACCAAGGCTGGGCCATCACCGCGCAGCACGTGCAGAAGAACTTCCTCGGCGGCAAGAACAAATTCGCCCTGCAATACGGCGAGGGGCCGGGTACCGGACTGGGCTACACCGGCGATCCGAGCCTGGACACCAGCAACAAGAGCTACCGCGCGGTCGAGTTTTTCGACTGGCAGATCACCCGACAATTCGGCGGGCAGATCGAGGCCGTGTACCAGAAGGACATTCGTCCCGACGGCCAGGGCCAGAACTGGATCTCCCTGGGAGTACGTCCGACCTACGCCATTACCGAGCAGTTCAAGTTGGTGACCGAACTGGGCCATGACCAGATCGAGGCGCCGGGCGGTACCCGCAAGCTCAGCAAGTTTACCTTCGCCCCTACCTGGTCACCCAGAGGTCCGGATTTCTGGACGCGACCGGAGATACGCCTCTACTACACCTATGCCAGTTGGAATGCGGCGGCCCAGCGTGCGGCCAATCAGTTCGATGCGGGGTCGGCGTTGTCCGATACCGGTAGTTTCGGCAGCGCCCTGCATGGCTCCAATTTCGGTGTGCAGGTCGAGTATTGGTGGGAATAAGTCCTATGCTGGCGTGGCCTTCGCCGCGCCGGCGCTTCAAAGAACAATGATAAAGGTGATGTCATGACCGCAACCCCTTCCCTGGAACTGCTCGCGCCCCTGTCCGGGGTGCTGATCGAACTGGATCAGGTGCCTGATCCGGTGTTCTCCAGTCGCATGATCGGCGATGGCCTGTGCATCGACCCGACGTCTTCGGTGCTCTGCGCACCGTTGGCCGGGGTGGTGAGCAATGTCCAGGCCAGCGGCCATGCCATCAGCATTACCGACGACCAGGGTGTGCAGGTGCTGATGCATATCGGCCTGGACACCGTGCAGCTTCAGGGCAAGGGCTTCACCGCCCTGGTCCGCGAAGGTGAGCGGGTGACGGCCGGGCAGGCGTTGATCGAGTTCGATGTCGACTACATCGCCTTGCACGCCCGCAGTCTGTTGACCCTGGTGTTGGTGGTCAGTGGCGAGACGTTCACCCGGCTGGCTCCGGCCAGTGGTTTGATTGAAAGCGGCGCGCCACTGTTGCGGATCGAGCACAACGGCGCATCGGCGGGCCCGGTGGTGGAAGAGGAAGGCGAGGCGTTGTTCTCAAGCCCCGTGACCTTGCCCAACGCCAACGGTCTGCACGCCCGTCCGGCGGCGGTGCTGGCCCAGGCGGCCAAGGGTTTTGCCGCGAGCATCGTGGTGCATCGGCGCCAGGACAGCGCGAATGCCAAGTCCCTGGTGGCGATCATGGCCTTGCAGACGGTGCGTGGCGATGTGTTGCAGGTCAGTGCGGTGGGCGAGGATGCCCAGGCCGCCATCGACGCGTTGGCGGCCTTGCTGGCCGAGGGTTGTGGTGAGTCGGTCGAGCCTGCGGCGGTGATCGATATCCCCGTGGTGGTCGAGGCGTCTTCACCGAGCCTGTTGCGCGGCGTTTGTGCTTCGCCGGGTTCGGCGTTCGGTCGGGTGGTGCAGGTGGCCGAACAGCGGCTGGAAGTTCCGGAATTCGGTTCCGACGAGCCCCATGAGCGCGCATCGCTCGAACGGGCCCTGGACGAGGCGACCCAGGCCTTGCAGCGGCTGCGGGACAACACCGAGGGCAGCGCCCAGGCGCAGATTTTCCGCGCGCATCAGGAATTGCTGGAAGACCCGAGCCTGCTGGAGCAGGCCCGGGTCCTGCTCGCCCAGGGTAAAAGCGCGGCGTTCGCCTGGCGCCAGGTCACCGAGGACACCTGCGCGCTGTTCGAACGCCTGGGCAGCAGCTTGCTGGCGGAGCGCGCGCTGGATTTGAAGGACGTCGGCCAGCGCGTGCTGCGGCTGATTCTCGGGGTCGAGGAGCGGGTCACCGAGATGCCGGACGACGCCATCCTGATTGCCGAGCAACTGACCCCGTCGCAAACGGCCGCACTCGATACCCGTCGGGTCCTCGGCTTCGTCACCGTCGGTGGTGGGGCGACCAGCCATGTGGCGATCCTGGCCCGGGCATTCGGTTTGCCGGCGCTCTGCGGTTTGCCCGCCGAGGTCCTGAAGGTGCCCGCCGGTACCCAGGTGCTGCTCGATGCCGACCTCGGGCGCCTGCACCTGATGCCGGAAGAGGCGGATGTGCAACGCCTGCTGGTCAAGCGCCAGCAGCAACACCAGCGCCACCAGCGCGAGAAGGAACAGGCGTCCGAGGCGGCGCGTACCCGTGACGGTCACCATTTCGAGGTGACCGCCAACGTCGCCTCGCTGCAAGAGGTGGAGCAGTCGTTGACCCTGGGCGGCGAAGGGGTCGGCTTGCTGCGTTCCGAGTTTCTCTATCTGGAGCGTCAGAGCGCGCCGAGTGTCGAGGAGCAGGCCGCGACCTATTCGGCTATTGCCCGGGCTCTGGGGCCGCAGCGCAACCTGGTGGTGCGGACCCTCGACGTCGGCGGCGACAAGCCCCTGGCCTACGTACCTATGGATACTGAAGCCAACCCTTTCCTCGGTATGCGCGGGATTCGCCTGTGCCTGCAACGCCCGGAACTGCTGCGTCAGCAATTGCGGGGGATTCTCGCCTGTGCCGGCCTGACCCAGTTGCATATCATGCTGCCGATGATTACCCAACTGTCCGAGTTGCGGCAGGCACGCCAGTTCCTCGAGGATGAAGCCCTGGCGCTGGGACTCAAGGCGCTGCCGAAGCTGGGCATCATGATCGAAGTGCCGGCGGCGGCCCTGATGGCCGATCTGTTCGCCCCCGAGGTGGACTTCTTTTCCATCGGCACCAATGACCTGACCCAATACACCCTGGCCATGGACCGTGATCACCCGCAACTGGCGAGCCAGGCCGACAGCCTGCACCCGGCGGTATTGCGCCTGATCGCCACCACCGTGAAAGCCGCCCATGCCCATGGCAAGCCGGTCAGCGTGTGTGGCGCGCTGGCCTCCGAGGACTTGGCGGTGCCGGTGTTGCTGGGCCTGGGCGTGGATGAGCTGTCGGTCAGCGTACCGCTGATTCCGGCGATCAAGGCCGCGGTCCGCGAGGTCGAGTTGACGGAATGCCAGGTACTGGCGCAACGGATTCTTGGCCTGGAAAACGCCGGGCAGGTGCGCGAAGCCTTGCTCGATCATCAACACACCACGGCGCTGCAGCCGCGGGTCCTGGAGAACTGAACATGTTCGAGAAATTTCAGCGGGCATTCTGGAAAGCCCTGACGCCGGATCTGGTGGCGGATCAAGCGAGTGCGCCGGTTGCCACGGCAGAAGAGACGTTGCGCCCGGAGATCGTCGCGGCCCTGGGCGGCGAAGGCAATCTCAAGTCTCACCAGCGCGTGGCCCTGACCCGCCTGCGTGTGGCCTTGAATGACAGTGCCCGGATCGATCAGTCGGCATTGCGGGCGGCGGGTGTCGCCGGGGTGATGATATTGGCCGGTGGCGTGACCCATTTGTTGCTGGGCCTGGACTGATTTTCTTACTGTTTCGCAACTGCGGGTGTATCGTATTCGCCTTTTGCGCGCCCTGGTGCGCGGCTGAATAGGTGAGGTGGTTGCGTTCATGTCCTTTACCCGTCGACAGATACTCGGTGGACTGGCCGGTCTTGCAGTGGTGGGCGTTGGCGCCGGCGGTGCATCGCGTTACTGGTTGGGGAAAATGGCCGACGCCGATGCCGGCCATGACTATGAGCTGATCGCCGCGCCCCTGGACGTCGAGCTGGTGGCCGGGCATCAAACCCCGGCCTGGGCCTTCGGCCCGTCGGCGCCGGGCACCGAGTTGCGGGTGCGTCAGGGCGAGTGGCTGCGGGTGCGCTTTATCAACCACCTGCCGGTGGCTACCACCATTCACTGGCACGGTATCCGCCTGCCGCTGGAAATGGACGGCGTGCCCTACGTGTCGCAACTGCCGGTATTACCCGGCGAATACTTCGACTACAAGTTTCGTGTCCCGGATGCCGGCAGCTACTGGTATCACCCCCACGTCAACAGCAGTGAGGAACTGGGGCGCGGGCTGGTCGGCCCGCTGATCGTCGAAGAGCGGGAGCCCAGCGGTTTCCAGCATGAACGCACCTTGAGCCTGAAAAGCTGGCACGTGGATGAAGAGGGGGCCTTCGTGCCTTTCAGCATTCCCCGTGAAGCCGCGCGTGGGGGCACGGCGGGGCGCCTGTCGACCGTCAATGGCGTGTCGCAAGCCGTGGTCGACTTACCGGCCGGACAGATCACTCGGGTTCGCCTGCTCAACCTCGACAACACCCTGACCTATCGGCTCAATATCCCCGGTGTCGAGGCGCGGATCTATGCGCTGGACGGCAATCCGGTGGAGCCGCGTCCGTTGGGCAAGGAATACTGGCTGGGACCGGGGATGCGCATCTGCCTGGCGATCAAGGCGCCGGCGGCTGGTGAAGAGCTATCGCTGCGTAACGGTCCGGTGCGTCTGGCGACCTTTCGTTCTGTGGCCGACAGCGGCATGGCGACCGACTGGCCGAAGGCCTTGCCGGCCAATCCGATAGCCGAGCCGGACCTGGCGAACGCAGAAAAGCTCAACTTCAATTTCGAATGGGTTGGCTCGGTTTCGGTGAACGTCGATAATGGCCAGCCTCCGAGTCTCTGGCAGATCAATGGCAAGGCCTGGGACATCACCGACAAGACCTGCGCCGACCGACCCATCGCCAAGCTGGTGAAGGGCAAGAGCTATATTTTCGAATTGAAGAACATGACCCAGTATCAGCACCCTATCCACTTGCACGGCATGAGCTTCAAGGTCATCGCCTCGAACCGCAAGGCGATCACGCCGTACTTCACCGACACCTACCTGCTGGGCAAGAACGAGCGGGCGCGGGTAGCGTTGGTGGCGGATAACCCGGGGGTGTGGATGTTCCATTGCCATGTGATCGACCATATGGAAACCGGCCTGATGGCCGCCATCGAGGTGGCCTGATGCGTCAGATACGGCCGGCGCCGATCATCGACCGCAGCCGCGACCAGGACTTCATGCGTGAAGCCCTGGCGCTGGCCGCCCAGGGCGCGCTGTTGGGCGAGGTGCCGGTGGGCGCGGTGCTTGTGCAGGACGGCGAGATCATCGGACGCGGTTTCAATTGCCCGATCAGTGGCAGCGATCCGAGCGCCCATGCCGAGATGGTCGCCATCCGCGCCGCCGCCCAGGCGCTCGACAACTACCGGCTGCCGGGCAGCACGCTGTACGTGACCCTGGAACCGTGCAGCATGTGCGCCGGGTTGATCGTGCATTCGCGGATTGCACGGGTGGTCTATGGTGCACTGGAACCCAAGGCCGGGATCGTGCAGAGCCAGGGGCAGTTCTTTACCCAGGACTTTCTCAATCACCGGGTGTTGTTCGAAGGTGGGGTACTGGCCGAGGAGTGCGGGGCGATCCTCAGCGAGTTCTTCAAGGCGCGTAGAAGCAAGTCCTGAGTCGGGCCTGCCTTACTTGCGGGCGACCATCACCGCCCGCATCGGCGCCGGCAGCCCTTCGATGGTCTTGCTGTGATCCTCCGGATCCAGGAAGTCACTCAACGACTGATACTTCATCCACTCGGTCCCGCGCTGTTCCTGCACCGTGGTCACGCTCACATCGACACAGCGCACATCGCTGAACCCGGCGCGCCGCAGCCAGCGTTCCAGCGCCGGCACCGACGGCAGGAACCAGACATTGCGCATCTGCGCATAACGATCTTCCGGCATCAGCACCTGATGCTCGTCACCTTCCACCACCAGGGTTTCCAGCACCAGTTCGCCACCCTTGACCAGGCAGTCCTTGAGCGCCAGCAAATGCTCGATGGGCGAGCGCCGATGGTAGAACACGCCCATGGAAAACACCGTGTCGAAGCCTTCCAGCTCGGCCGGCAGGTCCTCGAAAGGGAACGGCAGGTGCCAGGCCGACGGCTCCGACAAATAGCGTTGCACCGCCTGGAACTGGCAGAAGAACAGCCAGTTCGGATCGACCCCGATCACCGTGTCCGCGCCGGCCCCGAGCATGCGCCACATGTAGTAGCCGTTGCCGCAACCGACATCGAGAATGCGCTTGCCCTTGAGGTCCAGGTGCGGGGCGACCCGCGACCACTTCCAGTCCGAGCGCCATTCGGTGTCGACATGCACGCCGAACAGATCGAACGGGCCTTTGCGCCACGGGCACAAGCCCATCAGCGCCGTGCGCATCTGCGCGCGGGTGGCCTCGTCGCAATCCGTGTCCAGGGTCAGGCCGTTGAGCAGATCGACCTGGGTCGGCTGGATCTTCGGCAGCGCATCGAGCGCACTCTGCCAGCGTTCCAGGTCGCCATGACCTTTTTCCATGCGGGCATCGAGTTGCGCTTGCAGGCCGTTGGCCCATTCGGCCAAAGGGGTGCCAGCCAGACGGCGGGCGAGAGGAGACAGATCGATCATGGCAGGGCAATCAACGAGGCAAAGTTAAGGCATTGGAACCAGGGCACGACTTTCGAGAAACCCGCGGCCAGCAGGCGTTCGCGGTGCTCTTCGAGGCTGTCGGGTTTCATGACGTTTTCGATGGCGCTGCGCTTCTGGGCAATTTCCAGTTCGCTGTAGCCATTGGCGCGCTTGAAGGCGACGTGCAGGTCGGTGAGCAGCGCGTGTTCTTCGGGATCATTGAAGCGCAGTTTCTCCGAGAGAATCAGCGCGCCGCCGGGCAGCAAGGCCTGGCGGATACGCCCGAGCAGGGCCTGGCGCTGTTCGGGAGCGATAAATTGCAGGGTGAAGTTCAGCGCCACCACCGAGGTCGGCTGGAATTCCAGGGCGAGGATATCGCCCTCGATCACGTCCACCGGCAGCAGCTCCTGGAACATCGAGTCCTGGCCGTTGAGGTATTGGCGGCAGCGTTCGACCATGGCCGCGGAGTTATCCACCGCGATCACCCGGCACCCGTCGCGGCGTACGTGACGGCGCAGGGCCTGGGTCACTGCGCCGAGGGAGCTGCCCAGATCGTAGAGCACGCTGTGGGGCTGGGCGAACTGCGCGGCGAGCACGCCGAGGTTCTCGACAATGGTCGGGTAGCCGGGCACCGAGCGCTTGATCATGTCCGGGAAGACCCGCACCACGTCTTCGTTGAAGGCGAAGTCCGGCACCTGGGCCAGGGGCTGGGCGAAAAGGCGATCGGGTTCTTTGCTCACGACGGTTCCGGCGGATGCTGAAAAGGCCGGCATTTTAGCCAAGTTGGCGCCGCGATGCGCGCTTTGTCGGATAAAACGCCAAGCCTGCACGCCCCGAAAACTAAAACTGTAGGAGCGAGCTTGCTCGCGATGGGCGTCAACGATAACGCGGGGTATCTGGATGCCAGTGGTGTCCTTGCGTTCATCGCGAGCAAGCTCGCTCCTACAGAAGGGCAGAAGGGCAGAAGAGTAGAGGAGCAGGCTGCGTTCAGCGCGGCTTCTGGCTGAAGGCCGAGGCCGCAATGCCCCATTGTCCCAGCCAGTAGGCAATGATGATCAGGTAGGGCGCGGCGGCGAACTTGACCACGAAGCGATCAATACCGATCAGGCTGTCGGAGAAGGCGAAGGTCAGGGCGCCGGCCGCCGCCAGCAGGGCGGAGCGCTTGGGCACATCGGTACCCAGTCGGGCCAGGGCGCGCCAGAGCATGGCGCTGATGGCCAGTGCGTAAACCGTGACCGGGATCAGCAGGTCGCCCAGGCCCTTGGACATCAGGATGCCGAGCAACCCGGCGCCGATCAGCAGGGCCAGCAACAAGGGCAATGGCGCCAACCGACGGCAGTCGCCCAGGTAAGCCTTGAGATAAGCCAGGTGCGCGACGAGAAACGCGCCCAGGCCGAACACGAACAGATCGCCCGGCCAGGCCAGCAGCACGTCTCCCAGCAGGGAAAAGATCAAACCCAGGCCGATCCAGCGGCGATAATCGGTCACCGGCGCATCGTGCAACCAGCCGAGCAGGACCAGTACCGGTACCGGCTTGGTCAGCAGGCACAGCATCGGCAGCTCGATGCTCACGCCATAGAGGAACGCGGCAGCCCCCATCAGGGCGAGGATCAGCCAAGGCATGTCAGTTCACCGTGATCGGGCAGTCGAAGCTCTGGGCCGGCGTGGCTTCCGGTTCCCAGGGTTGCTGGTAGGTCAGGCGCAGGCGCCCGGTGCCGGCGGCGAAGGCCTGGAAGCGCCAGGTCGATTGTCCGCCGCTGCCCACCAGGCCGTTGTCGTCGGGATTGTGGTAGACCTCCGGGCCGAGGCTTTTCAGCACGCCGCCCGCCGAGTCCTGGATGGCCCAGCGAAAACCGGTGGTGGGGTTGCTGGGCAGGCTGAGGATCATGTTCTGCCCGGTCTTGAGTTGCATCGGGCAGTCACTTTGTTTTTCCAGCGTCACGTTCTGGCGCGGTTGCTGGGCACAGGCGGCGAGCAAGGCGAGGCTTAACGGCAGCAGCAGGCGAGTCGGGGTCATAGTGTCTCCAGTTGTTACAGCGATGACCGAGCATAACCTGTGGAGCTGGGGTTGCACTAATGCCTGTGAAACAAGACCGAATATGATCCTGTAGGGGCGGTAATTGCCGCCAAAAGCTTCGCGGGCAAGCCCTGCTCCTACAGTTCATCGTCGAACGCAAAACTTGTGCACGACATAATCCTGTAGGAGCAGGGCTTGCCCGCGAAGAGGCCCGTGAGAACGCTGGAAATCTTACGGGCGAGCCAGATGCCTGCTGTTTAGAACAGAATCTTCGCCGCATCCGAGAAACGTTTGGCGAAATGCACGGTAATGCCTTCCTTCAAGTAATCCGGCAACTCCTCGAAGTGCCCACGGTTGGCTTCCGGCAGGATCAGCTCGAACAGCTTCTGCCGCCGCGCCGCAATCACCTTTTCCCGCACCCCGCCAATCGGCAGCACATGCCCGGTCAGCGTCAGCTCACCGGTCATGGCCACGCCCTTTTTCGGCGGCTGGTTGCGCGCCAGGGACAGCAACGCACTGGCCATGGTCACCCCGGCACTCGGACCGTCTTTCGGCGTCGCGCCCTCTGGCACATGCAAATGCACAAAGGCTTTATCGAAAAACTCCGGATCGCCACCAAACTGCTTCAGATGCGAACTGACGTAGCTATAGGCGATCTCCGCCGACTCCTTCATCACCTCACCCAGTTGCCCGGTGAGCTTGAACCCCCGGTTGAGCGTATGAATGCGAGTCGCTTCAATCGGCAAGGTGGCGCCACCCATGCTGGTCCAGGCCAGACCGGTGATCACACCGACCCCGGAGAGCACCTGCTCATTACGGAACACCGGCATGCCCAGCGAGGCTTCGAGATCCTTGTTGCCGATCTTGATCGCCGTGTCCGGTGCGTCCAGCAGCTTGACCACGGCCTTGCGCACCAGTTTGCCCAGTTGTTTCTCCAACTGACGGACCCCGGCTTCCCGGGCGTAGCCGTCGATCACCGCCCGCAAGGCACCGTCGCTGATGCTCAGGCTGCTTTTGCTGACACCGGCTTTTTCCAGCTGCTTGGGCCACAGGTGGCGCTTGGCGATGGCGATTTTTTCCTCGGTGATATAGCCCGACAGGCGAATTACTTCCATCCGGTCCAGCAACGGACCCGGGATCGAATCCAGGGTGTTGGCGGTGCAGATGAACAGCACTTTCGACAGGTCCAGGCGCAGGTCCAGGTAGTGGTCGAGGAAATCCACGTTCTGTTCCGGGTCGAGGGTTTCCAGCAGCGCCGACGCCGGGTCGCCCTGGAAGCTTTGGCCCATCTTGTCGATCTCGTCGAGCATGATCACCGGGTTCATCACCTCGACCTCTTTCAAGGCCTGCACCAGCTTGCCCGGCTGGGCGCCGATATAGGTGCGGCGATGGCCCTTGATCTCGGCTTCATCGCGCATGCCGCCGACGCTGAAGCGATAGAACGGCCGCCCGAGGGATTCGGCGATGGATTTGCCGACGCTGGTCTTGCCCACCCCCGGCGGCCCCACCAACAGCACGATGGAACCGCTGATCTCGCCCTTGTAGGCGCCGACCGCGAGGAATTCGAGGATCCGCGCCTTGATGTCATCCAGGCCGGCATGGTGCTGGTCGAGGACCTTGCGCGCGTGCTTGAGGTCGAGCTTGTCTTCGCCATACACGCCCCAGGGCAGGGCGGTGGCCCACTCCAGGTAATTGCGGGTGACGGCGTACTCCGGCGAGCCGGTCTCGAGGATCGACAGCTTGTTCATTTCCTCGGTGATGCGCTTTTGCGCCTGGGCCGGCAGGACCTTGCCCTGCAAGCGCTGTTCGAACTGTTCGACGTCGGCGCTGCGGTCGTCCTTGGTCAGGCCCAGCTCCTGCTGGATGACCTTGAGCTGCTCCTTGAGGAAGAACTCGCGCTGGTGCTCGCCGATCTTGCGGTTCACCTCGGCGGAGATTTCCTTTTGCAGCCGCGCGACTTCGACTTCCTTGCGCAGCATCGGCAGGACTTTTTCCATGCGCTTGAGCATCGGTACGCAGTCGAGCACTTCCTGCAACTCGTTACCGGTGGCGGAAGTCAGGGCGGCGGCGAAGTCGGTCAGCGGCGACGGGTCGTTGGGGCTGAAACGGTTGAGATAATTCTTCAGCTCTTCGCTGTACAGCGGGTTGAGCGGCAAGAGCTCCTTGATCGCATTGATCAGGGCCATGCCGTAGGCCTTGACCTCATCGGTCGGCTCGCTCGGCTGGTGCGGGTATTCGACTTCCACCAGGTACGGTGGGCGATGGTGCTTGAGCCAGGTGCGGATGCGCACCCGAGTCAGGCCCTGGGCGACAAACTGCAATTTGCCGCCTTCGCGACTGGCGTGGTGGACTTTCACCAGAGTGCCATACTCGGGCAGGGCCTTGGTGTCGAAATGGCGGGTGTCTTCGCTGGGCGTGTCCATGAAGAACAGCGCCAGGGAGTGGTGATCGGACTTGCTCACCAGTTCCAGGGTTTCGGCCCAGGGTTCTTCGTTGACGATCACCGGCAGCACCTGGGCCGGGAAGAACGGGCGGTTGTGGATCGGGATGATATAGACCTTGTCCGGCAGGTTCTGCCCGGGCAGGGCCAGGCCGGTGCCGGAGGCGCTCGCGGCGTGGGCGTCGTCAAGGGTGTGTTCGGTGTCGGCCTCTAGGGTCGGATGTTCAGGGAATTCCTGCTGCTCGCTCATGGGGCACCTGCACAGTGATATATGCCAGTTAGATGGGGCGAGCCGCCGGTGGTTTCAATGGCCGGGAGTATAGCTTTGCGAAAGTCGGCCGATAGTTGATCAATAAGCGTTGTACAGAAGTGTTTTGCATGTAAAGGTTTTGCCGATCAAGCGGTTGTTCGTCGGCTGTGCCAGGATAGTGGCTAATGGCCCCATTTGCCGCGTGCTCTTCTCCGCAACCCCCGGTAATCTGCATTCGCGGAACATTTTCATGCCAAGGTCGGCCCCCACGATCACACACTGATGAGTAGCTGCTGCATGGCCCGCCCAACTTCGTTGACCGGATTGTTTCTGTTTGTTGCATGTCTGCTGTCGAGCGGCCTGGGTGTGGCCGCCGGTTTCCAGGCCGAGATCGTCGATCAGGACGGCAAGCCCTTGCCGAACGCGGTCTTGACCTTGCAGGGCGATGCGCCGCCGCCGATCTTCAGCCTCAAGGCCGACATGGACCAGCGCGACAAACAGTACGCCCCCCATGTGCTGGCGGTACATACCGGTACCCAGATCCGCTTTCCCAACAGTGACAATATCCGCCATCAGGTCTATTCCTTCTCGGCGCCCAAGCGCTTCGAGCTGCGTCTTTACGAAGGCACGCCGTCGGACCCGGTGCTGTTCGACAAGCCGGGTATCGTGGTGTTGGGTTGCAACATCCATGACTGGATGCTTGGCTATGTCTATGTGACCGACGATCCTTGGTTCGCGGTCAGTGATAAAAAGGGCCTGATCCGTTTCGACAAACTGCCCGCCGGCCGCTACCACATAACGCTCTGGCATCCCCAGGTGGCCGATATGCTGCCGCAGCCAGGAGGCGAAATCGGTGTGTCCGCCACGGACCTGAAGCAACGCTTCAGCCTGTCGATCCAACCCCTGTCGCCGGACGAACCCACGGCGCCGGCTCCGAGTGCTTTCGGCGATGCCTTCAATAAAGCTGTCAGTGAAACTGCGAAGTAGCTTTCAGGCGCGGGTCGCCTGCGTCCTGATCCTGCTGTTGCTGGTGGTGGTCGGCGCGCTGTATTTCAGCGTCAAGGCCGCCACCAACAGTGCGATCCGCAGCCAGGCCAGTGAGCAATTGCAGCTCGGTACCCGGGTCTTCGAACGTTTGCTGGATGTCCAGGGCCGGCGCCTGAGCGATGGCGTGCAACTGTTGGCGGCGGATTTCGGCTTTCGCGATGCGGTGGCCAGTGGTGATTCGGCGACCATCCGTTCGGTGCTGATCAACCATGGCAAGCGTATCAACGCCACCGACATGATCCTTTTGAGCATGGACGGCAAGGTCCTCGCCAGTACCCTGGCCGAGGCGCCCGAAGGTTCACGGTTCCGCTATGACCAGGCCTTGCGCGAAGCGCGGCGGGTCAAGCAGTCGACCCTGATCGTGCCGCTGCAGGGCCAGCCGCATCTGTTGGTGGAGGCGCCGGTGCTGGCGCCGTTGCCGATCGCCCGGGTGGTGATGGGCTTTTCCATGGACACCGCGTTTGCCCGCGAGCTGCGTTCGTTGAGCAACCTGGAAGTGTCGTTCCTGACCGTGGACATGCAGCAACCCGGACAACTGGTGAGCACCCAGCCGCCGGCCATGGCGCAAAGCATTGAGCGCCTGATGCTCGCCAACGCCACGAAACACATACAGGAACTGACCGAATATGAGCAGCACAGCTTCCTGAGCAAGACGCTGATGCTGGCCAGCACGACCAACGCAAATGACAACCAGGTCATCGCCTTGCTGCAAAGTCCGCTGGATGCGGCGATGCAGGCGTTCGCGCCCCTCGACCAGAACATTCTGCTGATCGCCCTGATCTCGCTTGTGGCATCCCTGGCCGGTGCCTTGTTGCTGGCGCGCAGTGTATCGCAGCCGGTGCGGGCACTGGCCCAGGCGGCGGAAAGGATCGGCCAGGGCGATTACCAGACCCCGGTGCGGCTCAAGCGCAGTGACGAGCTGGGACTTCTGGCCTCCGCCTTCAACTCCATGCAAAGCGGCATCGCCGAGCGCGAGCAGCAACTGGCGCACAATGCCTTGCACGACGGGCTCACCGGGCTGCCCAACCGGGCGCTGGCCATGGAGCGCCTGGGCAGTGCGATCAGCGCCGGGCGTCCGGTGGCCCTGCTCTACCTGGAGATCGACAACCTGCGGGCGATCGGCGAAGCCGGTGGTCCCGACGCGGTGGACCTGATGCTGCAACAGGTCGGCCAACGCTTGCTGGGGGCCCTGCGTGCCGGCGATACCGTGGCGCACCTGATCGGCAGCGAGTTCCTGCTGTTGCTGCAAGGCACCGCCAGCGACGGCGCGGTTGCCACCGCGGACAAGCTCCAGCAACTGTTGCTCAAGCCCCAGCGGATTGCCGGGCATGACGTGGCCCTGGATTGCCGGATGGGGATTGCCGCCTTTCCGGGGGATGGCCTGTCCGCGGAGGAACTGCTCAGCCGCGCCGCCATCGCCATGAAAGATGCCGAACAGATTCCGGGCCGCATTCAGATTTACGAGCAAGGACGCGACCTCGCGCACCGCCGCCAGGTCACCCTGATTCGTGACCTGCGCCATGCCGCCGCCAACGGCGAGCTGCTGTTGCATTACCAACCCAAGCTGGATATCCGTGAGGGGCGCGTGCGTCAGGCCGAAGCCCTGTTGCGCTGGCAACACCCGCAGTTCGGCATGGTCTCGCCGGCGGAGTTCATCGTCCTGGCCGAACGCACCGGCAGCATCCAGATCCTCACCCACTGGGTGATCGAGGAGGGCATACGCCAGTTGTCGGAGTGGAACCAGCGTGGCCTGCGCCTGCAATTGTCGTTGAATATTTCGGCGGAGGACCTGCTCGGCCCCGACCTGACCGACCGGGTCTCGGCGTTGCTCAAGCAATACCGGTTGCCGGCCGAACAATTGATTTTCGAGATCACCGAAAGCGCCGTGATGCGCGAGCCCGAGCAGGCCCTGAAGGTCCTGCACCGGCTGCGCGAGTGCGGCATCAGCCTGTCGGTGGATGACTTCGGCACCGGTTACTCGTCGCTGGCCCACCTCAAGCGCCTGCCGGTGCAGGAACTGAAGATCGACCAATCCTTTGTCCGCGACCTGGATGAAACCAGCGAGGATGCGGTGATCGTTCGTTCGACCATCGAAATGAGCCACAACCTGGGGCTGAAGGTGGTCGCCGAGGGCGTCGAATATGCGCACAGCTTGCGTCTGCTGGAGCGCTGGCATTGCGACACCGCCCAGGGTTACCTGATCAGCCGCCCGTTGACCGCGGCAGCGTTCGAGGCCTGGGTTGCCTTACCTTTGGGTTCACCGTCCGTTGTGGTTCATTGACGGCCATGAAGCGTTTATCTCTCTTGCTCTGCGGCCTGGCCTGCCTGGGTGCGCAACCGGTTCTGGCCGACAACGGCCGTTTGATCGCCACGGGCGGGGCCAGCAGCCTCGAAGGCCCGGCGGGCGGCGGGATCACGCCCTGGGCGGTGCTGACCGGCTATGGCGAGCAGAACGAGTGGAGCGCCACCGCGTTCGCCACTACGGTCAATCTCCCGGATTATCGGCTCGATGTGGCCGGGGTCGCGGCGTCCTACGACAACCGCGTGGAGGTTTCCTTTGCCCGCCAGCGCTTCGACCTCGGGTCGCTGGTCAGCAAGCTGAGCCTGCCGGAAGATCATCTGGGGCAGGACATCCTTGGCCTGAAGGTGCGTCTCTTCGGTGACGTGATCTACGACCGCTTGCCCCAGGTATCCCTGGGGCTTGAGTACAAGCACCAGACCAACTTCGAGATTCCGCAACTGGTGGGCGCCAAGCGTGACCAGGATGTGGAGGGCTACCTGGCCGCCAGCCGCCTGTTCATGGGCGCGGCCTTCGGTTACAACCTGCTGGTCAACGGCGGCGTGCGCTACAGTCGGGCCAACGAGCTGGGGCTGATGGGCTTCGGCGGCGATCGGCGCGATACCCGCAGCCTGCTCAAGGAAGGCTCGGTGGCGGTGCTGTTCAACCCGCGCTGGGCCATGGGCGTGGAGTATCGGCAGAAGCCGGACAACCTGTCGTTCTCCGGCGAGAGCGATTGGGCTGACCTGTTTATCGGCTACTTCCCCAACAAGCATGTGTCCTTTGTCCTGGCTTACGCCAAGCTCGGAGAGATCGCGACCCTGGATAACCAGAACGGCACCTATCTGTCCGTGCAGGGGAGTTTCTGATGAGGGGACTGAAACTGCTGCTGGTGGTTCTGCTGCTGGCCGGTTGTGCCCAGCCGCCGCCCAAGGATGACAGCCTCTATCGTGACCTGGGCGAGCGGGCGGGGATTAACCGGATTGTCGAAGGCATGCTGCTGAACATTGCCCATGATCCGCGGATCGTCGAGCGTTTTCGCAAGATCGATATCCAGCGTTTGCGGGACAAGTTGGTCGAGCAGTTCTGCGTGGAGGCGGGTGGGCCTTGCGTGTACACCGGGGATACCATGGCCGAGAGCCACAAGGGCCAGAACGTCAGTCGCAGTGATTTTAATGCGCTGGTGGAGGACCTGATCGCGGCGATGGATACCCAGGGTATTCCGGTGCCGGTGCAGAATCGTTTGATTGCACGGCTGGCGCCGATGCGGGGTGAGGTTATTCAGCACTAGGGTGAGTCGCTGCGGTTGAATTTTGCATAAGGGCTACTGACCTCTTCGCGGGCAAGCTCCGCTCCCACAGTATTTGCGTTGAGCCTGGATGTTGTGCACGACACAAATCCAATGTGGGAGCGGAGCTTGCCCGCGAAGAGGCCGGCCCAGACACTACAAATCTTATGGGTGCTCTACGGCACGCTCATTCAACGCCGAATCCACCAACGCCTTCGCCAACTCGATCAGGTGCACCACGCCCAGCACCACCTTGCGGTTGGCGCCGCTCAGGTTTTCCACGGATTCATAGGCCGTCGCGGCGGCCGATTCGAGCAACTCATAGGCGGCGGTCAGCGACTCTTCCGAGCGCACATCCGTGCGGATCCGATACAGGCTTTCCGGCAGTTTGTAAGGTTCGGGCGGTTCCAGCGGCGGCAGGTTGTAATGGGCGAATACCCGGTCGCTGGTCTTGTCGTGCTTGTACAGCGGGTTGACGGGGGGATCGGGGGTAATTTTCGACATAGGTCTAGCTCTCTCAACATGGGTTGAACTGCTACCGAGTCGCGACTAAACGATGGGGGTGGCAGCTGTACGCAGGTTAGTCGACCGGCGAGCTAAGGAACCGGCGCGCCCGAGGGCGCCCTGCGCACAGCCACCATAAAGTGCAGGCAACAAAAAAGCGCCTGAACAGGACGATGGCGCTATGCGCCTTAACTCAACAGTGGGCGACTAAACCCGATCACCGAATTGGCAGTGACCAACGAAGACTAGCCACGTGTTTTGGCAGGCGCAAGCGGTCAGGATTTTCTAGGAAACTTCATACGAATGAAAGAGCAAAGTCGCATTCGGGGGTTGATCTATCAAGCCTTCCAGGGACCGCTAACGCGCTGCACCAGCCTCATCAGTCGGTAGCGCTTTTCCAAAACCCCTGCGAGCGGGTCTGCCGTTGGTCAGGACTGTCATTTCTGACAGTAGAGCCTTATCTCGCGTTCTTCTAGGGTCATGCTCAAAGGCACTGTGTTGTATCGAGTGCTCGGCCGACGGGGATCTTTGGGATCGCAAAGGTTGCGAGAGTCAGGAACCAAGCTCATGAGCGATGGCAGGGGTTGGGCTGGGATTGCCCTGAAGGGCGCGGCACTGCTGGGCTGGGCGACATTGGGCATCCAGCTCTACCAGAACTGTCAGGCCGCGGGGAGCCTGTTGGGTGGACTGGATGACTTCTTCAGTTATCTCACGGTGCTTATCAATATCCTGGCGGCGCTGGTGTTGACCTGCGTGGCAACCTCGGGAGATTCGACCCTGCGGCGTTTCTTTCTCCAGCCCTCGGTTCAGGGGGGGCGCGGCGGTCGGCATGATTCTGGTCGCCCTGGTGTACAACCTGCTGTTGCGCGTTCCATTGAGTTTCCAAGAGTTCCAGTGGGTCCCCGATGAGTTGATGCACGACGTGATGCCGATGCTGTTTTTGCTCTATTGGTGGTTCTGTGCGCCAAGGGGGGGCTTGTTATGGCGGGATGCGCTGCCGTGGCTGATCTATCTGCTGGTCTACTGCGTTTACCTCCTGGTGCGCGGATACCTGATCGGCGCCTACCCTTATGACTTCATCGATGTGGGGGAGCTGGGTTATCCCCGGATGTTTATCAATGCCGGGCTGGTGGTGTTGGTATTCGTGCTGCTGTCGGTGCTGCTGATTGCCGTGGATCGCTGGCGAGGCAGACGTTGAGCGACGATGACCGCTGGTCAGGACTGTCATTTCTGACAGTAGAGCCTTGCTCCACTTTCTTCTAGGGTCTTGCTCAACAGACAGCCTGTTTATAAGCGTCCAATCGATGGGGCTTTGCCGTCGCAGGTGCCGCGTAGCCAGGAGATAGGTTATGAGCAACGAAATGGTGTTAACGCAGAGCACGGGGGGCATTGCCGTGAAAATCGCGGCACTGCTGGGATGGTTTGCATTAGCCCTCCAGCTCTACCTGATCCTGATGTCGCGCTGGCAGGGCGACAAAAGCCTGTTGGGCGGGGTGGATATCTTTTTCAGCTATTTCACGGTGCTGACCAATATCCTGGTGGCGGTGGTGCTGACCTGCGCGGCCATATCAGGGGATTCGCCGTTTCGGCGGTTCTTTCTCAACCCCAAGGTCCAGGGCGGTGTGACCGCCGCCATCGTGCTGGTCGGGCTGGCGTACAACCTGCTGTTGCGCCATACGTGGAACCCCCAGGGCCTGCAGTGGGTGGCCGATGAATTGCTCCACGACGTGATGCCGGTGCTGTTTGTGATCTATTGGTGGTTCTGCGTGCCCAAGGGCACCCTGCAATGGCGGGATTTCTGGCCGTGGCTGATCTATCCGGCGCTCTACTTCGTTTACGCCCTGGTGCGTGGCTACTTTGTCGGCTCTTACCCCTATCCCTTTATCGACGTGGGCCAGCTGGGTTATCCCCAGGTGTTTATCAATGCCGTGATGGTGCTGGTGGCGTTTGTGGTGATATCGCTGGTGGTGATTGCCGTGGATCGGTGGCGTGGCAAGCACTGATCGGGTGATCGTGCTTGTTGCAGGTTTTTTTTTTCAATAGACAAGGCGTGTCATGAGTTCTCAAAGACTAATCAGCTTCTCCATGGTTTAGCTGGATGGGGTGGTGTGGATGTCATAAGCGTGGAGTGGTCGTTGGGGGGCTCTGTAGCAGTAGTCGCCGGTAAAAATAGACGCGCCCGGAAACCCGGGCGCGGAGCGCTAAGAGTGATTAACGCGGGAAGAAATTTACACGAATGCTGTTGTATTCATCAGTGTTTCCAAAGGCGAAACTACCTTGTTCATTGAAGCCGATTATTTTTTTGTGAGTGGGGGTGACGATTTCATATTTTTTTCCTATATACATTGCCAGTCTCTCCTGACGATTGGAGTGTTTTCCAACCTCGTCTGCCACCCACGATACGTCTATTTTGCCGATAAAAGCCTTCACCGGTTTTCTGGTGAGGGTTGAAAGGGTTTGAGCGAACGAGGCATTTCCGCCGTCGGCTGAATGGCACATTATTAGACGAACGTAATCATAGTTTTTAATGTCATAGCCAAGATTTCTTGCCAGATCTATAGCTTCAGCCGGGCCGATAAAGTTTTCTCCAACACGCATGAGCGCAGATTCTTCTCCCGGAGGAATAGCACCGTGAGCGTTGAACGTTAACCGTTTTCCTCCTTTGAACGATTCTTGGGTTAATGTAAGATTTCCTTCGTGTAGCTTTATTTTTTCTATCGGGCCTCCCATTGTTTGAGTTATTTTTTTTGCCTGCCCAAGGTGTTCGGTTGATAAAGAGGCCGCTCGTCTGAAATCACTGGCGGCGGAATAGATGGTTTTTCCGGCGCGAAATGAACCATAAGCAATACTCGAAAGTCCTAAACCAAGAGAAGCCCAGCCTAGTTGCTCTGAAAGTTTCGGGTTGCTCCTTTCGGTCAGCGCACTGGCTATACCAAATGAAGTGGCCACGATCTCTGTCCCGAGCAGCGCGCCGCCCAACAGAAGAGAGGTGCCTCCTGTCGGTATGGCCGCCATAATTGCCACACCTCCCCAGAGAATCGTACTGATTAAACTGCCATGATTGATTGAAGATTTGTGATAGTATCTTGGGTTAATCCTATAACTGGCATGTCCGGTGGGGTCGCTGTAGTTGATGGGGTCTGAGCAGTAACTGTAACTATTTATTCCTCCCGCGCCAAAAGGGCTTTGGCTATCGGGTAAATGAAAATGCAGGGTGATGGGGTTGTAGGCTCGATAACCATTGCCCAGGTGGTAGAGGCCTGTTACCGAATCCATGGGTTCGCCATTGAATCCAAGAAAAGAGCGGTTGTTATTGTTAAGTGGCCTGTAGCCGTGGGGAGTATAAGAGAAGTAAGAGGCTGTTTTGTTGGTGATATCATAGCTGGCAATGAGTGAGCCGTGTGGGTCTTTTAATTCCATAAAGCGGACGGTTTGGGTAACGCCGGTAGTGTAATCCAGGTCGGATTTAACCTGAGCGCAGCAGGCGTTACTTGAGTTGAGTTGACTGTTGGTTATAGAGTGTGTTTTTCCCTGGTTGACCGAAAATATACTTTCGGATTGTGCGAAGATAGACGAGCCTTTATAGAAAAAATTCTGTGTGCGAAGAGCGCTTTTTGTTCCTGCTATCCGGTTGTAGGCATCATAGGTATAGGTGAGTGCGATACCTTGATTAGCCGAAAAAATTTCTTTCAATTGTCCAAGGCTGTCGTAGCTGAGGGTTCGTCCTGCCTCGTCTTTAGTTACCCGGCCGGCACTGTCATATTCAAGGATGATTTGGTTGGGGTAGGTAGGGTGCGTATTGGTGATGGAACTTAACTGGGTTTTGTCATAGGGGTTGTCATAATGATATGAAGCAATGTTTGTCTTGGTGCCAAATTGGCTGGTGCAGGTTAATATGTTATCCAGCTGGTCATAAGTGAAGGACTGGGCGGTGAGGGCGTTTCCCCAAGGATCCACCGGACATTCAGTTCCGGAGTAAGAGCAGGCTTGCAGTTGCCCTGACGGTAGATAGGTGAAGACCTCCTTGCGGATTAAGGCGTTGTCTCTGCTGAATGTGATGTCACTGATTGACCAGTCGGATTGATAGTTGTAGGCTATTTTTAATGTTGGGAATCCTGCGCTAGAAAAAACACGGCTTGTTTCACGATGGTTTTCATCGTACGTGTAGGCGATTGTCATTGTCGTGCCAGATTCAGCGTCGTTCACCTCTTCTTTTATTAAAAGCCCCGAGTTGTCATGAGACAGCCGTACAGTGATCGTTGGGCTGGATGAACCTATGTAACGGCCATTCTGGTTGTAGTGATAAGTGGTTTTGTTTCCAAAAAAATCGGTTTCCGATGTTAATAGACCATTTAGGGAGTATTGATAGGTTGAGGATTTGTCAGTGTCAGTATTTAGGTTTGACAGTTTTTCTGTTAAGAGGAATCCATTCGCATTGTAGTTGCGGTTTACAAAGGTACCTGGTGTCCTGGAGGCTGTTTCAAAAGGGTTTCCGACTGTTTGATACGTATATGCTTGCTGCTGCCCGCTGGACCTCACGCTCTGCTTTATCAATTTGTTGTTGAGCTCTGCCTGGTATTCGAAGCTGATTTCTCGAGCATCGGGCAGAGTAGCCGTGGTGGCTGAATTTGACGAGGTTGCATAGGTGAAGGTATAGGTTCTTCCTCCACTGGCTGAACGGATGAGTCGATTTAGGCTGTCGTAATTTTGCTGCCCGAGGCTATAGGAAGAACGATTAGATTGATCGAGTATTGAAATTTCAGCGACTACGTTTTCTGCTGTGTGATTTGGATAGCTGTACGTGATGGTTTTGTTTCCGGAGGTTATGGTGCTGGGTCTGCCAAAATTATCATAGGTATAGGTGGTGTCGAGGGAGTTTGAGAGCGAGCGGGTTTTGTTAGTTTGAGCGGTGAGTCTTTGAAAATTGTCATATTGATAGCTTTGGCTTGCTTGTATGTTTCCTGATATGTCGGCGTTGGTGACGAGGGTTATTTCCCCGCTCGGGTTGTAAGTCGTTAGGGTTTTTCCGCAGGGAGTGCCTCCGAATTCTATCCAGTTCTCCAGTGTGTTGCTTATGGGGTCGTAGTTCGAATAGATGGTTTTTTCATTGTTGACAATTGATTTGTTTGGGTTTCCCCAGTTGTCATAGTGTGTTTCTGTCCAGGAGCTGAGCACCGAACCATTTGCAAGGTAGTCATAGAGGACCGTTTTCTCCTCTCGACCGAGAGCATCATACTGGGTAGATGTAACGGTCAGCCATTGAGAAAAGCCGGTGATATCTGTCCATATTTCTGTGCTGATAGGGCGTTGTAGCGCGTCGCTTTTTATCCATTGTTTGACTCCGGTATTGCTGGTGGTCACGACGGAGGGGCCTGTGGATGTCTGGATGTATTGGTAATCCGTTGTTTGACGGTATTGGTTGTTTTGTGAGTTTTGAGTTTTTCTGAGGGTTCGGCCAAGAGAGTCGTATATGTATTCCGTTGTATTTTTCAGCGTGTCGACCAGTTTTATGAGTCGTCCACTAAAAATGGAGGTTGTCTCTTCAGTGGTATTCGAGATGCCTTCTGATGACACGACTTCTGTTGTTTTTTTAAGGTAAGCGTCTGTAATATCGTAGGAGAAACGGGTGATGTATTTTGAGTTGGGGACAGTGTTTCCGCGGGCATCTAGGATTTCAGTGCTCATGGATTGTACCCGACCGTGATGGGGGGAAGAGGGATCTTTGATATACTCTATTTTTTCAAGAATCATAGAGCCATTTTTCCATTTGCCCAGAGAGGAACCTCCACTTGAGTCCGGGGTGTATATCGTTAGGCATAATGAAGGGCGAAGATTTCCCGCCGTTAATGAGGGCTGTTTTTTCGGTAAACGAGTATAGCTGTAAAATTTCCTAATCAGGTCAGGGAAAGAACCGTTGGGGGAGGTACGGTAGGAGTACTCCGATTCTATATGCCTTTCGGATGCATTGAATACTACATTGCTATACAGGGGTGAGTCGGAGGGTATATTATCGCTATAGTCGCCAAACGGGATAGGGTATTCTATAATAACTGGTAAGTTAAAACGTTGACTGGTGCTGGATGTGCTTGCACTTGCGTATGTCCAACGAGTGGGCGTGCCGTCTGTGTCGCTATAAATTACATTGCCGTCTGGTGAGAAGAGTGATTGTTTGGTCGGGCCTTGCCTGAAGGCTCCCGTGGTTTTGTTTTCGTAGCGGGTTTTATTAAGGTAAGGTGCAGAGCCTCGATATTCATATGTCATTGTAGCGCTGCACTCGTTAATGGTTTGGGCTTCTGAGATAAGGAGATTTTTTTCGAAGCTAAAGGTCTTGACGATGACCTGCTCGGATGTGCGGTTTGTTGAGGTTGTAATGTATGAGTCACTTGATGTTTTGGTGTAATTATAGGTCGTGATTATTTCGGGTTGCCTGCCTCCCGGAGTCAAAGTATGCTGGGTTACCCAAGGGAGTGTCTTATTATTGACAGTTACTCCGGAGCTATTATAGATAACATTCTCTCTCAGCCCTGAAGAACTGGTCACTGTGGTGAGAATAGAACCTAGCGTCGGATTGGGCTCGTAGTAAAAGCTTTGGTTGGAGGGCGTAGATGAGTCAGGGAAGGTGACAGAGCTTAATGTGTTTGATGCAGTGTTGAAATTTAAAACTACACTGTATTGTTCTGGGGTATTTGGCCATACGGTGAAAATTGCATCGTTCTCATGATAGCTTACATCGAGTAATAGGTTTTTTTCATCGCGGATGGACATGATTCTGGTTGCAATGCCTTGGTTGGTTCGTTGGTTCTCCCAGTGGATGTAAAGTGTGAAGCCGTGTGTTGTTATTATTTGGGAGGGTAATAGCACGTTGTTGTAGCCTTGGAAGTTTAACTTTTCGATACTTCCATCTTTATGGTATATCTGGATTGCTTGGGGTTGTCCGTATTCATTGTTTTCGTCGGCTGTTCCGAGTATAAAACCATATTTTCTTAAGGTCTCTCGAGGGTCTATGTCATTTGGCTTGGCAATGGACACGCCTGTCGAAAGAGTCAGGGTTTTATATAATAAGTTATAACTTGATAGGCGAAGCTTCCAACCCACGCCTATGCCCATTGCATTAAATGAGTAGGGACGGTAGAAAAAGTCAATATCTAGGTTTGGTCCTTGAGCAGCATTGGCGGTCAAGGAAGCGATAGAGAAATAGGCATTGAATAGCCCCGTTCTTGGGTCTACATAGTTTTCTTTTTTGTTTGTCGTATTGACGATTTCATTTTTCAGGAGGCTATCGTAATCAATGTCGGGCCCGGGCTGGGCGATGTACTCCTGCACGGTAAATGAAAAGTCTCGCCACTCGGAAGTCATATTGCCGAGTACCTGGCGGATGGAGACAGTAAAGGTCGTGGTGCCCTGTGCCAGATCGGCGAGTGTGATTCTCCAGCGGTTGTTGTTCTGAACCGATCCTTGGGCCAGTAGGCTGCTGTTCTTTTGCCAGATCTCGACTGTTGCACCGGGAAAGCCGGTGCCCGAGAGCGAGGGGGTCTGCCTGGTCAGGGGGCAGCCGGGGGGCGGAGTGTCTATGACGGCCACGTCCGAGGTTTTCATGGCGGGGGTGTCAGCCACTACGGTGAATGAAAAGTCCCGCCACTCGGAGACGACATTGCCGAGTACTTGGCGCACGGAGACGGTGAGGGTCGTAGTGCCCGGTGCCAGATCGGCGAGTGTGATTCTCCAGCGGTTGTTCTGAACCAGCCCTTGGGCCAGTCGGCTGCCGTTCTTTTGCCAGATCTCGACTGTTGCACCTGGAAAGCCGGTGCCCGAGAGCGAGGGTTGCTGCCCGGGTAAGTTGCTGCCAGGGGGCGGAGTATCGATAACGGCCACGTCCGAGGTTCTCATGTCAGCCACGGTGAATGAAAAGTCCCGCCACTCGGAGATGAGATTGCCGAGTACCTGGCGGACGGAGACGGTGAGAGTAGTGGTGCCCGGTGCCAGATCGGCGAGTGTGATTCTCCAGCGGTTGTTCTGAACTAGCTCTTGGGCCAGTCGGCTGCCGCTCTTTTGCCAGATCTGGACCGTTGCACCGGAGAAGCCTGTGCCCGAGAGTGAGGGCGCCTGCCTGGGTAGTGTGCTGCCTGGGATCGGAGTGTCGATGACAGCCACATCCGAAGTTTTCATGGTGGAGGTGTCAGCTACGGAGAACGAAAAGTCCCGCCACTCGGAGGTTACCGCACCAAAAATCTGGCGGACGGAGAAAGTGAAAGTAGTGGTGCCCGGCGCTAGATCGGCAAGTGGGATGGTCCAGCGATTGTTGTTCTGAACCGGCCCTTGGCCCAGTCGGCTGCCGCTCTTTTGCCAGACCTCGACCGTTGCACCGAAGAAGCCGGTGCCCGAGAGCGAGGGTCTCTGCCGGGGGAGGGTGCTGCCTGGGGGCGGAGTGTCGATGACGGCCACGTCCGAAGTTTTCATGACGGGGGTATCAACCACGGTGAATGAAAAGTCACGCCACTCAGAGGTTACCGCCCCCAAAATCTGGCGAACGGAGAAGGCAAAGGTAGTGGTGCCCGGTGCCAGATCGGCAAGTGGGATGGTCCAGCGATTGTTCTGAACCAATCCTTGGCCCAGTCGGCCACCGTTCTTTTGCCAGATCTCGACCATTGCACCGGGAAAGCCCGTGCCCGAGAGCAAGGGTGCCTGCCTGGATAGGTTACTGCCTAGGGTCGGGGTGTCGATGATGGCCACGTCCGAAGTTTTCATGGTGGGGGTGTCAACCACGGCAAATGAAAAGTCGCGCCACTCGGAGATCACCCCACCCAAAATCTGGTGGACGGAGACGGTGAGGGTCGTGGTGCCCGCTGCTAGATCGGCGAGTGGGATGGTCCAGCGATTGTTGTTTTGAACAGGTCCTTGTCCCAGTCGGCTGCCGCTCTTTTGCCAGATCTCGACCATTGCCCCGGGGAAGCCTGTGCCCGAGAGCAAGGGTGTCTGCCTGGGGAGGTTGCTGTCTGGGGCCGGAGTGTCGATGACGGCCACGTCCGTGGTTTTCATGGCCGGGGGGTCAACCACGGTGAATGAAAAGTCCCGCCACTCGGAGATGACATTGCCAAAAATCTGGCGGACGGAGACGGTGAAGGTCGTGAGTCCCGCTGCTATGTCGGCGAATGGGAGGCTCCAACGGTTGTTCTGAACCGGTCCTTGGGCCAATAGGCTGCCGCTCTTTTGCCATATCTCGACCTTTGCGCCGGAGAAACCGGTGCCTGAGAGCGAGGGGGCTTGCCGGGGTAGGTTGCTGCCAGGGGGAGGACTGTCGATGACAGCCACGTCCGAAGCTTTCATGGTGGGGGTGTCAACCACGATGAATGAAAAGTCCCGCCACTCGGAAGTTACCCCCCCCAGAGTCTGGCGGACGGAGACGGCGAAGGTAGTGGTACCCGCTGCTATATCGGTGAGTGGGATGCTCCAGCGGTTGTTCTGAACGGATACTGGCTGCCCCAGTAGGCTGCCGTTCTTTTGCCAGACCTCGACCATTGCACCGGAGAAGCCGGTGCCCGAGAACGAAGGTTGCTGTCTGGGCAGGTTGCTGCCAGGGGTTGGACTGTCGATGACGGCAATGTCTGAGGTATTCATTCTTTTTCTCCTGCAATCAGGTTGAATGAGAACAGTGCTTCATACTTCAACAACAAGCGCCCTTTAGAATTCTCTCTGGCCGAGAAGATTCATGGGGGCGGAAGGTAAACTCAGTGCAGCAATACGTTGTTGCCCGCTGGGTGTGAGAGGAATACCCCAGGCGGCAAAGAATGAGCGCAGGTCGACATTGGCGACACTGCTGGCGCACAACGCCAAATTGTCGAATGCCTGTGGGTCTGGTGGCGTACTGCCATTAGAGGGAAGGTTTTCCCGGGCGTACTTGTTCAAGCGGGGCCAGAAATCATCACCAAAAGCGAGTCTCAATTGTTCAAGAGGGCAAAGTTGTTCCACTCCCCCAAGATCGGTTACATAGTTGAGCCCCGGTCTGTTGATGTTCTCAAAAGCCACTTTCCAGTGGTCGATACCATCGAGTATCAGCAGGCGAGAACGAATACCGAAGGCTCGTTCCTGGGCTAGTGCGGGCAGGTTATTGGACACTTCATTAAAAATGTAGGCTTCGTAACACAGCATCTGGTGCTGGTGGCCAAGTTCATGAGAGACGCCCCAGGATTTTTTTAAATCGTTGGAATTAAGCAATATTTTATCATAGTAAAGTGGGTACACTGTTGCACCGTGCCAGGCGTAGCATTCCCCCGTTTTTGTGTAGTTGCCCATTATCAGATGGCGGGATAACTGAGGTGGGGCGTGTAGGGGCGTGGAGTTGTCCAGTCCGATAGTCATGTCTTGAATGTTGGATATTTTACTGTAGGTTTCCATTAACTGGTTTTGATCTGCGTCTTGATGTAATAACGCCGCCTCCCGTGTCACTGTCACCAGCAGGCGATAAGCTCTTAGTTCAACGTGTGGAGATTGTGTGTAGGTGTTGAGCGCCTGACGATATTCCGCGAGCGTGGTTTGCCCGTATATGAAGGTGGGTGCACGTACGGCTCCGCTGATGAAATTGACCTTTATACGATTGCCGACTCCGCTCAGCTTGAGGTAAAGCATCCCGCCGGCAGGGTCGGTCACCACGTTTCTACCATCGTTCAAGGGGTATTCCCGTGGATCTTTAAAACGAATGTCCGGGTTGCTATCCAACGCGCCAACAAGAAGTGTTGCTTGAGGATTGCCGATACGGCTGATGAACGTCAGGTCCAGTGTCAGTGCGGTATTGGCTGCCAGGTAAAGGCCAGTAGGTTGCCGGTCGCTGTCAGCAAGTCGCTTACCGATTCTCAGGCGTTCCTCTGTAGGGTCAATGGTTCCATCGAACTGAAACAGACCATCTGCGGCGATCACAACGAATGTCCGATTCGGTGCCCATTGTGACCATTCGGTGTTTTTAGTCTGTCTGGCTGTAATCAGGTAGGTATCAGCGGGTTGTGTAACGTTCTCGATGGTCCAGTCACCATTGTCGTTGGCGGTGGTGTCGCCAAAATGGATTCCCCCGCCTGCTCGATAGACTGAGACGGTCGCGCCAGGGGTGGCTTTTCCGGAAATTCTGAAGGGGGGGGAGAGCGTGCCGTTTGGTGCGATGATCTGAGGTGCGGCATTGATGGGGAATGAGGATTTCACGACGTTGAAAGCAAAATTTCGCCATTCGGACGTTACGCCTCCGAGAGTCTGGCGGACGGAGAACGTGTAGAGATTGAGTGGCAGATCATCGGCGAGTATCAGGTTCCAGCGTCGGTTTTGATTAACCGCTCCTTGGGCGAGCAAGCCGCCGTTTTGTTGCCAGAGCTCAACTATCGCACCGGGAAAACCGGTCCCGGAGAGCGAGGCGTTTTCCCTGGGCAGGTCGGTATTTGGTACAGGGGTATCGATGACGGCAACATCCGAGGTTTTCATGCTGGTGACGTCAGTCACGGTGAATGAAAAGTCTTGCCACTCGGAGGTTACATTGCCGAGCACCTGATGGACGGAGAAGGTGACGCTATTGGTGCCCGGTGCCAGGTCGGCGAGTGGGATGCTCCAGCGGTTGTTCTGAACCGTTCCTTGGGCCATCAGGCCGCCGTTCTTTTGCCAGATCTCGACCCTCGCACCGGAGAAGCCGGTGCCCGAGAGCGAGGGGACCTGCCTGGGTAGGTTGCCGCCAGGGGGTGGGGTGTCGATGACGGCCACGTCCGAGGTTGTCATGGCGGGGGGCCCTGACACGGTGAATGAGAAGTCCCGCCACTCGGAGATGGCACCGCCGAATACCTGGCGAACGGAGAAGGTGACGTTATTGGTGTCCGGTGCCAGATCGGGGAGTGGGGTGCTCCAGCGGTTGTTCTGAACCGTGTCCCGGTACATCAGGCCGCCGTTCTTTTGCCAGATCTCGACCGTTGCACCGGAGAAACCGCTGCCCGAGAGCAAGGGTTTTTGCCAGGGTAGGTTGCCGCCGGGGGGCGGAGTATCGATGACGGCCACGTCCGAGGTTTTCATGTCCGCCACGGCGAATGAAAAGTCCCGCCACTCGGAGACTACATTGCCGAGTATCTGATGGACGGAGAAGGTGAAGTTATTGGTGCCCGGTGCCAGATCGGCGAGTGTGATGGTCCAGCGAGTGTTCTGAACCGTTCCCTGGGCCATCAGGCCGCCGTTCTTTTGCCAGACCTCGACCGTTGCACCGGAAAAGCCACTGCCCGAGAGCGAGGGTTGCTGCCTGGGGAGGGGGAGATTGCTGTTTGGGATTGGAGTGTCGATGACGGCGACGTCTGAGGTGTTCATGCTATTTCCCCCTCAATCAGGTTGAATGGGAGTAGCGCTCGGCACTTCAGAAACACGAGCGTTTCCGGGAGTGGACGGGAGCGGGCGCCGATGCCGTGCGCCTTTTACCGTCCGGTATGGAAGCGATGCTAGGAGTCGATCAATTCAGCGGCTACTGTCAGAAATGACAGTAGCGACCAACGGTTGTCCGAACCGAGGACGTGGATTGGTTTTCAACATCTCTCTTTTATCGAGGCATTTCCCACCCAAGCCCACACGAGAGTGCGCTTGAGTGAGCCCGAAGCAGCAGGGTCGTTTCTAGAATGTGGTACGCAACCCAAATTCCACGCTGCGCCCCGGTGCCGGTGCGATATCCCGCAGGATCGAACTGGCGTAGCGCACGGTCTGGTTGGTCAGGTTGTCTCCCTTGACGAAGGCCAGCCACTGGCTGCTGCCAATGTCGAAGTGATAACCGGCGCTGGCGCCGAATGTGGTGTATCCCGAAGTGCCGGTCTCGTTGGCCGGCACCCGCCCTTGTCCCGCCGCATGCTCGACGTCGATCCGCGCTTGCCAGCGATCCAGCTCCCACAGCAGGCCGCTGTTCAGGCGCAACGGAGCGATCCGTGGCAGCGCCTCGCCGGTGTCGAGGTTGGTGGCTCGGGTGTAGTCTCCGGACAGTTCCAGAGCCAACTTGCCATAGGCGCTTTCGCCAAGTTTCCAGTGATCCTGCGCCTCGAAACCAGCGAAGCGTGCGCGTACCCCGGAGTAGCGGTATTCGGGAATCCCGGCGGGGTCATCCTGGCCTTCGTCGTTGAGGGTGCGACCGGTGCCCAGCAGGCCGATGTAGTTAGAGAAGTGGCTGTAGAACACGCCGAAGCTACCTTTGTGGGTGCCGTTGTCGAAGCGCAGGGCCAGGTCGCTGGACACGGCTTTTTCCTTCGACAGGTTGGCATCGCCCAGTTCATAGGTGCCGGTCGCCACATGGGCACCGTTGGCGTACAGCTCGTAGAAGGTCGGTGCGCGTTCGGTGTAGTTCAGGGTCGCGGCCACGGACCAGATCGGCGTCAGGCTGTAGATCGCGCCCGATGACAGGCTGCCGGCGGTGAAGTTGCTGGAACGGTCGGCGGCGGCGAAGCGTTCGTTGCCCTGGGCGTTGGGGTCGATGCTCGTATGTTCCAGGCGGCCGCCGAGGCTGAAGGTCAGGCGCTCGTTGGCCTTGAGTTCCTCCAGCAGAAACAGCGCACCGCTGTTGGTGTCGGTCTGTGGGACGAAGGCTTCTTCGCCCAGCGCCGAGAACTCGTTGCGGCTGACCTGCGCGCCGATCACCCCGTTGAACGAACCGACAGGCAGGTGCCGGGCTTCGACCCGCGCTTCGTAACCCTTGTTCTTGAAGGTGGTGCCGACTTGCCCGTCTTCGATCTCGCTGTGCTTGTACTCGGTGTAGCCGGCATCGAGTTTCACCGAGCTGAAGGGGCCTTGCAGGTTGCGTATTTCTGAGGCGAAGGCGTAATGGTCCTGCTGCATGCGAATACGCACGTCCTGCTCGGCAGGGGAGCCGTAGTTGGAGTCGTAGTTGCTGTAGGACAAGCCGGCATAGCCATCGTCCCAGGTGTAGGAACCGCCGATTGCGCCGCCATCCTGGCGTCCGTCGCTGTTGCCCAGGCGCCCCTTGCGTTGATCGGCCTCTTCGTTGGCTGGTGCGTTGCGGTCGCGGGCGAAGCCTGGAATGCGCAGGTCGTTGAACTCGCGGGCACTGGCATCCAGGTGCAAGGCGAAGGTGCCGTCACCGGTTTCCAGTTTGCCGGCGCTGCTGCGGGTGGTGTCGGCACCGCCGTAGCGCAATTCCCCGGCGCCGTGGATACCGTCGATGGCAGTGGTGGGGATGCGGTTGTCGAAGGTGTTGACCACGCCGCCGATGGCGCTGCCGCCGTAAAGCAGGGCGGCCGGGCCGCGGACGATTTCAATCCGTTCGACATTGACCGGGTCCAGTGGCACGGCGTGGTCGTAGGACAGCGCCGAGGCATCCAGCGCGCCGACGCCATTGCGCAGCAGGCGGATGCGATCGCCGTCCTGGCCACGAATGATCGGCCGGCTGGCCCCCGGGCCGAAATACGAGGACGACACGCCGAGTTGCTTGTTCAGGGTTTCGCCGAGGCTGCCTTGCTGTTGCAGGGTCAGGTCATCGCCTTCCAGTACGGTGCTGGGGGAGGCGAGTTGCTGGCTGCCCAATGGGTTGCCGGTGATGACCTGGGGTTGCAAGTCCAGGGCGTAGGCCGGGGAGACCATCAGCAAGGCGGCGGCCAGCGGTGTCAGGTGAGAACGCAGGGGAGAGGAGAGGGACATCGGTGCTTCCTTGGCAAGCGGGGCGCGAAATAGAGCGCCTTGAGTCAGATGAAAGGCTGGAACGGTAGGTGGGTGTGATTGTTAATATTTCTCATATGTTATGACATAACATATCTTTTTTATCAGGAAAACAAAACCCCGAGGGTTTCCGGTGGCAGCGCTAGACTTGAGATAGGGGGCGTTCTTGCGTTTGATCGCCAGCAAGCTGGCTCCTACAGGGACTGTGCTCGGTCGCCAGTCGTGCGTCTTGCCAGATAAGTCTTACAGTTATTTCAGATGCGGGATGCCTTGTCTTCGCCCGTGGCTCTTCCCCCCGCCCCAAGGCTCGGCTAAGGTGCGCGGCTTCTTCCATTTCCTGACCTGAAGGCCTGGCATGACGGCATCGAACAACAACCCTTTGCACGGCGTGACCCTGGAGCAGATCCTCACGGCCCTGGTGACCCATTACGAATGGGAAGGGTTGGCGCAACGCATCGATATCCGTTGCTTCAAGAGTGACCCGAGCATCAAGTCGAGCCTGACGTTCCTGCGCAAGACCCCCTGGGCGCGGGAGAAGGTCGAGGCTCTCTATATCAAGCTGGCGCGTACCAAGCGCGAGCTGTGAATACGGAAAGCGCAGCGATGCATGGCGCAGTGCAAACCTCGGGCGGTTTGCGTCGGCTGCTGTTGCTGGGCGCGGCGTTCCTGGGCTGGGGCGGACTGGCGATCCAGCTCTATCTGCTGCTGATTTTTCGCTGGCAGGTGGAGGCCAGCCTGATCGGCGGGGTGGTGAGCTTCTTCAGTTTTTTCACCGTGCTGACCAATGCCCTGGCGGCGACGGTGCTGACCTGTGCGGTGACTTCGCGGGATTCAGCGGGCAGGCGCTGGTTTCTCAAACCGGCGGTGCAGACGGGGGTGACGGCGAGCATCGTGGTGGTCGGGCTGGCCTACAACCTGTTGTTGCGCCATCTGTGGCATCCCCAGGGGTTTCAGTGGTTGGCCGATGAGTTGATGCACGACGTGATGCCGGTGCTGTTTGTGGTCTATTGGTGGTGTTGCGTGAGGAAGGGCACTTTGCGGTTGTGGGATGGAGTGCCCTGGGCGATCTATCCCGTGGTCTATTTCGCTTATGTGCTGCTGCGCGGGCATCTGATCGGGGTGTACCCGTATCCCTTTTTTGATGTGGATAAGTTGGGTTATCCACAGGTGTTTATCAATGCCGGGCAGATTCTGCTGGGTTTTTTGTTGGTGTCGGGGGTGTTGATCGGGGTGGATCGGTGGCGGGGTGGCAGGTAGAGCTGTGGTGTCCGGGTTGACGCCTTCGCGGGCAAGCCCTGCTCCTACAGTTTCGCGGCGTCCGCTGACCTTGTGTACGACACAACCCTGTAGGAGCAGGGCTTGCCCGCGAAGAGGCCCTCCCTAGCGACGAATTACTCCTCGGCGCTGTCGTCCAGTTTCCAGTAGCCGACCGCCTTGAGGAATTCCTCGTTCAAACCATGGCTGCCCAGTAGCACCTTGCGGATCTTGCGCGATAGCGCCGCTTCGGTCGCCACCCAGGCATACAGGCTGCCTTCGGGGATATTCAGCTGTTCGACGGTGCGCAGCAGATCCTGCTCCGGCGCATCGCGTCGTACCCAGGTCACCTCGACCTGTGCCGGGCTCTGCAGCACCTGCTGTTCCCCGGCATTCTCCACCTCGATCACCACCCGAGCCCGTCGATTGGCCGCCAGCCCTTCCAGGCGCCGAGCAATGGCTGGCAACGCGGTTTCATCGCCGATCAGCAGGTAGCTGTCGAAGATATCCGGGACCACCATCGAACCCCGAGGGCCGCCGATATTGAGGAACTGACCGGGCGCCGCCTGGGCCGCCCAGGTCGCGGCGGGGCCGTCGCCATGCAGCACGAAGTCGATATCCAGCTCGCCGCTTTCCAGGTCATAACGCCGTGGGGTGTAGTCACGCATGGCGGGCATCGGGCCATTGTCCTTGGCCCCCAGCACCATCGTTTCCAGCGCGGCCTGTTCGGCGGCGTTCTGTGGGAAAAACACCTTTACATGGTCGTCCGTGCCCAGGCTGATAAAGCCCGCCAGCTCCGGCCCGCCCAGGGTGATGCGGCGCATGCGCGGGGTGAGGTCGACGACCCGCAACACTTCCAGGCGGCGTCGTTTGATCTCGTGCATGACACGGTGAATCCCTTGTTGATTGACTGCATTCATTCCGGTTTCTCCGAGCAGGATGGAGCGGATACTGGCCCATCGACGATGGCCTTGGCGGTGTTGTTCAGCAGGTCGCGAACCCGAAGGATTTCTTCCGGGCTCCAGCGACCGTTGTGCAGTTGCAGGGCGTGGCGCAGGTTGTGCACTGCCTCGTGGATTTCCAGCGGCCGTTCATGGCCGCGCAGCGAACGCTTGCTGACATCGATGCGCATGCGTACGCCATCGAGGGCCACGGCCTGTTCGACCAGGGACTGACGTCCGGCGTCGGTCACGCTGTAGCTCTTTTTCCCGGCAGCCGCGTCGCCGAGGATCATTTCGCTTTCTTCGAGGAAGGTCAGGGTCGGGTAGATCACGCCGGGGCTCGGGCTGTAGGCACCGTCGAACATGCCTTCGATCTGGCGGATCAGGTCGTAGCCGTGGCACGGCTGTTCGGCAATCAACGCCAGCAGCAACAGCTTCAGGTCGCCGGGGGCGAAGACCCGGGGGCCGCGGCCGCCGCGTTCGCGACCGGGGCGACGTTCGAAGCCGTCATGGCCATCGCCGAATTCCCGGGGATGGTGACGATGGTGGGGATGTTCCTCTCTCATTTCTCTTTCTCCTGTCTAGTTAAGATATACCTTAAGATATATCTTAAGCGCTCGGCAAGAAAAAGTGACGAACGGACTCGCGGCCCGTTTGTGCTTATACGTCTCTCAGGGGGCGGTTGTGTTTTCTGTGTCGACTTGGAGTTTTTCCCTACGCCAATTGGAGAAAAGCACTCTAAGCAAGGCTGGAACAGCTCTTTACCATGCCGTCTTGTGTCAAAAAGGCGGGATTTATCATGCCCAGTTTCTTGTTCGGCGCGCTGCTGTGGGTGTCACCGGGCCTGTTCCTGTCGGCTCACGCCACCCTCGATGTGGCGAAACCTGTTTCATCGGCCAAGGTCCTGAAGGGGCTGCGGCCCAAGGCCGCGCCAGCGCCCATCGACAATGTCGTGGGCCGTGCCCATGAGTTGATCGGCACGCCCTATCGGTGGGGCGGGATGTCGGTCAACGGCTTTGATTGCAGCGGCTTGCTGGTCTATCTGTTTCAGCAGGAAGCCGATATCAAGCTGCCGCGCACCACCGTTGCCATGCGCCGCTCCAACGCCAAGACCATCGAACGGAAAAACCTCAAGCCCGGCGATGCGGTGTTCTTCCGGCGTAATGGGCAGAACACCGTCAATCATGTCGGGCTCTATATTGGCGGAGACAAATTCATTCACTCGCCGCGCAGCGGCAAGACGGTACGCATCGATTCGCTGAGCAATAGCTACTGGAAAAAGAGCTACACCCTCGCCAAGCGATTTCACACGACCCGCTGAGGTTTTTCTCCTGTCGTCAGGGCGTTTGCGCGACCTTCTGTGCGGTGCACAAGGTGTTGCTGCCCGGTTGCAGGTAAGGCGTCAGGATCGGCGCCATGCCCTTGAGCACCTGTACCGGCAACGCCGAGGTGAACTTGAACGACTCGGCCGAGCGCCCCGGCACGAACGCGGTCAGGGTGCCGAAGTGATGATCGCCGATGTAGAACACAAAGGTCGCCGTGCGGTTGATCGACTTCGAACTCAAGACCCGCCCGCCGGCACCGATGGCTTCGATGCGGTTGTCGCCGGTACCGGTTTTCCCACCCATGGCCAGCGGTGTGCCGTCCGGCTGTTTGAAGCTGCCGGAAACCCGTCGTGCGGTGCCCGCATCCACCACTTGTGACAAGGCTTCGCGCAGGGCCGTGGCGACCTCCGACGGCATCACCCGTTTGCCTTTGTCCGGGTCGTTGACCAGGCGGGTTTCGTAAGGTGTACCGGCGGCGAAGTGCAGGCTGTCGATGCGCAATGTCGGCATGCGCACGCCGTCGTTGAGGATGATCCCCACCAATTCGGCCAGCGCCGCCGGACGGTCGCCGGAACTGCCGATGGCGGTGGCCAGCGATGGTACCAGGTGATCGAAGGGGTAGCCGACCTGTTGCCAGCGCTGATGGATATCGAGGAAGGCTTCGATCTCCAGCATCACCCGGATCCGGCTGTCGCGGGCACTCTTGTGCTTGCTCTTGAACAGCCAGCCATAGACTTCCTGGCGTTCGAATTCGCTGGCGGCCACCACCTGGCTGAAGTGCGCCTGGGGGTTATTCAACAGGTAGCCGAGCAACCACAGGTCCAGCGGGTGAACCTTGGCGATAAAGCCCTGGTCGGGCAGGTCGAAGGTGCCGGGGCCGTAGGTCTTGTAGAGTTTGGCCAGGCGTTCGTCGGTGACTTTCTCGGTTTTCAGGTGGGCCCGGACAAAGGTATTGAAAACCGCTTGCGGAGCGTTCGGCAGCAGGTAGCGATGCACGGCGGCGAGGCGAATCGGCGTCGGGTGCATGCCGTCGAGGAAGGTGTCCAGGCGCTCCTGGGACGTCTTGTTCTGGTACTTCTTCCAGAAGCGCAGCATAAAGGCCGTGCCCTCGCGGTCGGCAAAGCGGGCCAGGTATTCCTGGCGGCGCGGCTCGTTGTCGTCCTTGAGCAATTCGGCGCTGTTGTTCGGGCCCTGGTAGGTGCTGTAGCGCACCAGGTCGCGCATCAGGCGGATAAACGGCAGGTTGATCGACTCGCGCAGGGCTTCGCGCAAGGTCGGGCTGCGGCCGTTGTCTTCCTTGCGGAAGTTGTGGAAGTGATGCAAACCGCCGCCGGTGAAGAAGCTTTCGCCGGGGTTGGCCGAGTATTGCCGGCTGAGGGCCGCGTCGAGCATTTTCGGCAAGGAGCGGTCGCTGTTTTGCGCCAGGTAGTCCACCGCCCAGCGGGTGATCGGGTCCTGGGCGTCATTCGCCACTTTTTTCAGTTCGGCGGGTGACTGGTTGCCATAACGGTCGTGCAGTTCGGAAATGATCTGCAGGTAGCTGGTCAGCACCCTCAGTTTCGCGGTGGAGCCCAGTTCGAGCTTGCTGCCTTCGTTGATGTCGAAGGGCTGGTCGGTGCTGTCGGTCTGCACTCGCACCCGCGCGCTGTCGGGCGTGAGCTCGAAAAGAGTGAAGCTGTAGCGCACCTGTTGCGTGCTGGTGGGGGTCAGCAGGTGTTCGCCCAACAGGCCCAGGGACTTGGCGAACTCAGGGTCGGCCAGGCGCTTGAGGTAGTCGCTGGCCTGGCTTTGCAGGTCCGATTGCAAGGTGCTGGTGGCCGAGAGATCAAGGCGGTCGAGGTCGTAGAGTGGGCGGTCGAGCATGGCCGACAGGCGGCTGCGGGCCACGCTGATGCCCTTGTTCGACTCCACCGGCTGGATCGTCGGTTCCTGCTGCCAGTCGCGATAGGTCACTTTGCTGGCCAGCGCGGCGGTGGCCAGGGGACCGTCGATCACCGCGTTCTGGGCCAGCAGGCGGATATGGCTGTCGGTCAGTTCGGCCAATTCGTCGCGGCCGCGGGCCAGGTAATGGGAGGGCCGGCGTTGGGCAATCATCAGCGACAGCACTTCACGCAGGGCCAGGCCGCGTTGTGACAGGCTCAGGGGATCGCTGGCCACGCTGTTCAGGCGGGCGTTGACCTGGGCGAAATCCGCGCCATACCAGACCCGCAAGCCTTCCGCCATGCCATGCACTTCGCCATGCCCGGGCACGGCGGACAACGGCACGCTGTTGAGGTAGTCGCGGACCACATCCTTGCGCGCTTCCAGGGTTTGCGGCCCGCCCTGATAAGCGCGCACGCTGGCGGAAATCATCTGGCGGATTTTTTCACCGCCGGAGAGGGTCAGGCCGTCCGGCGAGTGCCGGTATTTTTCCAATTGGGTCGCCAGGGTGCTGCCGCCGGCGGTCTGGCCGCCCATGTGCAGGACCTTGGCAATCTGCGACAGCACCGCCTTGCCGAAGCGTGGCCAGTCCACGGCGGGGTTGGCCTGGGGCTGCTTCGGGTCGAGCAGGTCACGGTTCTCGATAAACAGCAGGCTATTGACCACCAACGGCGGAATGGCTTCGAAGCTGGCATAGAGTTGTTGTGGGTAGTCGTAATGGTAGACATCGCCCCCGCGGCAATCGGTGATCGAGAGTCCGGCCTGGATTTTCTCCTTGTATGGTACGAAAAAGCCTTCCTGGCTGTAGTCCAGTAGTGCCGGGGAGAAGCGGGCCTGGGCCTCGATCCGATAATTGCGTTTCAACAGGCGCGGCAGGAATTCACCGAGGGCGCTGTAGCCCAGACGCTTGTCGAAAGGCCCGTCGCCGGGATAGAGAATCGAGTCACTGGGCCCGGGCTCCAGCGAATAACCGAGGTCGGCGGCGAGACGGCTGAACTCCCGTGCCTGGATCTTGGAGCTGCGCATTTCCCGCGAGGCGGCAAACCCCAGCAATCCCAGGGCAATCAGCAGCACGAGCCAGAACAGCCGCCACCACAGCCTGCGCTTACGCGGTTTTTTCGGTAAAGGCGCTTCATCCTCCCTGTTGGCTGGCGCCACAGTGTTGCTCGAATCGGATTGCCATAAAGCGCCCATAGTCGATTCATCCATTCACGCAGATTGATCGCACTTGCCTGAAGCTTAGACGCTGCTTGGAGGCGGCGAAAAATATGTGAAGTGGGTCAGGTTTTCTGGCCGGTCATCAGGGCTGGGGGGCATGACTGCCGTAATGGCGAATGATTCGTATCAGGCGACCGCTACTGGCGCGGGCCGGCCCAGGCGTTTGTTGAGGTCCAGCCATCCCGCCAGCGCCGCCATCAAGGCCACGCCCAGCAGTGCACTGAACACCCGCACCGGCCAGCCATCCCCGGCCTGGGCATTGAGCATGTCCGCCAGCGGCGCCAGCAGCACGCCGAAGCAGAACACCTCCAGCGAGTAACGGCCCATCCGGCAACTCTGTCGGGGCAACCAGTGATCCAGCCAGCGTCCATTGGGCAACAGCTTCGCGACCACATAGGCCAGCGCCAGGAAATGCAGCAGGCGCGCCGGCGACAGGTTGGTCTTGCTGATCGGGTAGAGCCACTCGCCCAACAGCTTGGGCATGAAGGCGTCGTGTATCTGCGGCCATTTCCATGACAAGGCGATCACCGCGCAGGCCAGCAGATAGGCCGCAGAGGTGACGAACAACGGCTGCCGCGACAGCGGGCGGAGTTCCGGGAGCTTTTCCCGCTGTCCATGGATCGCCGCCGCGCCACCGAGCACGAACAGCAGCTGCCAGGCCATGGGGTTGAAGAACCACACGCCACCCTCCTGGGCGGCCAGGTTCCACTGGAACCAGGGCGCCAGCAGGTACAGCAGCACCGACACCCCGACCACGTATTCGGCTTTGCGCAGCAGCATCGGCAGGATCAGCGGCAGGCCGAGCAGCAACAGGATATACAGCGGCAGGGGGTCCATCAGGTTGGGTTTGAAGCGCAGCAGCAGTTCGTCCATCAGCGCCTGTTGTGGGTGTGTGAGGAAGTACTGCAAGCCCATTTCCTGCACCAGGTCACGGGTTTCCACCTGGCTGTTGGCAAAGAACACGATGCCCATCAGCAACGCCAGCAGGAAGATATGCACCACATAAAGCACCCAGGCCCGGCGCAGGATACGCACGCTGGCCACCAGAAAACCGTCGCGGCGGGCGATCTTGCCGTAGGCCAGTATCGCGGCGTAACCGGCGAGAAAGACAAAGATCTCCGCCGCGTCGCTGAAACCGAAATTGCGCACGGTGAGGCTGGCGAGGGGGTTCTGCGGCACGTGATCCCAGAAAATGAAGATCAGCGCCAACCCGCGGAAAAAGTCGATGCGATGATCGCGTCCGTTGGACATCACGGGAAAACTCTTGGGCGAATGTTGAATAGGGCTGTTATTGCTGTAAGAAATTGCACGCGCGCAGCGGCGGTGTGCAGGTTGGCGTGAGTCGGAGGGAATTGCAAAGGCGGGGGTATTACTGAATGTCACAATTTTGTGTCGAGGGTTGCCTGCCAGCAGAGGTGTTTTTCAGACAGGCAGAGCAGGCGGGAAGGAGCTTCCTCATGCCGTTTCTTGGCGTCCATGTTTTTATGGCAACGGATATCCACGGGGCAGGAACTTGACACTAGAGTGTCCCGACAGACCTGCCTACTGTCAGAAATAACAGGTGTGTACGGGTCGGAAGTGGCGGCGCAGTGCTCAGGCCATAAGGGGACTCGCTTGTACCTGTGATTTCTGACAGTAGACAGACCTGTTGATGCGGCCTAGTGTTGAACTATCACCACGCTGGCGTTTCGTTGTACGTGGAAGCGCCCCTCGGCTCTTATCGGGCGGGTATTTCTTTCCGGCTGCGGAATCAAGGACATGGCCGTGTGTGTGTTGCCCAAGCATTTTTCGATCTACGTTTATATTGGCGTTCTTAATACGTTGATCCACTGGGGCGTCTTCCTGACGCTGCACAGCGTCCTGTCGGTTGGTCAGCTTGTCAGTAATGTCTGTGCCTTTGCAGTGGCAGCGACCTTCTCCTTTTATGCCAACTCGCGATATAACTTCAAGCGCGCTGCATCCTGGGCGCGCTATCTGTCGTTTATCGGTTTCATGGCTTTTTTGAGTCTGGCAATCGGCTGGCTTGGGGATGAGTTGGCCATGCCCGGCATCGTGACATTGTTCGTCTTTTCAGGCGTCAGCTTGGTGGTGGGCTACTTTTATGCCAGCTACGTGGTCTTTCGGGGCACGGCGACGTGAAAATTTCTTTGGTGGTTCCGCTGTTCAATGAAGAACAGACCATTGAGCTTTTTTACCAGACCGTCAGACAAGAGCCTGGATTGAATCATTACCAGATCGAAATTGTTTTTATCAATGACGGTAGTTTAGATGCTACGGAAAACATCGCTCGTGCGTTGACACTGATGGACGACGATGTGGTGCTGGTCAATTTTTCACGAAACTTCGGTAAAGAGCCGGCCTTGTTCGCCGGCCTTGAGTTTGCCAGCGGTGAGGCGGTCATCCCCATCGATGTTGACCTGCAGGATCCGATCAAGGTTGTCCCCCGATTGCTCCAGGCCTGGCAAAACGGCGCTGATGTGGTGTTGGCCAAGCGTCGGGATCGTTCCAGTGATGGTTACCTCAAGCGACACAGTGCCTCGCTCTTCTACCGCCTGCTCAAGCACATCGCCTACACCCATATCGAGGAAAATGTGGGCGATTTCCGCCTGATGGACCGCAAGGTGGTGGACGTGATCAAGGCGTTACCTGAACAGCCACTGTTCATGAAAGGCGTGCTGTCGTGGGCCGGTTTCACGGTCGCCATTATTGAATACGATCGCGCGTCCCGTGTCGGCGGCCGGAGCAAGTTCAATGCCTGGAAGTTATGGAACCTGGCACTCGACGGGGTCACCTCGTTCAGTACCCTGCCGTTGCGTCTGTGGAGTTATATCGGCGGCGGGGTTTCAGTGTTGGCGTTGCTATATGCCGGTTATATGGCGTTGGACAAGATACTGTTTGGTAATGATGTGCCGGGGTACCCGTCGTTGATGACGGCGATTTTGTTTTTGGGCGGTGTGCAACTGATCGGGATTGGGGTGCTGGGGGAGTATATAGGGCGAATTTACATGGAGTCTAAACATCGGCCCAGATATGTTGTCAAAGATGTGGTTTCAGGGAAGCCTGGTGGTTTGCTTTCTCGGCAGTCGAGCGTGAAATAAAAAGGGGCAGTGGTGGGCTATGAAGTTTGATGTTCTAAAGAAGCAGCTGTCGCAAGGTGAGGCGGTAGCTTTTTACCTGATTGTCAGTTTTTTATATGTGCTCCCCTTTATATTGTCAGACTATCTCTATATTGATGATGGTTGGCGTTCTGTATTTGCCAGGGCAGACTTTTCCGACGAGGGACGAGTTCTGACGGATATTCTGTATGGGCTATTATCGTTAAGTCATGCCGCGCCTAATATGTTTCCGTTAGCCCTCCTGCTGGCGATCACAGTATTGGCATTGGCTTTGGCCCGTCTCTCCAGGCATTATTTTACTGACTTGACATACAGCCGTTGTCTAGTCGTCTTGCCCTTGCTGTATTGTCCATTCTTCCTGCAAAATCTGACTTATCAGTATGATGGGCCGTCAATGATACTCGGTATTGTTGCGAGCATCCTGGCGGTGACCTACCAAGAGCAGGTGTTCTGGAAACGAACGGCGATACCGGCTTTACTGGTGGCTGTGCTCACGGCTTTCTATCAGCCTATGATCAACGTATTTGTGGGATTGTGTTGTATTGAGGTGTTCAGGTTGCTGGAGAGGGGCGAGCCTCTTGAGCGTATCTTCAGGGTAACAGGTGATAAACTGCTTCAGTTAGGGATTGGTGTCGTTATTTATTATGTAACGGCCTACCCTTTAATGGGCGATGAACGTAAGACACTGATTAAGTTGGACGCCTCCGCGATCGCGGAAATCGGTTCGAGAATCATGTTGTTTTTCGACGGAATCCCGGAGGCGTTCGTCGGCGCAAGCTATGGGCTTGTTCTGTGCCTGTCAGGGGTGGCAGCAGTCGGCTATTGCTGGGTGATTGTTGAAATGCTCAGATCTGATATTCGGGTTCGAGAAAAATTAATAAGAGTCTTATTGTACAGTGTGTTGCTGGGTGTGCTGGGGCTGTCCATTCACGGGATCATGCTCGTGTTCGAACCTTTTAATTTGGGGGCGCGGACACTGGTTGGGGCTTCGGTACTTCTGATGTTCTTGTTTTATCTAAGTGCTTCGGTGTTGGTGAGGTGTCATCCACAAGCCGGGGTTTTGCTAGCGGTGCCGTTGCTGTACATGTTGTCCTTTTCCTACGCCTATGGGCGGGTACTGATGATGAGGCAGGAGATGGAAAAGACAATTTCATTTAATCTGAGTTACGATGTTTTCAGCCGTGTGGAACTCAGAAAGGTCAAAAAATTTCACTTGCAGGATGACGATTCAGGTTGGGTACCGGCCGCTCAAGGCACGCTGGCGGTAATGCCCGGTATTGACGATATCATGGGGCAGGGTGCGGCAGTCAGTTCAGCGGCTCTTTTAAGAGTGGGTATGGATAATGTCGAGGGCGCTGATGAGTCGTATCTCAGTAAAGATAAACTCGATGACTTCGGTATGCCGGTGGTGAATAATAAGTTCTATGACATTTATCTTAGTGGGGAAGAAGGACTTATCATGATGAAACGGATCAAGCCGTAGGCTGAACGTCCAGGAGTGGTGGCGTCATGAGTGATATCCCATCAATTGCCGTGACGGCCCCGCGTTCACATGCCATCGGGTGGTGGGTTTTCGCGATTATTAGCGTGTCGACAGTGCTGCGTTTTTATCTGTTGAGCAACGCCTCCATATGGTCCGATGAAGGTTTTACTCTGGAGTTGATTGCCTATCCGCTGGCTGATATCTGGACGTTAAGTGGCCGCGATGTACATCCCCCTCTTTTTTATATGCTCCTGCATGGGCTGATCGCACTGACCGACAGCAATGCGTTGATCTGGACGAGAGGCTTCAGTGCCGTGCTTGGCGTCGTCAACGTCGGACTTGGCATTTGGCTGGTGCGGATGGTTTCAACACCGCGAGCGGCAATAACGGCGGGCTTGTTGCTGGCGTTGTTACCTATCGCGGTTCGCTACAGCCAGGATGTGCGCATGTATGCGCTGATGGGCGCCGAACTGACGGGCGCCACCCTTGCGTTGGTGTACTGGGTGCTCAAACCGCAAAAAAGTAGCTACCTGGTGATGTATGTTTTATTGATGGTGAGTGGACTTTATACCCATTATTTTTCGATTTTCTGCGCGCTTTCCCATTGGCTGTACCTGCTGTTGATCCGTCTACCGGCTTATGGGCGGCATCGAGGCATAGAGAGGCCTCAGTGGTGGCTGGCGAACGGAGTGATTGTCCTGCTTTACTTACCATGGCTGTCAAGTGTTTTTACCCAGTTGAACACCTTTGGCGTGAGTTGGATTCAGCCCGTTTCCGGTTATAGCCTGCCATCGGCGATATGGAGATTCTTGATCGTTAACGATGGGCGTGGTTGCAATGCATTTATTTACTGGCTGGTGCCGATCGTGTATGTGGCGACCGGAGGTATCGTGGTGTGGCAAGACCGCAGTCGGTACGCTGTGCAAACGCTGATTGTCATATGCGGTTTTTTAACGGTGATGGTCGTTTTTTTATTCTCTTTCTATATACCTGTGTTTGTAGAACGCTATTTGTTTTTTTCTGCGGTGATGATGCCTCTTCTTGTGGCGATAGCGCTGGATAAGCTGCGTAATAGATGGGGGTTTGTCATGGCGTTGGGCGTATGCTTAGCGGTAGAGGTTTTCGGCCTGAGTCATGTTTATAGTCAACAACATACAATGAACAACCCTTACCGGATGGCTGACGATAGGCTGGCTGAGCTGATGGAGGATTTTAACGTCAAGTCAATGAGCGGTGATGTATTGGTGGTGAGCGATGCCTATCTCTTTTACGCTGGGCATTTTTACAACGATAAACACCGGAAGCTGTTGTTGCACTTTTCGTCGTCATCAGGCCATCGGCCCATCGCGTCAGGCTTTTCTGCCCCGATGATGAAATATGGCGATGACACTTATGTTGAGTCTCTCGATCGTCTTGAAACGGCAACAGGTCGAGTATGGTGGCTGGACTACGCCTATAAAAAGCCGGGTGACGAGGTTGATCTTCCCCGTCGCTGGCATTCGATCACGCAAACAGTGATGGGCGATAATGTTCTGGGGTTGTATGAGATCTGTGGGAGTGTGCCAGGCGATAACCCCGTCAGGTGTGAATAAAGACGCCTGGCTCTTGGCGGCCAGGCGCTCTTACTCTTTTTACGCGACGGCCATTTCATTGGGCTCGAAGCTGTCTGCCCGTGCCATCTGCCACATCCGTGAATAGAACTCGCCATTGACCTCACCGGTCAGCAACTCCCCCGGCTTGAGGAACACATGCAACTGCGAGAACAGCTTGATCTCGGTCGCCGACATCCGCCGTACCAGATGCTTGGCTTCCAGCTGCGCCGGATGCTCCAGCCCCGCCGCCGCGAGCATTTCGGCCAGTGCCTTCAAGGTATTGCGGTGGAAGTTGAACACCCGCTGGGCCTTGTCCGGCACCACCAGGGCGCGTTGACGCAAGGTGTCCTGGGTCGCCACACCGGTCGGGCACTTGTTGGTATGGCAACTCTGCGACTGGATGCAGCCGATGGCGAACATGAAGCCCCGCGCCGAGTTGGCCCAGTCGGCGCCGATGGCCAGCACGCTGGCGATATCGAAGGCGCTGACGATCTTGCCGCTGGCGCCGAGCTTGATCTTGTCCCGCAGGTTCAGGCCCACCAGGGTGTTGTGGACGAACAGCAGGCCGTCGCGCATCGGTACGCCGATATGGTCGGTGAACTCCACCGGTGCCGCGCCGGTGCCGCCTTCCTTGCCGTCGACCACGATAAAGTCCGGGAGGATGCCGGTTTCCAGCATGGCCTTGGCAATGCCCATGAATTCCCACGGGTGGCCCAGGCAGAACTTGAAGCCCACCGGCTTGCCGCCGGACAGCTCACGCAACTGGGCGATGAAATGCATCATCTCGACCGGTGTGGAAAACGCACTGTGCCGTGATGGCGATACGCAGTCTTCGCCCATCATGATGCCGCGGGTTTCAGCGATTTCCTTGGTTACCTTGTGCTTGGGCAGGATGCCGCCATGGCCGGGCTTGGCGCCCTGGCTCATCTTGATTTCGATCATCCGCACCTGCGGGGTCTGGGCCTGGGCGGCGAAGCGTTCCGGGTCGAAGCGACCATCGGCGGTGCGGCAGCCGAAATAACCGCTGCCCAGTTCCCAGGTCAGGTCGCCGCCATTCTCGCGGTGGTAGGGGCTGATGCTGCCTTCGCCGGTATCATGGGCGAAGTTGCCGAGCTTGGCACCCTGGTTCAGGGCGCGGATGGCGTTGGCGCTCAGGGAGCCGAAGCTCATCGCCGAGATATTGAACACCGAGGCCGAGTACGGTTGCTTGCACTGCGGGCCGCCGACGATGACGCGAAAGCTGCTCGGGTCGCTCAGCGGCGCCGGGCGCATGGAGTGGCCGATAAATTCGAAACCGCCCTGGTACACGTCGATCAGGGTGCCGAAGGGCTTGTCGGCGCTTTCGTTCTTGGCCCGCGAATACACCAGCGAGCGTTGGGAACGGGAGAAGGGCAGGGCATCGCTGTCGGATTCCAGCAGGTACTGGCGGATTTCCGGGCGGATGCCTTCCACCAGGTAACGGATATTGCCCAGGATCGGGTAGTTGCGGCGTACCGCGTGGGGACTTTGCAGCAGGTCAAACAGGCCCAGCAGGCTCAGGCAGCCGGTCAGCAGGGTGAACGGCCACAGCCAGTCATACGCCAGGAACGGCAAGCTGGCGAGGGTGAAGATCACACAACCGGCAAAGAAGGCGTAGCGGCTCAGAAGGGACAGGCTCATACGGTTTCCTTTGGTTCGGACTCGTCGGGAGGTCTGGCATTCTGCACCTCTCGGGAAAGCGATACAAAGTGTGTCACCGAAATCCCTGTCACTCGTGGGGTGTGTTCGCGGGTGTGCGCAGCATGCGCGGGATAGCCGAGCCGAGGCCGACCACCCGGGCCAGGCGGGTCACTTCGAAGCTTGCCTGATTGTCGGTGGCGGAACTGCCCCCGATGTAGACGGTAAACGTACCAGGCTCCACCCGTCGCAGATAGTAGTTGTCCAGAAAGGCAAAGTCGTCCTTGTCGAGCAGGAAGTCCAGTGTACGGGCCTCGCCCGGCTTCAGTTTCACCCGGGTAAAGCCGCGCAGGGCGCGTACCGGGCGGGTCACGCTGGCGACATTGTCGCGCAGGTAGAGTTGCACGATTTCTTCACCCTCGCGCTCCCCGGTGTTATGGACCGTGACCTTGACTTGCAAGGTGTCATCGGCGGTCAGTCGGGTGCTGCTGAGCTGGGGTGGGTCGTAGGCGAAGCTCGTGTAGCTCAGTCCATGACCGAAGGGATAGAGCGGTTTCCAGGACTGGTCAATATAGGTCGATGTGTAGGGCTCTTCGTCACTGGGTGGTCGTCCGGTATTCTTGTGGCCGTAGTAGATGGGTACTTGTCCTACCGTGCGTGGAAAGGTGATGGGCAGTTTGCCGCTGGGGTTGACGTCGCCGAACAGGACATCGGCCACGGCGTTGCCCATTTCGCTGCCCAGGAACCAGGCCTCGAGAATCGCCGGGACCTGTGCATCCATCCTGGGAATGGCCAGCGGGCGACCGTTCATGAGGATGACCACCAAGGGCTTGCCGGTTTCGACCAGTTGGGCCAGCAGGGCATCCTGGGCCCCGGGTAAACCGAGGGAGGAGCGACTGTGGGCTTCTCCGCTCATGTCCGCGCGCTCGCCGAGCACGGCAATCACCACATCGGCATCGGCGGCCGCTTGCTGCGCCTTGTCGATGCCGGAGAGGTCGGCGTCATCGGGCGACGCCCCCGGCAGGTAGACCACCCGCGTGGCGGGCGAAACCGCCTGTTTGATGCCTTGCAGAATACTGATCGATTCTTCGGCGCGCCCATCTCCTGACCAGGGGCCGAGGGTGGAGAGTCTGTCGTCGGCAAGCGCGCCTACCACCAGGAGTTTTGCCAGGTCCTTGTGCAAGGGCAACAAGGCCCCGTCGTTTTTCAACAACACCATGGATTTCTGGGCGGCCTCCCTGGCCAGGGCGCGTGTTGAGGGGGTCAGCAGACTGGATTTTTCACGATCTGCATTGCTGTAACGATAAGGATCCTCGAACAACCCAAGCCGTTGCTTGGCCTCCAGTACACGGCGTACGGCATCGTCCAGGGCACGTTGCGGGATTTGGCCGCTGCGCACCATGGCCGGTAACTCCCGGGCGTAGAGACCGCTGACCATATCGATATCCACCGTGGCCGCGAAGGCGAGTTTGACCGCCGCCGTCGGTGTGGCGGCGATACCGTGCTGCATCAGTTCCCGCACACCGGTGAAGTCGCTGACCACGATGCCGTTAAAGCCCCACTGCTCACGTAGCCTGTCCTTGAGCAAGGGACCATTGGCGTGCATGGGGACGCCGGCCAACTCGTTGAATCCAGGCATGATGGCGTCCACCCCGGCTTGCACGGCGGCGCGAAAGGGTGGGAGGTAGGTTTCGAGCAGGGTGCGTTCTGAGAGATCGCTGGTGTTGTAGTCTCGCCCGCCCTCGGCGGCACCGTAACCGACGAAATGCTTGGCGGTGCTCAGCAAGGTGGACGGGTCGGGTGGCCCGTTCCCGTGAAAGCCGCGCACCCGTGCAACGGCCAGTGCGGCACCGAGGAAGGGGTCTTCTCCGGCCCCTTCCACGACGCGTCCCCAACGGGGATCTCGGGCAATATCGACCATGGGGGCGTAGGTCCAGTGTACGCCGCTGGCACTGGCTTCAATGGCGGCGGCACGGGCGGTGCGTTGTGCCAGATCCGGGTCCCAGGCCGAGGCTTCGGCCAGCGGCACGGGGAAAATCGTGCGAAAACCATGGATCACATCGAACGTGAACAACAGGGGGATATGCAGGCGCGATTGTTCCACGGCCAGGCGTTGTAACTGGCGGGTGTCCCGCACGCCGTAGGCCCCGAGCAGGGAACCGACCCCGGGACTGCGTATCGCCTCTTCGCCGCCGTCTTCCACGACCGGGCCGGTGGGGTGTTTCTGTACGCCCAGTTGGGTGAGTTGCCCGGCTTTTTCTTCGAATGTCATCTGCGTGAGCAATTGTTCAATAAACTGCTGCTTGTCGGACAACGACTCGGCCCGCGCATAAGCGCCCACGATGCAGGCTACTGATAGCGCTGCCAGGATCAAGCGAAAGAGACTCATGACATTCAGACCCTGTGCCCGGGCAGTGCCGTGATTCCCGACGCCTGTCGTGCAATCGCCCCGGGCCGGGAGTCGAACGGGTGGTACTGATAGAGCCAGGTTTCCGACAGTGTCTTGTCGTCCAGGCGCAGGAACAGGCGCATTTCCACCGGGTCCTGCCCTTCGACGCTCAAATCGAACTCGGCCCGCCAGTGGCCGATCACGCCATCCGGCACCGCTTCGGTGAACACATTGGAAAAGGTCCCTCTCGATGATCCGAGCACGGCTTCGGGCTTGACTCCCGAAGCCAGTTTTTCCAACGGCGCGCCCTTGAACTCGACGACGAATTTGCGCACACCCTTGGGTCGCGGTTGACCGGGCTGACCGCCGTTGCCCAGGCGCGTCGCCACACACCGGGCGAGGGGGGAGGGATAGGGTTCGTCCGCCAGCCAGTGCAGGCGATAGCTCAAACGGTAGCGATTACCCGCCTCGGCAGGCTCCTTGGGGACCCACATGGCAACGATATTGTCGTGAATCTCGTCGTCGGTGGGGATCTCCACCAGTTGTACGCTGCCCTCGCCCCAGTCGCCGAGCGGTTCGACCCAAAGGCTGGGGCGCCGCTCGTAATGCACGCCGTCCAGATAGTGGTCGAAGTTGCGGTCGCGCTGGAGCAGGCCGAAGCCCTTGGGGTGCTGGTCGCTGAAGGCCGAGGCCATGGTGCGCGGCGGATTGTTCAGCGGGCGCCAGATACGCTCGCCGCTGCCGGTCCAGAGCGCGAGGCCGTCGGAGTCATGGACTTCGGGACGCCAGTCGGCGGCGGTCGGTTTGGCGGCTTCGCTGAACCAGTGCATGGAGGTCAACGGGGCGATACCGAAGCGGCCGACGTTCTGGCGCAGGAACAGCGCCGTCTCGATATCCATGACCACTCCTTTGTCGCGCTGGATCACGAACCGATACGCGCCGCAAATGCTCGGGCCCTCGAGCAGCGCGTAAAGGGTCATGCTCCGGCTGTGGTCATCGCTCGGGGACTCGAACCAGATATTCGAGAAGTTGGGAAACTCTTCGGCAGTGCTGGCCTGTGCGACCTCCAGCGCGATGCCGCGCGCCGAAAGGCCGTATTGGTACAACTCGCCAATCGCGCGGAAATACGAGGCGCCCAGAAATGCCAGCCAATCGTTCTGTTGCCAGTCGAGGTTTTTCTCATGACCCAGCCGGCTTTCCTGGATACGAAAGCCGGCAAACCCGCTGTTGGCCGGGAGCTGTCGCGCGGGGCTGTCGGCGGGCATATCGAAATACGCTTCGTCGTAGAGGATTTCCTGTGCGTTGCCTTGCTTGACGACGTGCATCCGCACGGGAAAACGAAAAAACGTCCCCAGGTGGAAGAAGGTCACTGGAAATTGTCCGGGGCCGCGGGCAAACAGCGCATGGTCCGGATTGAATCTGATTTTGCCGTGGGCTTCGTAGTCGATTCTGGACAGCAGTTGTTCCGGCACCGTGGGTGTCAGGACATAAGGTTTCAGGGCGGTTTCTTCGGCGCGTTTGATCAGGCTGTCGAAGGAGAAGGGGGCCGGGTCGCCCAATTTCAGCGGTTCATCGGCCAATGCCGACTGTCGTGGACCCAGTGCGGCGAACAAGGGGGAAAGTGCTGCAAATGCCAGGAAAGAGCGACGTGTAAACATGGTGGCCCGCCGACAATGATCAGTGAAAACGCAAGCGTCAACGCTCGAATTCACTGGCTCCCCTGTCCCTGGCGGGGACCGCTCCCATGGGGATCGGTCCTGGCGTCTTTTCCTTTCGTACAGGCAAGCAGTCGGCGTACAGCAACTCCATCAGTTCGTGAGGGAAGTGTTCGATCAGGACCGGCCGGTTGTCTACTGTCAGAAATGACAGGTCGTGATCATTTCTGACCGGCGGTTATCCAGCCATTGAGCTATTGGATGGCTCAGGCCCGCTGGGCCTGCAGGAATATCGAGAACAGCTCCGACTGGGATTTGATCCCCAATTTGCTGTACATGTGCTTCTTGTGGACCTTGACGGTCTCGATGGAAATTTCCAGCTTGCGGGCGATTTCCTTGCTTGAACAACCGCTGAGCATCAACCGCCCGACATCCAGTTCACGGGCAGTCAGTTGCGCGCCCTTGAGCTGTTGCACCGAGGCTTCCAGTTGTGTGCGCCAGTCGACTTGCCCGGCGGTGTTCGGTTGGGTCACGGCTTCGTGGGTTTCGTAGGGCAGGCGTTGGCGCAGCAGCGCCAGGACCCAGGGCTGGATCAAGGAGAGCAGGGCGATCTGCTCGGCGCTGAAAGGCGTGGTGGAACCCAGCGACAGGCACAAGGTACGGTCGCCGTCGAGCTGGCAGTTGAACTGGATTTCATCGGCCACCACATTCAGGCGGAAGTAGCGCTGGTAGTACTCGGTCAGTTCGAAATGCTCCGGCGCGACCTCCGGCAGGCGGTACAGGCCGGTGCGTTGCTGTTCGCGGCTGGCGATGTAGAAGGGATCGAGCAGGTACAGGCCGCGCAGGTAATCCTGGAACAACTGATCCGGGCCGCCGTCCTCGCCCGGGCATTCGGCGAACACTTCCGGGTGCCGGCCGTTGCTGAACAGCAGCACCACCCAGCTGTCGAAGGTCACGTACTGGTCGAGCAGGCGCACCAGTTGCGTCCAGAAATTCGGCCTGTCGAGGGCCTCGATCATTTGCCCCATCGCACGGTGCCAGGCGATGTCGTCCAGGATCAGTGTCATTCATCTACCCCTATCAGGTTACCCCGGCCGCGTAATTCCCACGGCCCACCCCCGGTGCGCATACTGGACCCACACACAATGGCCGGGCACTCATTCTGCCAGCTCGGCGCCGTCATTGAGCCTGGCCGGCTATAGAAAACAAGGAAAAATCCATGAAGGTCGAATTTGCCCAGCTTGCGGGCCGGGACAACGATACCGCCTACAACCTCGGGCGCGCCCTGGCGGCCATCGCGGCCTGCGCCGCCGATACGCAGTTGATCGTGTTCCCGGAAACCCACCTGATGGGCTTTCCGTCCGCCGAGACCGTGGCCGCTGTCGCCGAGCCGCTGAATGGCCCGACCGTTCAGGCCGTGCAGCAGGCCGCTCGGGAACGCAACCTGGCCGTGGTGATTGGCATCGCCGAGAGCGACGCCGGGCAGTTCTACAACAGCACCTTGCTGATCACCCCCGAAGGCATTGCCCTGCGCTATCGCAAGACCCATCTGTGGGCCTCGGATCGTGGCGTATTCACCGCTGGCGATCGCTACGTCACCACTGAGTGGAACGGCATCCGCGTCGGCCTGTTGATCTGCTACGACATCGAGTTCCCGGAAACCGCCCGCGCCCTGGCGCAGTTGGGCGCCGAGTTGTTGATCGTCACCAACGGCAACATGGACCCCTACGGCCCGACCCATCGCACCGCGATCATGGCCCGTGCCCAGGAAAACCAGGCGTTCGCGCTGATGGTCAACCGGGTGGAGGAGGGCGACGGCGGCTTGTTGTTCGCCGGTGGCAGCGCGCTGGTGGATCCGTTTGGCAGCCTGCTGTTCGAAGCCGGACGTGAGGAAGGGCAATTCACGGTGCAACTGGACCTGAGCCAACTGGCGGCGGCGCGGCGTGACTATCGCTATCTGGATGACCAGCGCCTGCGTTTGCCGGGCGAGGTCATCGAGCATGCCAACGGGGCGAGGGAGTTGCTGATTCCCAAGGATTGACTGACTCCGCCTGGAAATCCGGACTTCCAGGCGCATAGGACTGTAGGAGCAGAGCTTGCTCGCGAAGAGGCCCTTGAGACCGCTAAAAGCTTCGCGGGCAAGCCCTGCTCCTACAGGTTCCCGGTGTTCTCAGGGGTTTTTTCAAAACAAGAATTTCGTAGTACCGCTCCAACCTTGCCGAACTCGGCTCTGCCATAAATCCAATAACATTCGGAGTAGTCGCCTCATGGCTCGTTTGCAACGCACCCTTTCGCTGGGGTCGGTGGTGCTGTTCGGCATCGCCTATATGACGCCGATCATTGTCCTCGGCACTTTCGGCATTCTTGCCCAGTCCACGGCCGGCATGGTTCCGGCCGCTTATCTCGCCGCGCTGGTGGCGATGTTCTTCACCGCCATGAGCTACGGGCGCATGGCCGCCGCCTTTCCGGTGGCCGGCTCGGCCTACAGCTATGTGCGCAAGGCCATCAGCCCCAAACTGGGCTTTATTGCCGGCTGGGCGGTGTTGCTCGATTACCTGTTCCTGCCCATGGCGATCTGGTTGATCGGCGCGGCGTACCTCAATTCGGCATTCCCCTCGGTGCCGCAAGCGGTCTGGGTGCTGGCCTTTATCGGCATCACCAGCGTGATCAATATTGTCGGCCTGCGCCTGGCCAACGGTATCAATGCCTTGCTGATGCTGGTGCAGTTCCTGGTGCTGGTGGCCTTTGTCGCCCTGGCGATCCACTACATCGGCGGTGACGCCAGCAAGCCGTTGTGGACGATGGCACCGTTTCTCAGCGGCGATATGCAGATGCCCCTGATCATGAGCGGCGCGGCGATTGCCTGCTATTCATTCCTGGGCTTCGATGCGGTGAGTACCCTGACCGAAGAAACCCGCGATCCGCGCCGGACCATTCCGCGGGCGATCATGCTGATCACCCTGATCGGCGGCCTGATCTTCGTTGGGGTGTCGTACTTCGTGCAGTTGGCTCATCCGTCGTTCGTGTTCGACAACGTCGATTCGGCTGCCTATGAAATCGCCCGCAATATTGGTGGTGATCTGTTTGTCACGATCTTCCTGATCGGCCTGATCGTCGGTCAGTTCGCCTCGGGTCTGTCGGCCCAGGCCAGCGGTTCGCGCCTGCTGTATGCAATGGGCCGTGACGGGGTGTTGCCGAAGTCGTTCTTCGGCACCTTGCATGAGCGTTTCGGTACGCCGGTCAACAGCATCCTGCTGTGTGCGGTGGTGGCCTTGCTGGCGCTGAAATTGGACGTGACCACCTCCACCTCGTTCATCAACTTCGGTGCGTTCCTGGCCTTCAGCCTGGTGAACCTGTCGGTGATTTTCCACTACTGGATCGGTGGCGAAAAACGTGGACCGCGTGAGCTGCTGCTGTTCCTGGTGTGCCCGCTGATCGGCCTGGTGGCGGATCTGTGGCTGATGATCAGCCTCGATCACCTGGCGATCTACCTGGGCCTGAGCTGGCTGGCGGCCGGCCTGGTGTACCTGGGCTTCCTGACCGGTGGTTTCCGCAAACAGCCGCCGGAAATGGATTTCCAGGAAGCAGCCTGATGCCTTGAGGGCTGCGTTGGCCGAGCGGACGCTATCGCCAGCAAGCCGGCTCCTACAGGTCAAGCAGCCTTGTTCTGGCGGATCGGCAATTCGATCCTGAACGTGGTGCCCACGCCCACCTCGCTGCGCACGGTGATCTGCCCGGCATGCTTCTGCACGATGCCATAGGACAGTGACAAGCCCAGGCCCGTGCCCTGGCCGATGGGTTTGGTGGTGAAGAACGGGTCGAAGATCTTCTGCACGGTCTCGGGCGCCATGCCCGAGCCGGTGTCGGCCACTTCCAGCCAGATCCTTTCGCCGAGGCTGCCGCCCCGCAGGGTGATGGTGCCGCGCTCCGGCCCCATGGCCTGGGCGGCGTTGACCACCAGGTTCATGATCACCTGGTTGATCTGCGACGCCAGGCACTCGATCTCCGGCAGCGCGGCGTAGTCCTTGACCACATCGGCCTTGTACTTGAGTTCGTTGGCGACAATGTTCAGGGTCGATTCGATGCCCTGTTGCAGATTGCTCCATTGCCACTCCTGGTTCGAATCGACCCGGGAGAAGTTCTTCAGGTCCTTGACGATCTGCCCGACCCGGCCGATGCCTTCCTTGGATTCCTTGATCAGCAATGGAATATCCTCTTCGAGGAAATCCAGCTCGACTCGTTCGCGCAGCTCTTTCAAGCGTGCCCGCAACTCGGGGGCGGCGACCCCTTCCTCGGCGTTCTGATAGGCTTGGAGCATTTCCAGCAACTTGCCGAAATAGCCCTCCAGGGTCCCCAGGTTTGAGGAAATGAAACCGATGGGGTTGTTGATTTCGTGAGCGACGCCGGCGGCCAGTTGGCCGAGGGAGGCGAGCTTTTCCGATTGCACCAGCTGCCCTTCCAACTGCTTGCGTTCGTCGATCTCATGCTGCAAGGCCAGGCTGGTCTTCTTGAGCGCCTGGGTCCGTTCTTCGACCAACTCTTCCAGCCGGTGCATCTGCAGGTTGGCGCGTTCGGTCATTTCCCATTTATTGGTCAGGGTATTGGCCAATTGCTGGACTTCGATATTGTCGAAGGGCTTTTTCAGGATCACCAGCCGGTCGTGACCGTGCAGGCGTTCCAGCAGGTCTTCCCAGGAGTAGTCGGTGTAGGCGGTGCAGACCACCACTTGCAGGTTGGGATCGACCTGCCACAGGTGCTCGATGGTTTCGGCACCGTCCCAGCCCTGGGGCATGCGCATATCGACGAAGGCCAGGGCGTACGGCTTTCCACAAGCCACCGACTGCTCGACCTTCTGCAGGCCTTCCTGGCCCTGATAGGCCGAGTCGAGTTCGAACGGCAGGACGCTGCTGGTCTTGACCTCCTGGCCGAACAGCGCGGCTTCCATCAGGTCCAGATCCGGCGACTCGTCGACCAGGGGGGTGAGAATCTTGCGAAAGTCCTCGTGGATCGACGGGGTGTCGTCGACCAGCAGGATACGGCGGTTGCGGAGTGTGTTCATACAGCCCCCACGGCGGTTTTCAAGGGCAATTCGAGGGTAAAGACGGCGCCTTTTCCAGGGCCGTCGCTGTGGGCGGTCAGGTGCCCTTTCATTTCGATCGCGGCCAGGGCGCAGCTGTGCAGGCCGAAGCCATGGCCGTCCTTGCGGGTGGTGAAGCCATGGGCAAAGATCCGCGTCATGTTTTCCGGCAGGATACCTTCGCCGGCGTCCTTGACGCTGATGCGCAAGGTGTTGTCCTCGATCGCCCGGACTTGCAGGGTGATTTCCCGCGGACGGTCGGCGAGGTTGGCCATGGCCTGCTTGGCGTTGCTGATCAGGTTGATCAGGATCAGCAGCAAGCGGTGCTTGTCGGCCATCACCCGGGGCACGTCCTCGTATTCTCGGATCACCGTGACGTTATGCCGGCTCAGGGCTCCGGAGTTCATGCGCAGCGCGTCCTCGAGCAGATCGCGGATATGCAGCGGCTCCTCCATGGTCGAGACACCGGCATAGGATTGCTGGGTCGAGACGATGTCCTTGATATGGTCGACGCTCTTGCTCAACTGGGTCAGTTCGTCGCCCATGCTCTGTTGTTCCGCGGCAATGACCTCGACCAGTTGGTTGAGATACCCGGGCAACAGCTTGCCACGTTCGTCGCTGGTAATGAACTCGCCGAGATCGTGCTTGTGCTCGTTGATCATCGTCACCGCCTTGGCCAGGCCCTGGGCCTTGCTGCTGCGCAACTTGCGTGCCACCAGGTCGGCGGAGATGTTCACGCTGTTGAGCACGTTGCCGACGTTGTGCAGCACGTTGGTGGCGATCTCGGCCATGCCGGCCAGGCGCGCGCTTTCCATCAGTTCGCTCTGGGCCTCGCGCAGGCTTTGGGTACGTCGCTCGACGCGTTGCTCAAGATCGGTGTTGGCGACTTGCAGGGCGCGGTTGACCCGGTTGATTTCGGCATAACTGCGGATCAGGCGGCTGGCGAGGTACAGCAGCAGGACGAGCAGCAGGGCCGAGAAAATCAACAGGTACAAATGATGGCGCTGGTTGATCTGATCGGCCTTTTGCTGCTCCTGGTTCAGTTGGTCGGTGATGGCGTCCAGGCTTTCGGAGACCGGCACGGCGTCGATCTCTTCGATCAGTGTGTTGACCTTGGGTTGTTCGCGCAGGATCAGGTTGACGTGGTTGAGCAGGATTTGCACCGGCTCATTGAACGAGGGCGGCAGGCGTTGTGTGTCGATCATCACTTGATTGAGCCCCAGTTCGATACTGTGGGCGCGTTCATCGGTGGTGGTCTGGGCGAACTCCAGGGCGCTGAGCAGCAGGTCGTAGATGTCGTTGGACATGTCCTGGAGCATCAGTTTGTCCTGGTCCTGCAGTTCGCTGAGCTGGTGCTGGATATCGTCTTCGGCGGTCGGCAGGAAGGCCAGGGAGTTGCGCAGTATCGCATTGCGGGATTTGAACTGTTCGACCAGTCGGGCTTTTTCGTCGAGCGCCTGGGCCAGGGTGTCCCGGCGGTCCTTCCAGGCTTCGGCGGCTTTATGTTCCTGGCCGGGATCGATGGGCGTGAATGTTTGCAGGAGTTGGCGCATTTCCTGCGGGGGCTTGACCAGCGGATCGTAATTACGCGCCACCGCGATCCGGGCCTTGAGGATTTCGGCGTCCCATTGTGCATCCAGCTGTTTGACCCGGCTGATCAGGTCACGGCAACGGGCATAGTCCAGGGTCGCGTCGGTGTCGGCCATGATGTATAGAAGCCCCAGCATCGCCACGAGCAGAAGGGCCAGGCGCGGCAGGAGGACCCGGTTCAGGAAGCCGCTGGTCTGCGTCATAGCGGTTTACCTCCCAGTTCGCCGGTCAGGGTCTTGAGAAACAGCACGATCAGGCGGATGTCCTCGGTGGACGGGACACGTCCCAGTTGGTAAGTGAACATGATATGGACGGCGTCTTCCAGGGTCTTGGCCGAGGCATCGTGAAAATACGGCGCGGTCAGTGCGACGTTGCGCAGGCTGGGGACCTTGAACACGTTGCGGTCGTCTTCTTCCCCGGTTGCCAGGAAGCGCCCCAGGTCGGCCTCGGTAGGGTTGCCCCGGGCCTTGAAGTAGTCGCCCATCACGCCGAACTTCTGGAACATGTTGCCGCCGATATTGACCCCCTGGTGGCAGGCGATGCAGCCGTAGTCCTTGAAACGCTGATAACCGTATTTCTCGTCGAGGGTCAGGATGTCGGTATTGCCCTTGAGGTACTGGTCGAAGCGCGAGTTGGGGGTCAGCAGGCTGCGCTCGTAGCTGGCCAGGGCATTCTGCACGTTGGTGATGGTCACGCCATCCTTGTACGCCTCGCTGAAGGCCTCCTTGTAACTCTGGGTCTGGTTAAGGGTCTCGACCACATGGGGCCAGGTATTGCCCATTTCTATCGGGCTTTTCACCACCTCTTCGATCTGCGCCTCCAGGGTTTCGGAGCGACCGTTCCAGAACTGCTTGAAGTTCAGCGCGGCGTTGAGCACGGTCGGGGTGTTGATGCCCAGGCTGCCGCCCTGGAAACCGATGGAAAAGGGTTTGTCGTCCGCCCCGCCTTGCTCCAGGTGATGGCAAGTGGCGCAGGACGTGGTGTTATTGATCGACAGTTGCTTTTCATTGAACAACTGGCGCCCCAGCTCGACTTTGCGCGGGTCCTGCACCGGGATATCCGGCAATGGCTTGAGCGGTTCGTCCAGCGGCGCGGCGACCAGGGGTGTGCAGAGCAACATCCCGCAGCAGGCGAGCGATCTCGCCAGCAACGACAGCGGTGCGCGAGGCATCATGGGCATGTCCTTGGCAAAAGAGGCGGATTCCGGGGTCAGGTCTGTGCCGGTCGTTCGAAGCGCTTGTCCTGCAACAGGCTCAGGAACGTCTTGGCTTCGACCGCCTTGCTGAAGTAGTAACCCTGGCCTTCCTCGCAGTCATGGGCCTTGAGGAAGGACAACTGGTCCTGGGTTTCCACGCCTTCGGCGATGACGTTCAGGTGCAGGCTCTTGCCCAGGCTGATGATCGCGCTCACCAGCGCGGCGTCGTTGCTGTCGCCATTGAGATCGCGGACGAACGACTGGTCGATCTTCAGTACATCGATGGGGAAACGTTGCAGGTAGCTGAGGCTCGAATAGCCGGTGCCGAAATCGTCGATGGCCAGGCGGATACCCAGGGCCTTGATGGCTTTCAGGGTTGCAATGGTGTGGTCGACATTCTGCATCAACACGCTTTCGGTGATTTCCAGCTCCAGCCGGGTCGGCTCCATGCCGGTTTCTTCCAGGATCTGGCGGATACTGTCGAGGAAATCGCGCTGGCGGAAGTCCATTGCCGAGATATTGAGCGACAGGATCAGCGGTTCGCTGATCTGATCCTGCCAGGCCCGACCTTGCAGGCAGACCTGGCGCAACACCCAACTGCTCAATGGGACGATCAGGCCACTGTCTTCGGCCACCGGGATGAAATCCGCGGGGTAGAGCAGGCCGCGTTCGGGATGCTGCCAGCGGATCAGCGCCTCGGCACCAACCACCTTGGCGGTCTTTAGGTCCAGCTTGGGTTGGTAGTGCAGCACGAACTCGTTACGCTCCAGGGCCAGGCGAATACCGGACTCGATGGATTGATGCTCGCGGGCCCGCAGGTTCAGGTCCTCGATGAAAAAGCCGAAGTTGTTGGCGCCCTGTTCCTTGACGTTGCGCATGGCGGCTTCGGCTTTCTTGACCAGTACCAGCGGGTCCTCGCCATCGTCGGGGTAGAGGCTGATACCCAGGCTCGCGGTCACGCGCAGGCCATGGCCGGCGACTTCATGGGGCGTATTGATTGCCGCGAGGGCTTTCTCGGCGGTGCCACGGGTCTGTTGCGGGTGGAGGAACTCGGGCAGCACCAGGACAAACTCATCGGAGCGGTAACGAAACACCGAGTCTGATCGGCGCAACGCCCCGACCAGGCAGTCGGCGACATGCTTGAGCATTTCATCACCCGCCGGATAGCCCAGGGCATTGTTGATGCGTTTGAAGCGATCCAGCCCGATAAACATCACCGCCACCTGTTCGCCGTGCCGTTTGGCCAGGGCGATGGCCTGGCCCAGGCGGTCGCCGAGCAGGGTGCTGTTGGGCAGTTCGGTGAGCACATCGAATTGCAGCAACCGGGAAACCTGCAGCAGTTCCTGGACCCGCTCCTCGACGGTTCGCTCCAGAGTGGCCATCTTCAAGGCCATGTCCCGCGCCAGTTGCCACTTCCAGGTCAGGGCACTGGCCATCTGACGAATTTCCAGGGCGTCGAAAGGTTTTTTCAGGATCAGCAGTTGGTCACCGAAGGCGACGCGTTCGTCCATGGACTCCCAGGAGTAATCCGAGTAGGCGGTGCACAGGGCGATTTGCAACTCCGGGTCGACGGCCCACAGTTGCTCGATGGTTTCCAGGCCATCCCAGCCCGGTGGCATGCGCATGTCGAGAAAGGCCATGGCATAGGGGTTCTCGGCGGCCAGGGCCAGCTTCACCAGCTCCAGCGCCTCCTGCCCCTGATAGGCGGAATCGATCTCGAAGCTTTGGCGCTGTGGGCGAGTGGTGCCGAACAGCAGGTGTTCGGTGGAGTCCAGGCTCAGTTCGTCCTCCTGCTCGGGCCCGAGGATCTTGCGAAAGTCCTGATGGATCGACGCGGTATCGTCGATGATCAGGATGCGCTTGTTGGCGGCACCGGCTGCGCGGTTCATAGGCGGATCTCCGGCATTGGGCAAGGAGCGATATGACCGGCGTGCAGCAGCTCGCTGGCACGTTGGCTATCGACGGCCTTGCTGAAGTAATAGCCCTGGGCCGTCATCGGTGAGCCAGCGGCCATCAATGAATGGCGTTGCTCCTGGGTTTCCACGCCTTCGGCGATGATGCCGATCCCCACTTCGCGGGCAAAGTTGATGATTGCCCGCAAGGTGGTAGCGCTTTCCACGTCCTGGCTCGCGTGGTTGATCAGCGACTGGGCCAGCTTCAGGTGGTTGACGCGGTAGGTCTTGAGGTAGTCGAAGGACGAGTAGTCGGTGCCGAAATCGTCGATGGCGATCTTCACGCCGAGTTCGCGCAGCTTGGGCAGTACGTCGTTCTTTGTCCATTTGGTGTGGGCCAGGGTCGCTTCGGTGACGTCGAACTGCAGGTCCGCGGGCGACAACCCCCATTTGCCGGTGGTCTCGAGCACGTCCCGAATCAGTTCGCCGCCACTTTTGAGCTGGGCCAGCGACAGGTTGATGGCAATCACCGGCGGTGCCATGCCGTCCCTGCGCCATTGGTGCATCTGCCGGCAAGCCTGTTCCAGTACCCAGCGCCCCAAGGCGACAATGGTGCCGGTCTTTTCCGCAGCGGGGATGAACTGGTCGGCGCCGAGTATGCCGCGCTCGGGGTGGTTCCAGCGCACCAGCGCCTCCATGCCGAGGATCTTGCCGCTGCCCAGGTCGACTTCCGGCAGGTAGTGCAGTTCCAGTTCGTTCTGTTCGATGGCCTTTTTCAGGTCCTGGGTGATGGCGATCCGGTCGATGACTTCCTGGTTGATCTCCTCGGAATGGAAATGGTACTGGTTGCGCCCGCTGTCCTTGGAGCGATACAGCGCCATGTCGGCCTGGACCAGCATGCTGTCGGCGCTTTCGCTGTCCTGGGCATAGGTGCTGATGCCGACGCTGGCCGAAATCCGCACTTCATTGCCTTCCAGTTGGTAAGGCTCCACCAGGGCCTTGAGGATCTTGCTCGCCAGGGCGCCGGATTGCGCCGGGTCGAGCATTTCCATCTGCAACACCGCGAACTCATCGCCACCCAGGCGCGCCACCACATCGTTTTCCCGGGTGCAGGCCAGGATGCGTCGAGAGACTTCCTGCAGCAGCAGGTCGCCCACCGGATGCCCGAGGGTGTCGTTGATGCGCTTGAAGTGATCCAGGTCCAGGTAGAACACCGCGAACGACGAGGCGCCACGCCGGGCGCCGGCAAAGCTCTGGTGCAGGCGCTCGATCAGGGTCGAGCGGTTGGCCAGCCCGGTGAGCCCGTCGGTGCGGGCGAGCAGGGCGATTTTCTCTTCGGCGAGCTTGTGTTCGGTGATGTCGATGATGATGCCTTCGACTTCCAGCAGGCGTCCTTCCGGGTCGCGGACCGGTACGTAGCGGTTTTCCACCCAGCGCAACTGACCGTCACCGGTACGCAGGCGAAACTCGATGGAAGCCCCCTCGGCGTCCTTGTCGAGGACCTTGGCCATGGCCGCGTCGACCTTCTCCTGGTCGTCGCCGTGGATCAACTCCGCGGCCCAGTCGGCCGAGGCCAGCAGGCCTTCGGCCGAATGCCCGAACTTGGTGATGTTGTGGGAGATGTACATCAGCGGGAACGACGGCTCGCCGCGCAGGCGATAGAGCAGGGTCGGGCTGTTCTGCACGATGATGTTGGCGTCGGACAGCTCGCGGGTGCGTTCTTCGACGGCCTGTTCGAGCTGGTCCATTTTCAGCGCGGCGTCTTCGGTCATCTGCCATTTGACGGTCAGGGTGCTGGCCAGTTGGCGAATCTCGATGGCGTCGAAAGGTTTCTTCAGGATCAGCAGGCGATCGCCCATCTCGACCCGTTCGTTCATCTCTTCCAGGGAGTAATCGGAATAGGCGGTGCACAGCGCGACTTGCAACTTGGGGTCGACCTGCCAGAGCCGTTCGAGGGTTTGCAGGCCGTCCCAGCCCGGCGGCATGCGCATGTCGATAAAAGCCATGGCGTAAGGCTGCCCTTGCAGCAGGGCCTGCTCGACCTTGGCCAGGCCTTCCTGGCCCTGGAAGGCCGAATCGAGCTCGAAACACTTGACCTTGCGGGCGACGGCGTCGCCGAACAAGACTTGCTCAGCCATTTGCAAATGGTCTTCGACTTCTTCCGGGCAGAGGGTCTTGCGAAAGTCTTCGTGGATCGACGGCGTGTCGTCGATGATCAGGATGCGGCGATTGGCGCCCCCCCGGGGGCTGCTCATCGCAAGGCTCCGGACACATTGACAGCAGGATGTACCGAGTTCATGCGGAGTTCCTTTCCTGATAACCACGCTGGCTTGTGGCGCGCTGGATTGCTTGCAGCATAGATCGGCTTGAGCTGATTTGCTGATAAACATGATGCCAATTGATGGTCGAACATCTACCCTTAGCGCAAAAGACAGGGACCGTCGGCTGTTCAAGGGGCCCTGGATAGAAGCCACACGCAGACATGAGGTGCTCCATGGATGAATCCGCAGTTGAAGTCGTGATCAAACCCCGTGTCCTGCTGGTCGACGATGAAGAGTCGATCCTCAACAGCCTGCGCCGTTTGCTGCGCAGCCAGGGTTATGAACTGTTCCTCGCCGACAGCGGCGCCCGTGCCTTGGAAATCATGGCCGAGCAGCCCATCGACCTGGTGATCAGCGATGCGCGCATGCCGAATATGGATGGTGCCACCCTGCTGGCGCGGATTCATGAGCTGTATCCGGCCTGCCTGCGGATCCTGCTGACCGGTTATGCCGACCTGGACATGATCGCCAAGGCGATCAACGAAGGGCGGATCTACCGTTACCTGAGTAAACCCTGGAACGATGAAGAGCTGTTGATGACCCTCACCCAGGGCCTGGCCTTCCAGCATTCGGAGCGTGAGCGCCAGCGCCTGCAGCTGTTGGTCCGCGAGCAGAACCGGCAGCTGCAGTCGCTCAATTCGACCCTGGAAAAGCGCGTGATCGCGCGCACCAGCGAAGTCCAGCAGACCGCCGACATGCTTGACCTGGCCTATGAAGAACTCAAGCGCAGCTACGCCGTCACGGCCGAGGTGTTCTCGCGGATGGTCGAGTGGCGCCTGCCCAAGGACAAGCAGACCAACCGGGCGATCATCGATCTGGTCAAGGTCTACTGCAAGGTCCATGTCATGAATGAGGCGACCAGCCGCGACCTGGCCATGGCCGCGGCCCTGCACAATATCGGCAAGATGAGTTGGACCGACAGCATGATGGGCGCGCCGGCCGACCTGTTGCACCACACTGATCGCGAGCGTTATCGCGGTTATCCGAAGCAGAGCGAGTCGCTGTTGATGACCCTGGAGCCGATGCAGGATGCGGCCCGGCTGATTCTGCATCATCAGGAGCGCTGGGACGGCACGGGGTTTCCCGACCACCTCAGGGGCGAGGCTATTCCCCTCGGGTCGCGGGTGTTGAAGCTGGCGGTGGACTTTATCGAGTTGCAGCGTGGCCTGATTCTCGAACGGCAGATGAACAGCGACGAGGCACTGCTCTTTATTCGCAAGTACGCCGGCAAACTCTACGATCCGGGCCTGGTCGAGGACTTCGTCAAGGTCTGTGCCGAGTACCTGAACGATGTGACCCTGGGCGACCCGTCGGTCAAGGTCCTGAGCACCCGCGAACTGGTGGCCGGGATGATCCTGGCGCGCAACCTCAATGCCGACAACGGCATGCTGCTGCTCAACGCCGGCAAGCTCCTCAGCGCGGCGCTGGTGGAGAAGCTGATTGCCTTCGAATCCATGGAGGGCGCCAAGTACAGTGTGTTCGTCAAGATTCCGGAAGAAATCCAGGCGCTGCTGGAACAGGCTGAATGACCTGCAAGACTATCCGCATTGCCGCCGCCCTGTTGATCGGTCCCGATGGCCGTACCCTGTTGGTGCGCAAACGCGGTACCCAGGCCTTCATGCAGCCGGGCGGCAAGATCGAAGCCCACGAGCAACCGGTCAATGCCCTGGCCCGTGAACTTGAGGAAGAGTTGGGGTTGGTCATCGACACGGCCGCCGCCACCTACCTCGGCCGGTTCGCAGCTCAGGCGGCCAATGAGCCGGGTCACGAGGTGGTTGCCGAGTTGTTCCGGGTGGATACCGGCATGGCGCCGGAGCCCGCCGCCGAGATCGAAGAAGTGGTCTGGATCGACCCCGCTGGCGATGGCGGCTTGTTTCTCGCGCCGTTGACACGGGATCTGATCCTGCCGTTTTATCGTGCTTCGCGGGTGCCCGGCGCCTGATGTTTCATGGCGCCGCGGTGGCTGCTGGAACCGCGCCGCGGCGGGTGACGCACGAGCGCCGATGACGCTGCGGGGCTTCAGCGTACCGCGCTGACCCCATCGAGGGTCGAGAACGAAGTGTCCTTGGCCGTCAGCAGGAAGTCGCGCATGTAGGGCGCATCGAGCATGTCGGTGCGGACCGCCGCATACAGCGTGGCAAACAGGCCTTTCTCGCCCAGCCGCTTGGCCTTGACGTAGCCCCGCGAGCTGTATTCGTGCAGCGCCCAGTGCGGCATGCCGCAGACACCACGGCCGCTGGCCACCAATTGCATCATCATCACCGTCAGCTCGGAGGTGCGCACCTGCGCCGGCTCGACGTCGGCCGGTTCCAGGAAGCGGGTGAAGATATCCAGCCGATCGCGTTCCACCGGGTAGGTGATCAGGGTTTCCTTGAGCAGGTCATCGGGCACGATATAGGGTTTGTTGGCCAGGGCATGCTGGTTGGCCACCGCCAGCATGGCTTCGTAGGTGAACAGTGGCACGTAGGTGATGCCCGCCAGTTCCAGCGGATCGGAGGTCACCACCAGGTCCAGGTCGCCACGGGCCAGGGCCGGCAACGGGGCGAAGGAAAATCCAGAGGCCAGGTCCAGTTCCACTTCCGGCCAGGCATCACGGAACTGGTCGATGGTCGGCATCAGCCACTGGAAACAACTGTGGCATTCGATCGCCATGTGCAGGCGGCCGGCGGTGCCGCCGGCCAGGCGCGCGATATCCCGCTCCGCCCCGCGCAGCAGCGGCAGGGTGGCGTCGGCCAGTTGCAGCAGGCGCAGTCCGGCGCTGGTGAAGCGCACCGGTTTGGTCTTGCGCACGAACAACGGCATGCCCAGGCGCTCTTCCAGTTCCTTGAACTGGTGGGACAGGGCCGACTGGGTCAGGTGCAGGCGTTCGGCGGCCTCTACCAGGCTGTCGGCTTCGCGCAGCGCGTGAAGGGTTTTCAAGTGACGGATTTCCAGCACCTGGGGCTCCATGAGTAGATTTTGTGAGTGGCGGGCAGGGTATGAGTTTGTCTCATGTTGCCCTGGCTGTCGACAGGAGCGCTGTCGCCGGTAAGCCTACCTCCGGGTGCCACTCGGCAATCTTCATCAAACTGTCACTGAACTGTGGCAGCGCCGTTGAACAAATAACATCAAACTCGCGCCTCAATGGGGTTCTGCGTTTCGGTGTTTTCATGCGTGTAGTAATTTTCCTGGCCGCACTACTGTTCGGCCTGCCGTCTTTTGCGGCTTCAAGATGTGATGTCAATGTTCCGACCCAACAGGTCGAACTGGAAAAGGTCAGCCTGGCCTACCAGAGTATCGGGCGTGCCTCGGATCCGGCCTTGCTGCTGGTGATGGGGCTGGGCGGGCAACTGATCCACTGGCCGGACGAGGTGGTGGTCGCGCTCTGTCAGCAAGGGTTCCGGGTGATTCGCTATGACAATCGCGATGTCGGCCTGTCCACCTGGCGCCAGGCGCCGGCCAGCGCCAACCTGACCTTCGAGGTGTTGCGCTACAAGCTCGGCTTGCCGGTGGCGGCGCCTTATACCCTGACCGACATGGCCGGCGATGCCCTGGGCCTGATGGATGCGTTGCAGATCCAGCAGTTCCATGTGCTCGGTGCGAGCATGGGCGGGATGATCGCCCAGCACGTGGCGGCGATGGCGCCAGAGCGGGTCGAGAGCCTGACCCTGGTGATGAGCAGTTCCGGTGCCGAGGGCTTGCCGGCGCCCAGTGCGGCGCTGGTGCAGTTGCTCTCGCGGCGCAGCGCGCCGAACCGTGAGGTGGCGATCGAGCAGCAGGCCGATCTGCTGGCCGCCCTGGGCAGCCCGGAGGTGCGTGACGACCGCAACAAGCTGTTGCAGCAGGCGGCGGCCTCCTATGACCGTGCCTTCAATCCGGAAGGGGTGAAGCGCCAGATCATGGCGATTCTCGCCGAGCCGAGCCGGGTGCCGTTGCTCAATCAACTGCGGGTGCCGACCCTGGTGGTCCATGGCACGGCCGATCCGTTGCTGCCGGTGATGCACGGCGTGCACCTGGCGGCGCATATCCAGGGCAGTCGACTGGTGTTGGTGCCGGGGATGGCCCATCGTTTCCAGGAGGCGTTCAAGGCGCCGTTGCTGGCGGCGGTGCTGCCATACCTGCGTCTGCATCAGGCAGATGTCAGTCGCTGGGCACAGCTCTGAAATTCAGCGGATGATCTTGTCGACGTGGATCGCCAGCTTCTTCAGGCGATACCAGAAGCTGCGTTCGGAAATCCCGATCAACTGCGCCGCGGCCGCCTGCACTCCATTGCTTTCCTGCAGGGCCGCGAGGATATAAGCCTTCTCCACGTCCGCCAGGGCCGCGTCGAGGTCCTTCGGCAGGCCGGGAGCGACGCCGGGCAGTGGATTGGCACTGCTCTGGGGCGGTGTCGACTCGAACAGGTAAGCCGGCAGGTCGCTCTCTTCGATCACGTGCCCGGCCGCGACGATGGTCGCTCGTTCCACACAGTTCTGCAGTTCGCGGATATTCCCTGGCCACGGGTAGTTGAGCATCGCCTGCAAGGCCTGCGCGCTGAAACCGTCGATGCGCTTGCCGGCCGTGGCGCCCAGGGTATGGGCGAAATGCCGGGCCAGCGGGGCGATGTCCTCGACCCGGTCACGCAGGGCGGGCAGGGGAATCGGGAAGACGTTCAGGCGGTAATACAGGTCTTCGCGAAACTCCTTGTCGGCCACCGCTTGCAGCAGGTTCTTGTTGGTCGCGGCAATCACTCGCACGTCGACCTTGCGCTCGCGCGGATCGCCCACCGGCTCGATGATCCGCTCTTGCAGCGCACGGAGGATCTTGGCTTGCAACGCCAGCGGCATATCGCCGATCTCATCGAGAAACAGCGTGCCCTTGTCGGCCTGCATAAAGCGTCCGACACGGTCCGCGACGGCCCCGGTAAAGGCGCCCTTGCGATGGCCGAACATCTCGCTTTCCAGCAAGCCTTCGGGAATCGCCGCGCAGTTGACCGCGACAAACGGCATGTCGGCGCGGTTGCCATGCTTGTGGATGGCCCGGGCGACCATTTCCTTGCCGGTGCCGCTTTCGCCGGTCAGCAGGATCGTGGCGTTGCTCTCGCGCACCGAGTCCACGGCTTGCAGGACCCGGCGGAAGGTCGGGCTGTCGCCCACCAGGCTGTCGATCTGCTGGTGTTCGTCGAGCTCGGCGCGCAGGCGCGCATTGTCCCGCAGGATGTCGCGAAATTGCAGGGCCTTGTTGACGGTGATGTCCAGCTCGTCGATGTCGAACGGCTTGGCGATATAGTCGAAGGCGCCGTTGCGCATCGATTGCACGGCATTCTTCACGGTGCTGTAGGCGGTCATCACGATGACCGGCAACTGCGGGTAGCGCAGCTTGACCTCCGAGAGCAATTGCGGCCCGTCCATGCCGGGCATCCGCCAGTCGCTGATGACCAGGTCGATTTCTTCCTGTTCCAGCACTACCAGGGCTTCCAGGCCGTTGCCGGCGGTGAAGACCCGGATATCGTTCTGGCTCAGTGCCGAGCTCAGCAGGTCGCAGAGTTTGGGCTCGTCATCGACCACCAGAACGTTATGCGTCATCGTCTTCTTCCTCATCCTCGTGGTCCAGGTCGCCACCATGGGCCGGAATGTACAGGTTGAAGGTCGCGCCGGCATCTTTTTCGCTGATGCACTCGATGCGCCCGTCATGGTTCTCCATGATCGAATAGACCTTCGCCAGGCCCAGGCCGGTGCCCGAGGCCTTGGTGGTGACGAACGGCGTGAAAATGCGCTCGATCATGTCCGGCTCGATGCCCTGCCCGGTATCGGTGACACTGATGATGGTATAGCGCGGGTCTTTGGCAATGCCAATGGTCAGGCGCCCGCCCTTGGGCATGGCGTCGATGGCATTGAGGATCAGGTTCAGGCAGGCCTGTTTCAACTGCCGGGAGTCGGCATACAGGGTGGCGCCGGGCGCCTGGTCGTCGATCTGCGCGTCGATATTGTGGATCGCCAGTTCCGGAGCGCAGAAACCGAGGATTTCCTCGGCCAGCTCGCGGGCCGGGTAGAGCGCGCGAATCGGTGCGCTGGGCTTGGCGAAATCGAGGAATTCGGTGATCAGGTCGTTGATCCGCGAGACCTCGCTGATCACGTATTCCAGGTGCCGCTTGTCGGTGTCCGGCAGGTTGGCGCGGCGGTGCAGCAACTGCGTGGCGGTCTTGATGATGCCCAGCGGGTTGCGGATTTCGTGGGCCAGGCCCATGGCGACTTCGCCCAGGGCGTGCAAGCGGTCGCGGCGGCGCAGCTGGGCTTCGAGGTGATGCAGCTCGCCCAGGCGTTCGGTCATGTGGTTGAAGGTGTTGCTCAGTTCCGACAGCTCGTCGCTGCCGGTCACCGGGATACGCTTGCTGTAGTCGCCGGAAATCACCGCGCTGACGCCTTCGGCCAGGCCGCGCAAGGGCAGGGTCAGGCGCCGCGAGACCAGCCAGCCGACACTCAGCGATAGCACCGAACCCAGCATGAAGATCAGGATGAACAGGTTGCTCTGGTTGACCAGGCCCACCAGGCTGGTATGGCGCAGCAGGCCGCTGAAAATCACCCCCTGCAGGTCGCCGGTGTCGTTGAAGATCGGCCAGTACAGGCCGCTGTAGCGGTTGGTGAAGACTTCACTGGGCTGGCGGGTGTCGCGCAGAACGTCGGTGATGCTGTCAGGCACGTTGCTGGGGTGATCTTCGAAGCGCTGGGTGGAGAATATCTCGGAAAAACCCTGGGGGTTGGCCAGGTACAGGCGCAGATCCAGGGAGTGCACATCGGCGACGCTGTTGAGGAAACTGCTGTCCAGGTAGGTGGCGATGACCATCTGGTAGTCGACGCCGTCCTGGGTGGTGTCGAAGGTCGAGACCACCACGCCGGTGGTCACGCCAGCGATCTGAATGGTCTGCAACACCGCGTTGGGCGCGGTACTGATCTGCGAGACGATATCATCCGGCTGGGTGGTGAAGACCACCTTGTGGTCCTGGTTGCGCACCAGCGCCACCAGGTCGATGCCCATGGCGTCGGCGATGTCGGCGGTCAGCTTGTCGTGCTTGGCGGCGCGGTGCGAACTGGGCGGCCGGGTGTAGAGCAGGAACAACTGCGCGACGCGGGCGTTGGAACGCTTGATCTCGCTGATCTCGTCCTTGACCACCTTGGTCGACTCTTGCAGCCAGATGCGCACGTTACTGTCGAAAATCTGCGACAGCGTCGTGGCCGCCAGTTCCGCGGCAATCATGGTCGGCACTACGCTGACCAGCCAGAACGCCAGCAGCAACTTGCGTTGCACGCTCCAGCGCGAGATCGAGAGGGGGCGTCGTTTTCGGCGGCGTTCTGGCGTGTTGGTCATCAGGTTTCGCTTATCGCAGCAGACATGGCAGGGTCGAATCGATCCGGGCGAACCAACAGTTTGACCCCTCTGAGGACATTGTTGACCAGCCAGTTGCGATGGTGGAAAAACATATTATTGCCCTGGAAGCTGCAGCCCAGGCGAATCTTGCTGGCATAACCGGCTTGCCCGGACTCGTAGACCGGGATCTGGTGGCGAATGCAGTAATCGACATTGGCCAGCCAATTGCGGAAATAGAGATTGGGTTCGCGGCTTTGGTTCACCTCATGACCGAAAAACTTGTCGATCAGGCGGTCGCCGTCGAACAGCACCAGGTTGAACGCCACGAGGCGCTCGCCGGCCCAGTACAGGACACAGGCCGCGCGTTCGTCCATGTGTTCGAGTACATGGGTGAAGTAACCCGCCGGCAGCCGCTCGAATTGCAACTCGCTGCGCGCCAACGTGGCCTGGTACAGCTCCATGATCCGTGGCAGCACATCGTCGATATTGTGTCGCCATTCGATTCGCGGTCCGGGCGCCCGCAGTTTGCGCCGCAGGTCCTTGCGGGTTGCCTTGTCCAGGGTCCCCAGGTAGGCGTCGATGGAGCCGAACGGGATCGGCAGCAGCGCGTTGGGCAGGCTGGGCATGGCCTGGTAGCCGGCGGCCTTGCAGCTGCGGCGCCAGTCGTTGTCGTCGCTGGGGGCGTCCTTGACGGCGATCAGGCGGATACCCAATTGCCGGGCGTCAGCGTGGGCCAGGGCGAGCAGCTGTTCGAGCAGGGCCTGGCGCCGTGCCGGCGGTACATGGCTGGCCGTTCCGGCCGTGCAGCGCTCCGCCACCGGCGAGCCGATGGCGTAGAGCGGAAATTTCAGCAATCCCGGCAGGAATCGATTGATCCAGCCGGTGATGCGTTTGACCAAACCCTGCACCGTGGTGTCGAGTTTGTAGGAAGTCAGGAAGGCGGGGGCGACGGCCAGCAAACGGTCGTCTTCGAACAGCGCCAGGTAGCGCCATTCAAAGTCTTCGATGCCGGCTTTCTCCACCGCCAGGTAATACTCCCAATTCTCCAGGACGCCGACAAAGCAATCGTTCCAGGCGTTACGGTCGATAGCCTCGATGGTCGAGAAGGCTTGGGCGCTGATCACGGGTCTTTCCTTAGGCCTGTTGCCGCTGTGCTTCAGGCTCGCTCGAGATGCCGCTCAAACGCTCGACGTAGTCGGCGCTCAGCTCGATCACTTCCTTGTATTGCAGATCGACGGTGATCATGTGATAGCAGTTGTCGAGCATGACCTTGGTCACCGGACCGCCCAGGTGACGCTCGACGTAGTCGGCGTTCCATGGGCTGGTGATGTCGTCCTCGATGGAGTGGATCACCAGGGCCGGGGTCTTGATCGACGGCATGCGGCGCATGACCACGGCGTTCATCCGGTGCAGTTCGCGCACGGTGATGCCTTCCATGGTCAACAGCCCGGCATCGCTGCTCTGGCCGGCTTTCATCTGGCGCTCGACGATGGCCCGCAGGCGTTCGTTCTTGATGCCATAGGGCGGCTTTTCCTCGAAACGGCAGATGTGCACGCCGAACGGAATCTTCATCAGCAACGGCGTCAGGAATGCCAGCTTGTGAATGCTCCAGCCGTCGTAGCGCAGGGTCGTCGAGTACATCAGCAGCCCGGCGATCTGGCCCGGGTGTTCGGAGGCCATGTACATGGACATCACCGCGCCCATGGACAGACCGCCGACGAAAACCTGTTCGTGGCGCTCTTTCACCGCCACGAATGTCTTGCGTACGCCTTCATACCAGTCCAGCCAGCCGGTGGCCTGCAGGTCTTCGTTACCGCCGCAGTGCCCGGCCAGGGTCGGCACGTAAACCGTGCAGTTGCCCTTCTTGGCCAGGCCCTGGGCCACCCGACGGAGTTCCGTCGGGGTGCCGGTCAGGCCGTGGATCAACAAGATCCCGACCGGACCCGAGCCGAGTACGAAGCCAGCATCACCTTCGCCCAGATCGATAGGTGTCATGTTCACCGCTTCATGGCTCGGTTCAGCAGCTGCTCGAGCAGTTTCAGACCCAGGTCGATTTCCGGGTAGCTGATTTCCAGCGACGGTGCCAGGGTGATCACGTTCTTGTAGTAGCCGCCGACGTCGAGGATCAGGCCGAGTTTCTGACCGTCAACCACCATGTCGCCCTTCATGCCTTCCTCGACCATGTAGTCCAGGGTGGCCTTGTCCGGGGTGAAGCCGTCGGTGGTGCAGATTTCGCAGCGCAGGGCCAGGCCCAGGCCATCGACGTCGCCGATGATCGGGAAGCGTTTCTGCAGCTCTTGCAGGCCTTCGAGGAAGTACTTGCCCTTGGCCATGACCATCGCGCCGTAGTCGACTTCGCTGGTCATTTTGAACATTTCCAAGCCAACGGCCGTACCCAGTGGGTTCGAGGCGAAGGTGGAGTGGGTGGAGCCTGGTGGGAAGATCTTCGGGTTGATCAGCTCTTCACGGGCCCAGATGCCGCCCAGCGGGTTCAGGCCGTTGGTCAGCGCCTTGCCGAAGACGATCACGTCCGGCTTGACGTCGAAGTGTTCGATCGACCACAGCTTGCCGGTACGCCAGAAACCCATCTGGATTTCGTCGACGACCATCAGGATGCCGTGCTGGTCGAGGACCTGCTTCAGCTCGCTGTAGAAGTTCATCGGCGGGATCACGTAGCCGCCGGTGCCCTGGATCGGCTCGACGTAGAACGCGGCGTATTCGCTGCTACCGACTTTCGGGTCCCAGACACCGTTGTATTCGGTTTCGAACAGGCGGGCGAACTGCTGCACGCAGTGGCTGCCGTATTCTTCCTTGGTCATGCCTTTCGGGCCGCGGAAGTGGTACGGGAACGGGATGAACTGTGCGCGCTCGCCGAAGTGGCCGTAGCGGCGACGGTAGCGGTAGCTCGAAGTGATCGAGGACGCGCCCAGGGTCCGGCCGTGGTAGCCGCCTTCGAAGGCGAACATCAGGCTCTTGCCGTTGGTGGCGTTACGCACGACTTTCAGCGAGTCTTCGATGGACTGCGAACCACCGACGTTGAAGTGCACGCGACCGTCGAGGCCGAACTTGTTCTTGGCGTCGACCGCGATCATTTCCGACAGTTCGATCTTGCCTTTGTGCAAGTACTGGCTGGCGATCTGCGGCAGGGTGTCGATCTGCTTTTTCAGGGCGTTGTTCAGACGTGGGTTGGCGTAGCCGAAGTTGACCGCCGAGTACCACATTTGCAGGTCGAGGTAAGCTTGGTCTTCGGTGTCCCAGACGTAGGAACCTTCGCAGCGGCTGAAAATGCGCGGTGGTTCGATGTAGTGAACTGTATCGCCGTAGGAGCAATATTTGGCTTCTTTTTCCAGAAGCACCTGGTCTTCGGCTGTAGCGATACGAATATCAGACATGGTGGAAGAGTTCCTGTTGTTCAAGATCGATAGAGTAGTTGCCGGCGTTCGCCGCGATGTCGTTCGGCAGCAGGGCCAGCATGGCCGGCAGCTCGGCGAAGGAGTCGAAGCGCGCGTAAGGAATGTTGTTGCGTTCGCAATGCTCGGCCAGGCGGCCCTTGGCGAAAACGAAGTCGGCGGTGCCGGCCACGCACATGTCCGATTGACCGTCACCGATCACCAGGATGCGTTTGCCCTTGGGCGCGGACTTGCATTTGCAGTTGCCGGAGGCGGCGCGGCAGGCGTCGCTGGAATACGGGAAATCGATGCGCCAGCTATTGTGGTCGACCTGGCGCAGGCGGTTGGCGAGGATCGGCAGCAAGGTCACGTAGTTGCGCGAGAGGATCCGCGCGATGCCTTGTTCGATGCCGTCGCTGACCACTTCGATGGAAGCGCCCAGGCCCATGACATGATCGACGAAGTCCGGGAAGTCCGGGTCGATATCGATGGTGTCGAAGTACGCCAGCAAGTCAGCCGGCGAAGCCTTGACCAGCGCCAGTTGGCGGCTGAGGCATTCACGCGAACCGATATGACCGTCCAGCCACTCTTGCTCGATGCTTTCCCAGCTCGGGTCGGCGAAACGCTCAAGGATGTTGTCGATCGCGTCGGTGCGGGAGATGGTCCCATCGAAATCACACACGATATGCCAGTGCATCATCTACTTGTACCTGTTGAATAAGAGCGCACACTGCGCATGCCCTACGCAGAGCACGGAGTGTGCCAAGTGCTCAAATCCGGTATTCTCGTGGAATATATCCGTTATATGTATCGGGTTTCGTACATGGAGCTACAAAAATTGTAGCTTCCTACAAACAACATCAGTGCTCGCCTACAAAAAGTCGTGTTTGTGAACGCGAAGGCATGTATCTACAAGGACACTTTCATGATTCGTCTCTCCTCCTCATTGCTGCTGGCCGGCCTTTTTTCCCTGGCTGGCTGGAGCCACGTGGCCCTGGCTGATGAAGGTCCGACCGGGCAAGTGGGGGTTGGGGTGGGCTATCAGCCCTATGATCCGTCGGGCAGCCGTTATGAAGTGACGCCACTGCCTTATGTGGACCTGGACTGGGGCAATGTCAGCCTCAGTGGTGATGACGGCCTGACCTGGGACGCGTTCAAGGCCAACGGTTTCAGCATCGGGCCTTTCGCCAATTACGTGCCCGGGCGCAACTCCAACGGCTCGTTGCGCGGTTTGCGCGATGTGCCGGACATGGGCGTGGTGGGTGGTTTCGTGGAATACGCACCGGCCGACTTCTGGCGGTTGTTCGCCGAGCTGGGCAGTGCCGTCGGCGGCGGTAGCGGCCAGGGCGGCCTGCTCGGGCGTTTGGGTGGAGAGCTGGGCTATCCGTTGGGCATGGGGATTATCGGCCGGAGCAATTTCACCGCGCACTATGCCGATGAGCGCCAGGCACAGACGTTCTTCGGTGTGAGTGCCCAGGAGGCGCAGGACTCGGGGATCCGCCAGTATCACGCCGGCGGTGGTTTCCAGAACCTGACCCTGACCCAGAGCTTTGCCATCCCCCTGGGCGGCAACTGGTCGCTGATGACCAGTGCCAGCTGGATTCACCTGGTGGGCTCGGCGGCCGACAGCAGCATCGTCAAGCAGAAGGGCGACAGCGACCAGGGGCAGATCCAGACGGCGATCAGCTACAAGTTCTGAGGCCTGACCTTCTTTTGTAGGCGCTGGCGCCGGGATGGCGATGTCATATTCAATGACGCCATCGCCAGCAAGCTGGCTCCTACAGGGTTTTGGGCACGACGCATAATATGCGGCGTGACTCGGATCTGTAGGAGCCAGCTTGCTGGCGATAGCGCTGCGACATTCACCGCCATTTCCGGCTAGTTTTTCTCACCTTCTGCCAGCAACGCAATCCCGCCGATAATCACCGCCACACCGATCCAGTGCAGCAGGCTGATCTGCTCGTTCAGCCCCAGCCAGGACGCCAGCAGCACCGCGACAAACACCAGCGAACTCAGCGGAAACGCCAACGACAGCGTGCTGCGTCGCAGAATCAGCATCCAGACGAAAAACGCCCCGATATAACAGGCTACCGCCACCCAGACACCCGGGTTGAGCAGTACCGCGTGCAGCCATTGCAAACTGAAATCGGTCTGCCCGAGTTGATCGCCGCCGACTTTGGTGGCGATCTGTCCGCCGCTTTCGCAAGCGATCAGCAAGGCCCAGAGCACGATGGTGCCGAAGCGCCCGTGCAGCCAATCAATGTGTTTTGAACCGCTCATCAACAATTTCCTTCGAACATGAATGGAGCCCTCAAGCGCCGGAAATGGCCACCAGCATCACGCCGGCGGTGATCACCAGCGTGCCGAGCCAGCGGCGGCGGCTGACGGTCTCGCCCAGCACCATCTTGCCGGCCAGCACCACGCCGCAATAGGCCAGGGCCCCGATGGGAAACACCAGGCTCAAGGGTGCCCGGGACAGGGCTTCGATCCAGACAAAAAACTCGATGACATAAGAACCGATCCCGCACCACAGCAGGGGGGCGTTGAACACCTGGCCCCAGAAGGCTTTCAGCCTGAAGCCACCCTCCAGCTCCGGCAGACGGTCCAGGCCCATCTTGAAACAGAGCTGGCCGATCACGTCCAGGACAACGGAAAAAAGTACCAGCAAAAAAACGCCAAGGGTCACGGAAACAGCTCCTAGAACAGCAGGGTCAACGCTTTATGGCGCGCCGGATTGCACAGTCGCTCGGCTTCGCTGCAGCGTCCATGAAGGCGCACAGCGTAAGGGCTTTGCCGGCAAATGCAAAGGACAGGCCAGCACAAAGCGGATGGGGCGCCGGGCGAGGGCGGCGGATCAGCCGTGAAAACGCAGCCAGAGGCTGACCAGCACACTGGCCGCCAGCAACCAGGCGAGTACCGCCAGGGCCAGCGATGTCTCCAGGCGCAGCCGGTCCACCAGCACATACAGGGTCGCCAGGTAGATGAAGTAGGGAATGATCGACCACATGCCGAACAGGATGGTGGTTTTCAGATCATCGATCGAACGACCCTTGCCGACGATGTAGTGCGCGATCAGGGCAAAGGTCGGGAACAACGGCACCAGCCCGGCAATGTAGTAATTGCGGGTTTTCGACAGGGCGGCGAGTAGTACCACGACCAGGGCGCCGAGGGCGGCTTTCAACAGTAAATCCATCTTGCTTGCTCGCCGTCAGTGACTCAAACCGTACTTCTTGACCTTGTCGAACAAGGTGGTCTTGGCCATGCCCAGTTCGTGGCTGGCCTGGCTCAGGTTGCCGCCGCTGCGCTGCAGGGCCTCGTTGAGCAGGTTACGCTCGAAGGCTTCCACCGCTTCGGCAAAGCCCAGCCCGCCGCCGCTTTGCGCGCCGGCTTTCTTGAAGGGCGGCAGGCCGAGGGCGAAGCGCTCGGCGACGTTGCGCAGTTCGCGCACATTGCCCGGCCAGTCGTGGCTCATGAGGCTGGACAAGGTCTGGTTGTCCAGCTCCGGCGCGATACGGTCGAAACGCAGGGAGGACTGCTGCAGGAAGTGTTCGAACAATTGCAGGATGTCTTCGCGCCGCTCGCGCAGGGGCGGTAGCTCCAGGGTCACCACGTTCAGCCGGTAATACAGGTCGCTGCGAAACTCGCCGGCGCGGCCCCTTTCGTCGAGGTCGAACTTGGTGGCGGCGATAACGCGGCAATCGACGGCCACGCTCTGGTTCGAGCCCAGGCGTTCCAGGGTGCGCTCCTGCAAGACCCGCAGCAGTTTGATCTGCATGGGGATCGGCATGCTTTCCACTTCGTCGAGGAACAGCGTACCGCCATGGGCGTGCTCGATTTTGCCGATGCGGCGTTTGCCGGCACCGGTGAAGGCATTGGCCTCGTGGCCGAAGATTTCACTTTCGAACAGGTTCTCCGGCAGCCCGCCGCAGTTGAGCGCGACGAACTGTTGCGACTTGCGCCGGCTGAAGTCATGCAGGCAGCGGGCAACCAGTTCCTTGCCGGTGCCGGTCTCGCCTTCGATCAGCACGTTGGCCGAGGTATCGGCGACATTGGCGATCAGTTCCCGCAGGTTCTGCATGGCCGGCGAGCGGCCAATGATCCGGCCCTCCAGCGAGTCGCGCTCGGCCAGTTGCCGGCGCAACGACCAGACTTCCCGGGCCAGGCCGCGTTGCTCCAGGGCACGGCGGGCGACGTCCACCAGGCGCTCGGGGGAAAAGGGCTTTTCCATGAAGTCATAGGCGCCGTTGCGCATGGCGCCGACAGCCATGGAGATATCGCCGTGGCCGGTAATCAGCACCACCGGCAGGCTGCTGTCGCGAGCCTTGAGCCGGGTCAACAGCTCCAGGCCGTCGATGCCCGGCAGGCGGATGTCGCTGATGACGATTCCGGGGAAGTTGTCGCCGATCCGTGCCAGGGCTTCCTCGGCACTGCCGACGCCTTCGCTGGGGATATCTTCCAGGGACAGCGCCTGCTGGCAGCCGAGCAGGACATGGGGGTCGTCCTCGACAATCAGGACAGTGAGGTCGTTGTTCATATCGGCTCGGCCTTGGCAGGGTTGACCCGCGGTAAAGTGAGGACGAAGGCGGTACCGCCCGTGAGGGGGTGTTCGACCCCGAGGTGGCCGCCGGCCGCCGCCGCGAGGCTGGCGGAGAGGGTCAGGCCGAGGCCGAGGCCCTGTTCTCCCGGCTTGGTGGTGAAGAAGGGTTCGAACAGGTGCTTGCGCGCCTCAGGCTCGATGCCATGGCCGTTGTCGCGTACCAGCAGGCGGTATTTGCCTTCGACGAAGTCGCCTTCCAGCCACAGTTCCGGCAGCGGTTGGGCCTGCATGGCGTCGAGGGCGTTGCCGACCAGGTTGACCAGGATCTGCTCCAGGCGGGTCTGGTCGATGGCCAGTTGCACGTCGTCGAAGTCGCGATGGACTTCCAGGTGCAGGGTTTCGACCCGGCTGCCGAGGACCTGCAGGGAGGCGTCGACGGCCTTGGCCAGGCTCGACTCGCCCTTGTCGTCACCGCGCCGGGCAAAGGCGCGCAGGCTGGCGGTGATCCGGCCCATGCGGTCGATCAGGTCGTTGATGGTGCGCAGGTTGGTGCTGGCGGTGTCCAGTTCGCCGCGTTCGAGGAAACGCACGGTATTGCCGGACAGGGTGCGCAACGCGGCCAGCGGCTGGTTGAGTTCATGGGCGATGCTGGTGGACATCTGGCCGATGGCGGCCAGCTTGCCGGCCTGGACCAGTTCGTCCTGGGCGCGGCGCAGGGTTTCCTCGGCCTGGCGCCGTTCGCGGATCTGGTCCTTGAGCCGATCATTGCTGGCGCGCAGGTCGACCGTGCGCTCGGCGATCCGTCGTTCCAGCTGGCTGTTGGCTTCCTGCAGGGCTTCGCGGGCGGCCAGGCGGGTGGCGATGACCTTGCGCCGTTCGTTCCAGGCGATCAGCAGGAAGGCCACCAGGGCAAAGGCCACGGCCACCAGCATGCCCTGGTTGGCGGCTTCGCGGCGCAGGTCCTGCAAGGGGGTGAGCAGGGTGAGATGCCAGGGCGTGTCGCTCAGGCGCCGGGTCTGGGCCAGGTAGCTGACGCTGTCGCCGTCCTTGGCCAGCTCGGTGTTGGCCGGGAAGGTCAGGGTTTCGACGCCCTCGGCCAGGCGTTCGCGGGCCAGGGGTTGCAGTTCGTTCAGCGGCCACCAGTAATATTGCAGGCTGCGGGCCAGGCGTTCCTTGATCTCCGGGGTCAGCGGGCGCACGGACTTGAGGCGTCGGGCCGGGTCGCTGGAGAGGATGATGATGCCGTTCTCGTCCGTGACAAAAGCTTCCAGGCGGGCCCGTTGCCAGCGCTCTTCAAGGGCTTCGAGACGGACCTTGATCACGGCTACGCCGATGATCTTGCCTTGTTCTTCCAGGCCGTGGGCCAGGTAATAGCCGGGTTCGCCGCTGGTGCTGCCGATCCCGTAGAAACGCCCCGGCAGACCGCGCACGGCGTCCTGGAAATAGGCGCGAAAGGACAGGTCTTCACCGAGGTAACTGTCGGCATCGCGCCAGTTGCTGGTGGCCAATACCCGACCGCTGGTGTCCATGACATAGATGGCCCGACTGCGGCTGCGCCGGTTCAGGCCTTCGAGGTAGGCGTTGACCGCCTGGCGGTGTTCGGCGTCGGGCTCCTTGAGCAGGGCCGAGACGCTGGATTCAAGCTCCAGCAGGCTGGGCAGGTAGGTGTACTTGCTGATCTCGCTTTCGACGGTGCGGGCGTGCAGCTCCAGCTGGCGTTCGCCGTTTTCGCTGAGGGTGCGGATGCCATAGTGTTCGCTGATGCGATAGCCGGCGTAGCCCAGGCCGATCATCAGCAGGATGATCAGGGGCGGCAGGAACAGTTGGCGGATCAGGCGGGGTTTCACTGCGAATGAGGGCGGCGTCGCGCGATAGAGGTTGGGGTCGCATTTCATCACGTTTGCCTTGGGTCAACCAGACCGCGTGTCTGCACGGCCATCACCTGAACCCTGTAGGAGCGAGCTTGCTCGCGATGGTGGAGCAGGCGCCATGGGGCATCAGGTACCCCGTGTTATCGTTGACGTCCATCGCGAGCAAGCTCGACTCCTACAGGGGGGGCTGGGGTTTTAGTGCTGCAGGATCTTCTCGAGGAAATGCTGCGCACGTTCCGAACGGGCACTGATGTCGCCGAAGAACTCGTCCTTGTTGCAGTCCTCGATGATCTTGCCCTGGTCCATGAAGATCACACGGCTGGCGACCTTGCGGGCAAAGCCCATTTCGTGGGTCACGCACATCATGGTCATGCCTTCCTGGGCCAGTTGCACCATCACGTCGAGCACTTCGTTGACCATTTCCGGGTCGAGGGCCGAGGTCGGTTCGTCGAACAGCATCACCACCGGGTCCATCGCCAGGGCACGGGCAATCGCCACGCGCTGTTGCTGGCCGCCGGAGAGTTGCCCCGGGTGCTTGTGGGCGTGGGCCGACAGACCGACGCGATCCAGCAGTTGCAGGCCTTTGCTGGTCGCTTCTTCCTTGCTGCGGCCGAGGACCTTGATCTGCGCGATGGTCAGGTTTTCGGTGATGGTCAGGTGCGGGAACAGCTCGAAATGCTGGAACACCATGCCGACCCGCGAACGCAGCTTCGGCAGGTTGGTCTTCGGGTCGGCGATGGAGGTGCCGTCGACCACGATGTCGCCTTTCTGGAAGGGTTCCAGGGCGTTCACGCATTTGATCAGGGTGGACTTGCCCGAGCCCGAAGGACCGCAGACCACCACCACTTCACCCTTGCTGACCTCGGTGCTGCAATCGGTCAGCACCTGGAAGTCGCCATACCACTTGTTGATGTTCTTGATAGAGATCATACGGCAAACCTTTTTTGCAGACGCTTGACCAGCAGCGAGGCGGCAAAGCTGATTGTGAAGTAGACCAGACCTGCGAAGATCAGGAATTCATTGGAACGGCCGATGATGTCGCCGCTCGAGCGCGAGGCGTTGAGGAAATCCACCAGGCCAACGGTGTAGACCAGCGACGTGTCCTGGAACAGGATGATGCTCTGCTGCAACAGCAGCGGGGTCATCTTGCGGAACGCCTGGGGCAGGATGATCAGGCGCATGGTCTGGCCATAGCTCATGCCCAGGGCCTGGGCGGCGCCCATCTGGCCCTTGGCGATCGACTGCACGCCGGCGCGGACGATTTCGCAGAAGTACGCCGCTTCGAACATCATGAAGGCCACGATGCAAGAGGCGAACGCGCCGATCGGCGTGTCTTCTCCGGTGATCCAGCGCAGGACGAAGGGTACCGCCAGGTAGAACCAGGTGATCACCAGCAGCAGCGGGATCGAGCGGAAGTAGTTGACGTAGGCACCGGCGACGTTGGCCAGCAACTTGTTCGAAGACAAGCGCATCAAGGCCAGGAGCGTACCGATGACCAGGCCGCCGACGACACCCAGCACCATCAGTTGCAGGGTCATCAGCATGCCGTTCCAGAGACCCGGAATGGCCGGGACGATGCCACTGAAATCGAAGTCCATTATTTACCCCCCACGGAGATCAGGCCGGGCACCGCGACTTTCTTCTCGACCAGGCGCATCAGCAACATCAGGCTCATGTTCAGGGTGAAGTAGATCAGCGTCGCCAGGGTGAAGGCTTCGAACAGGTTGGCGGAGAACTCGGCGGTCTGCTTGGTCTGCGCGAGCAGTTCCATCAAGCCGATCAGCGAGGCCACGGAGGAGTTCTTGAAGACGTTGAGGAATTCCGAGGTGAGCGGCGGAATGATGATCCGGTAGGCTTGCGGCAGCAGCACGTTCCAGTAGATCTGCGGCAGCTTGAAACCCATGGCGCGGGCCGCCGATTCCTGGCCGCGAGGCAGCGCCTGGATGCCGGTGCGGACTTGTTCGCAGACCCGGGCGGCGGTGAACAGGCCCAGGCAGACGACGACGCTCAGGTAGGCCGAGGTGGTCGGATTGAGGTCCTGTTTGTACCAGTCCTGCAGGTTTTGCGGCAGCAGATCGGGTATCAGGAAGTACCAGATGAACAGTTGCACCAGCAGCGGCACGTTGCGGAAGATTTCCACGTAGACCGTGGCAATGCCCGATACCACGCGGTTCGGTACGGTACGCATCACGCCCAGCAGCGAGCCGAGGATCAGTGCAACGATCCAGGCCACCACGGCGATGGCGATGGTCCAGCCCAGTCCGGAGATGAACCAGTCGAGATAGGTCTCGCTGCCCACTCCGGTGGACTTGAAGAACACGCCCCAGTCCCAGTTGTAATTCATTCGGGTCTCCCCTCGGATCAATCAGTGGTCACGCACGTGCTTCCCGGGACTCCGCCCCGCCTGACGTGCTTCGTCAGGCACACACGTTCCGCTCGCGGTCCGAGTGTCTTTCCCATCTCAATAGAAGAAGCCAGTACAGCAGGTATCAACAAACTCCCGGATATGCGTTCGTGCCACCGGGAGTTCGCTCAGAGGTGCATCAGATCTTTTTGTCCGGTGCTGGCTTGTCGTTCGGATTGGCCAGCAGGGCCTTGAGCTCTTCGCTCATCGGGAAGTTCAGGTTCAGGCCTTTTGGTGGAATCGGCTGGGTGAACCACTTGGCGTAGATCTTGTTGATCTCGCCGGACTTGTAGGTTGCAACGATGGCGTCATCCACGGCTTTCTTGAAGGCCGGGTCGTCCTTGCGGACCATGCAACCATAGATTTCGTAGGACTGTGGGGTACCGGTCACGGCCCAGTCATCAGGCTTCTTGGCCTTGGCCATTTCCCCTGCGAGCAATGCGTCGTCCATCATGAAGGCCACGGCGCGGCCGCTTTCGAGCATGTTGAAGGCTTCGCCATGGTCCTTGGCGGAGATAACGTTCATGCCCATCTGCTTGTCGGCGTTCATCGCCTTGATGATGCGCTCGGACGTGGTGCCGGCGGTGGTCACGACGTTCTTGCCCTTGAGGTCGGCGAAGTCCTTGTAGGTGGAGTCTTTCTTCGACAGCAGGCGGGTGCCGATTTCGAAGATGCCGACCGAGAAGTCCACTTGCTGGCCGCGTTCGGCGTTGTTGGTGGTGGAACCACACTCGACGTCGACGGTGCCGTTCTGCACCAGCGGGATACGGGTTTGGGAAGTGACCAGGTTGTACTTGACCTTGAGGTCTGGCATGTCGAGGTCTTTCTTGATGCCTTCGACGATGGCCAGCTGGATATCGTGGGAGTAGCCCACTGGCTTGCCGGACGCATCCGCGATGTAGGAGAACGGAATGGAGCTGTCGCGATGCCCGAGGGTGATGGTGCCGGACTCTTTGATCTTCTTCAGGGTGCCGGTCAGTTCAGCGGCGAAAACTGGAGTACTGATCAGAGCAACAGCGATAGCTGCGCCCAGAAGCTGGGGAACGATGCGCATCAGATGGTTTCCTCGAGATTGTTTTTCTTATGGAGTCGGTCAGCCGACTCTCGGGTACTTCGAAGCGCTCATCCGACCCCAAGGGCGGCCTGAGCATTCGGTATCGAGTGTAGAGCACGACTCATGCCAGGCTTGGGGGTGAGGTTTTAGTCATTGATTTTAAAGGGGAATCTGATTGTTTCGAGAGGTTTCGGAGCGTCTGGCGTCCGGTTTGCCGAATGGTTGGCGAAGGGCTGTTCGGAAAACCGAATGGGAAGGGGCTGTAGGAAGGGGCTTGTTTTTGAGGGGGTTGGTGATCGCAAGGGCCTCTTCGCGGGCAAGCCCTGCTCCTACAATGTGGTGTCGTACACAAAATGGGTGAACGACGATGAACTGTAGGAGCAGGGCTTGGTCCGGGCGGCGTTCCGACGAAGCTCTTGGCGGCTTTGAGACGTGCCCGAAATCAGGCCGCTTCGATCTTGCCGCGGTGCTGCTCGACCTTGTCCAGATAGTGCTGCAACTGTTGCTGCTCGGCCGCCGTGGTGAACAGGCCCAGCTTGCTGCGCCGCCACAGGATATCCACGGCCGCGCAGGCCCACTCTTCGCTGCACAGGTAATCGACTTCGCGGGTATAGAGGCCGCCACCCAGGTGTTCGCCCAGGTCGCTCAGGTTCTGCACGCCCTCCAGCAGGCGCCAGGTGCGGCTGCCGTAGGTGCTCGCCCAGCGCCGGGCGATCTCGGTTGGAATCCAGTCGAAGCGGGTACGGATCTCGTGGCTCAGGGCCTGGCGCGTGGTCATGTCTTCGCCGCCGGGCAAGGTCGAGGTGGCGGTCCAGCTCGGTTTCATGTTCTTGAAGAACGGCGCCAGCTGGGCCAGCGCCGATTCGGCGAGCTTGCGGTAGGTGGTCAGCTTGCCGCCGAACACCGACAGCAGCGGGGCTTCATCGTTGCCGCCGGAGAGCGCCAGGGTGTAATCGCGAGTCACCGCCGAAGGGTTGTCGGACTCGTCGTTGCACAACGGCCGGACGCCGGAATAGCTGTGCAGGATATCGCTACGGGCCAGCTGCTTCTTGAAGTGTGCGTTGACCACCTTGAGCAGGTAGTCGGTTTCGGCTTCGGTGATACTGACCTTGGCCGGGTCGCCCTGGTATTCGCGGTCGGTGGTGCCGATCAGGGTGAAACGGTCCAGGTACGGAATGGTGAAGACGATGCGCTGGTCCTCGTTCTGCAGGATGTGCGCGTGTTCGCCTTCGTACAGCCGGGGCACGATCAGGTGGCTGCCCTGGATCAGGCGGATGCCGTAGGGCGATTCCAGCTTCAGGTCGTCCTTGATGAACTTGGCGACCCAGGGGCCGGCCGCGTTGACCAGGGCCTTGGCCTGGATCGAGAAACGCATGCCATTGCCGTGTTCCATCTCCAGATGCCACAGGCCATTGCCGCGACGGGCGCTGACGCAGCGGGTGCGGGTGTGCACATGGGCGCCGTTCTCCCGCGCGGCCATGGCATTGAGCACCACCAGGCGCGCGTCGTCGACCCAGCAATCGGAGTATTCGAAACCCTTGGTGATTTCCGCCTTGAGCGCACTGTCGGCGCCGAACTTCAGGCTTTTCGAACCGGCGAGTTTCTCGCGCTTGCCCAGGTGGTCATACAGGAACAGGCCGGCACGAATCATCCAGGCCGGACGCAGGTGCGGACGATGGGGCAGGACGAAACGCATCGGCTTGACGATATGCGGGGCCTTGGCGAGCAGCACCTCACGTTCGGCCAGGGCTTCGCGCACCAGGCGGAATTCGTAGTGTTCCAGGTAGCGCAGGCCACCGTGGATCAGCTTGCTGCTGGCCGAGGAGGTGTGGCTGGCCAGGTCGTCCTTTTCGCAAAGGAACACCGAGAGACCGCGACCGGCTGCGTCCGCGGCAATCCCGACACCATTGATACCACCGCCAATCACGGCGATGTCATAGAGCTCGGCAAGGGGTGGGGCAGGCAAGGTGCTGGGGTTCATCGGTGAGCCTCGCAGGGTCTTCTCTATATTTGGATTCGAACATTTATGTTCACTTTCGAAAATAGTAGCGGATAAACGTGCTCACGACCAGTCAACTCTGATTGAAAAAATCCATCAGGATAGGTGGAAAGGAAAATTATCGAACATTGTAGGGCGAGAGAGGTGGTGCGCCCTTGTTACTGTAGGAGCGGCCGGTCGACGCTCGATTGCTCGCGATGGTCGCCAACGCCAACGCGGGGTATCTGAATAATCGCGGTGTCTTTACGTCCATCGCGAGCAAGCTCGCTCCTACAAGGGGGTCAGACCACTTCCAGGCGGATCTTGTGCTGCTGCAGCAGTTGGGCCAGCGCGGGTACAGGCGCCTGGTCGGTCACCAGGGCGTCGATCAGGGTGATGGGCCCCAGGCGAACCATGGCATTGCGCCCGAACTTGCTGGAGTCCGCGGCCAGGATGACCTTGCGCGCATTGGCGATGATCGCCTGGGAAACCCGCACTTCCTGGTAATCGAAGTCCAGCAGGCTGCCGTCTTCGTCGATGCCGCTGATGCCCACCAGGGCAAAGTCGACCTTGAACTGGTTGATGAAGTCGACGCTGGCCTGGCCCACTACACCGCCGTCACGGCGCACGTTACCGCCGGCCAGCTGGACTTCGAAATCATCCTTGGCGCTGAGGATCGAGGCCACGTGCAGGTTGTTGGTGATGATCTTCAAGTGGTTGTGATTGAGCAGCGCCCGGGCGATGGATTCGGTGGTGGTGCCGATATTGATGAACAGCGAGGCATGATCGGGGATATGGGCGGCGATGGCTTCGGCTATGCGTTGTTTTTCATCGCGCATCTGGTCGGCGCGCATGGCGTAGGCGGTGTTTTCCACGCTGGAGTCGTAGGCCGCGCCACCGTGGTAGCGACGGAGCAGATTGGAGTCCGCCAGTTGGTTGATATCGCGGCGGATGGTTTGCGGGGTCACGACAAAAAGCTGGGCCATTTCCTCGATGCTGACATAACCGCGTTCGCGGACCAGTTCGAGGATTTGTTGCTGGCGGGGAGGCAGATTCATTGGGCGTCCTTTGGGCTGCCGTACAAATTCTTCCATCATGCCGCAGGAAGGACCTGTCTGCCACTTGCGGGGCCAATCAATCGCGGATGTGCGGTGGGGGTGTCGTACGTTGTTGCTGTTGAGGTCGCTCTTGTTTCAGCGGCCTGTTGAGCGTCGTCCGATCTCGGGAGCGCCACAAAACCTGTAGGAGCCTGGCTTGCCAGCGAAGCTTTTGGCGTCTTCAAGGACGCCTTCGCGGGCAAGCCCTGCTCCTACAGGGCCGTGTTCAGCCTAATGAACAGCGTTCGGCTTAGTTGCTGTCTTCGTGCGGTTCCCAATCGCGGGTACGGCTAACCGCTTTCTGCCAGCCGGCGTAGAGTTTTTCCTTCTCGGCTTCAGGACGCTGCGGCTCGAACTCGCGCTCGATCACCGCCTTGCCCCGCAGCTCTTCCAGACTGCCCCAGAAACCGCACGCCAGGCCGGCCAGGTAGGCCGCGCCGAGTGCCGTGGTTTCGCGCATTTGCGGGCGCTCGACCTGGGTCCCGAGAATGTCGGCCTGGAACTGCATCAGGAAGTTGTTGGCCACCGCGCCGCCGTCCACGCGCAGGGCCTTGAGGCGTTCGCCCGAGTCCTGTTGCATGGCGTCCAGCACGTCGCGGGTCTGGTAGGCGATCGACTCCAGGGCGGCACGAATGATGTGATCCACCTTCACCCCACGGGTCAGGCCGAACAGTGCGCCACGGGCATAGGGGTCCCAGTACGGAGCGCCCAGGCCGGTGAAGGCCGGTACCAGGTACACGCCGTTGCTGTCCTTGACCTTGCTGGCGAAGTATTCGGTATCGAAGGCGTCGTTGATCAGCTTCAGTTCGTCACGCAGCCATTGGATGGTCGAGCCACCGTTGAATACCGCGCCTTCCAGGGCGTAAGCCACTTCGCCGCGAGGGCCGCAGGCGATGGTGGTGAGCATGCCGTGCTTGGAGCGGACGGCCTTGGTGCCGGTGTTCATCAGCAGGAAGCAGCCAGTGCCGTAGGTGTTTTTCGCCTGGCCCGGCTCCACGCACATCTGGCCGAACAGGGCCGCTTGTTGGTCGCCGGCGATACCGCCGATGGCGATGCCGCTCTTGGTGTGGCCGTAGATTTCCGAGGATGACTTCACTTCCGGAAGCATTTCCCGGGGAATGTCGAGGATCTCCAGCATCTTCGCATCCCATTCCAGGGAGTGGATGTTGAAGAGCATGGTGCGCGAGGCGTTGGTGTAGTCGGTGACGTGGGTCTTGCCGCCGGTGAATTTCCAGATCAGCCAGCTGTCGATGGTGCCGAACAGCAGCTCGCCGCTGCGTGCGCGTTCACGGCTGCCTTCGACGTTGTCGAGGATCCACTTCAGCTTGGTGCCGGAGAAGTACGGGTCGGTGACCAGGCCGGTGGTTTCGCGGATGTACTCTTCGTGACCGTCGCGCTTGAGCTGTTGGCAGATCTCGGTGCTGCGACGGCACTGCCAGACGATGGCGTTGTAGATCGGACGGCCGCTGACCTTGTCCCAGACCACGGTGGTTTCACGCTGGTTGGTGATGCCGATGGCGGCGACCTGGTCGTGGTGCAGGCCGGCTTGCGCCAGGGCTTCAACCATGACCGCGCTCTGGGTGGCGAAGATTTCCATCGGGTCGTGTTCGACCCAGCCGGCTTGTGGATAGTGCTGCTGGAATTCGCGCTGGGCGGTGCCGACCACATTGGCGTCGCGATCGAAGATGATCGCCCGCGAGCTGGTCGTACCCTGGTCGAGGGCAATGATGTAGTTCTTATTCTGAGTGTCGGTCATTTTCGATTGCCTTGATGAATATAGGGAAAAAAAGTGCCGGGATGAGTGCCCTCAGGGAGAAGGGCGCTCACAGGGAGTGGCATCTTGCAGGTGTTTCAGGAAGCCTGGACCTTTTTGGCCGCGGTCGCGGGTTCTTCCTGTAGCGCGGGTTGGGCGCTGGGCAGATGGCGGGCAATCATCCCGCGATACAGCACGGCGCCCAGGCAGGCACCGACAATCGGTGCAAAGATCGGAATCAGGAAGTACGGAATGTCGCGTCCGCCGGTGAAGGCGATATCACCCCAGCCGAAGAGGAAGGTCATCAGCTTGGGGCCGAAATCCCGCGCAGGGTTCATCGCAAAACCGGTCAACGGACCCATCGCGCTGCCGATCACGGCGATCAGCAGGCCGATCAGCAGTGGGGCCAACGGGCCATTGGGCAGGCCGTTGTTGTCGTCGGTCAGGGACATGATCACGCCCATCAGGATCGCGGTGATCACCACTTCCACCAGGAACGCCTGGGCAGTGCTCAGGGCCGGGTTGGGGTAGGTGGAAAACACCGATGCCAGTTCCAGGCTGGCCTGGGAGCCGCGGATCATATGGTGGGTTTGTTCGAAATCGAAGAACAGGTTGCTGTAGAGCGTGTAAACCAACGCGGCGGCACAGAAGGCCCCGGCGACCTGGGCAAGGATGTAGAACGGCAGTTTGCGTTTATCGAAATCGGCGAACAGGCACAGCGCAATGCTCACGGCCGGGTTCAGGTGAGCGCCGGAAACGCCGGCGGTCAGGTAGATCGCCATGCTCACGCCCATGCCCCAGATGATGCTGATTTCCCACAGGCCAAAGGTGGCACCCGCGACCTTGAGCGCGGCAACACAGCCGGTGCCGAAAAAGATCAACAGCGCGGTGCCGAGGAATTCGGCGATGCATTGGCCCGAGAGCGATGGTTGTTTCAAAGCGGTACTCATTGGACACCTCGATTTTTGTTGTTGTTAGACGTCCGTCCCAATGACGGACGTGGACTTGCACCGAAGCTCAGGAATCCCCATCTCTGATTTCGGCTTACCGCTCGTTGCTGCTGAGTGTAGGACTGTAATCTTCAGTTTCGAAAAAATATAGACAAGAAACGCTGATGTCAAAGGTCGAAAATGAACGATAGTCCACTTTTTGAGGAATCGCTGCGTGAATGAGGATGATTTGTATGTAGGACTCAGGTGCTTTTTGCGCGCTCATTGGCTCTGTCGATGATGGGAAAAGCTTTGGGGTTGGCCTGTCATAGAGCCTTTTCGTTGCGAATAGCCTAAAATCCGCCCTTGTCTTTCGAGCCGACTGGACCTGCCATGACCCCCGCATTGGACCTGCTGAAAAAAGTTCGTGCCGAACATCGCGTACACAGTTATGAACACGATCCGAAAGCCGCTTCTTATGGTCTGGAGGCCGCGGAAAAACTGGGATTGGCTCCGGCGCAGGTATTCAAGACGCTGCTCGCCAGTACGGAAAAGGCCGAATTGCTGGTGGCGGTAGTGCCGGTTGTCGGAAGTCTGGACCTGAAGGCACTGGCCCAGGCGGCGGGGGCCAAGAAGGTCGAGATGGCGGATCCGGCGGCGGCCCAGCGGGCCACCGGCTATCTGCTGGGTGGGATCAGCCCGCTCGGGCAGAAGAAGCGCTTGCGCACGTTTATCGACCAGAGCGCGCAGCCCTTCGCGAGTATTTTTGTCAGTGCCGGCCGTCGTGGCCTGGAAGTTGAGTTGGCGCCGGCGGTGCTGGCCGAGCATACCCAGGCGAAGTTCGCCGATATCGGCCGCGCCTGATCCCGCTCACGGTCTACGCGGCGGGCTGGAACAGCACCAGATGCTCGGCTGTCACGCGAATACCTACCGATGTTCCCGGCAGGTGATCGACGTGACTGGGGAAAATCGATTCCAGCTGGCTGCCGCTGGGCAGTTGCAGGCGATACAGGGTCGAGGCGCCGAGGAAGGTCTTGCCGAGGACCGTGGCCTTCAGCGCGCTGTCCGGGGCATGGACGATGTCATCCGGCCGTAGCAGCACATCCACTGCACCGCCCAGCGGCCAGGCGTAGGCCCGATTGCCGCGCAGCACGCCCAGTTCGGTCTGCACTGACTCCTGGCTGCTCAGCTGCCCACGAATGAAGTAGCCCTGGCCGATAAAGCTCGCGACGAAAGGCGTCTGCGGTTGGTGATAAAGGTTGTAGGGCGTATCCCACTGTTCCAGACGGCCCTCCTTGAACACACCGACCTGGTCGCTGACGGCGAAGGCTTCTTCCTGGTCGTGGGTCACCAGGATCGCGCTGGTGCCGCGCTGCTTGAGGATATCCCGGACTTCCTGGCTGAGCTTGCGCCGCAACTCCACATCGAGGTTGGAAAACGGCTCGTCGAGCAACAGCAGTTGCGGCTCCGGCGCCAGGGCGCGGGCCAGGGCCACCCGTTGCTGCTGGCCGCCGGACAGTTCATGGGGATAACGCTTGCCCAGTCCCTTGAGGTTGACCAGCTCGAGCATTTCCTCGGTGATCCGAGTCTTGCGCGGGTGCAGGCGAATGCCGAAGGCGATGTTGTCGGCGACGCTCAGGTGCGGAAACAGCGCGTAGTCCTGGAACACCATGCCGATCCGGCGTTTCTCCGGCGCGAGGGTGAAACCGGCGCGGGAGATGACGTCGCCCGCCAGCTGGATTTCGCCCTCGTGCACCGGCTCGAAACCGGCAATGGCTCGCAGGGTGGTGGTCTTGCCGCACCCGGACGCACCGAGCAGGCAACCGATGTCCCCGCTGTTGAGGTGCAGGTTGAGGTTCTGCACGACCCGTTGCGCTTGATAGCCGCAGGCCAGGTCATGCAGGTTCAACAGCGGCGAATGACTCATGCAGGGCGATACGCCGGCGCAACCAGGAATTCGAGCAGGGCCTTTTGTGCATGCAGGCGGTTCTCGGCCTGGTCCCAGGCGACCGAACGCGGGTCGTCGAGCAGGTCGAGGCTGATTTCCTCACCCCGGTGGGCCGGCAGGCAGTGCAGGAACAGCACGTCGGGCGCGGCCAGGTCGAGCAGTTCGCGGGTGACTTGCAGGGGCGCGAACAGGGCCAGGCGCTTGGCGGTTTCTTCTTCCTGGCCCATGGAAGTCCAGACATCGGTGCTCACCAGGTGCGCGCCGCGTACCGCTTCACGTGGATCGCGGACCAGTCGGACCCGCTCGCCGGCCTGGGCCAGCAGCGCCGGGCTGGGGTCATAACCTTCGGGGCAACTGACCCGCAGCTGGAAGTCGAACTGGATGGCCGCCTCGATATAGCTGTTGCACATGTTGTTGCCGTCGCCGATCCAGGTCACGGTCTTGCCCTGGATCGAGCCGCGATGTTCGAGGAACGTCTGCATGTCGGCGAGCAACTGGCAGGGATGCAGGTCATCGGACAGGCCGTTGATCACCGGGACCCGGGAGTTGGCGGCGAACTCGGTCAGGGTGCTGTGCTTGAAGGTGCGGAGCATGACCACATCAAGCATGCGTGACAGGACGATGGCGCTGTCGCCGATCGGCTCGCCCCGGCCCAGTTGGGTGTCGCGCGGCGAGAGGAAAATCGCCTGGCCGCCCAGCTGGATCATGCCGGCTTCGAAGGAGACGCGGGTGCGCGTCGAGGATTTCTCGAAAATCATCCCGAGAATCCGACCCTTGAGTGGCTCGAAGAGTACGCCGCGGTCACGCAGGTCCTTCAGCTCGATGCCTCGACGAATCACGCTGACCAGCTCTTCGGGCGTGCAATCCATCAGGGAGAGAAAGTGCCTTGCGCTCATCATTAACTACCTTTTTGCAACAGACCGCAGATACTCAAAGCCGGGTTTTACGGAAAAACGGGCGAGACCTGCGGCGTAAGCCGCACGGGGCGACGAAATAGGGGAAGACGCGATCGTATAAGAAAATGTCGCGTGTTACCAATAGGAGGCTTAGTTTAAGGGCGGTTGAGGTCTGCATCGTCTTGCTGGGCATGACCTTTTCCCTGTCCGATACACGCCGGCCCACTGGCGACAGCGGGTCTTTGTACACTGTGCCCGGAACCCTTGGCAATCGAGGGCGACGGGCGCAGGCGGGTCCTGGTCGCTTTCTGACTGTCCGGGCGGGGTATTGGCGTGCAAGATGGCCGGTGTGGAAACATTTCCTAAACTAATCCGCTAGGTTGTAAAATGTGTCACCGCGGACACATGGAGGCTTTGGAATGGAATCGAAAGAGCAACAATTGATGGAATTGCTGAAGCTGACGGCGCAGGCACTGACCCATATGACCGCCTCCGTGACCTCGATGTCGTTCGAGTTGTTGCGCAGCGAAGATGAAGTGACCCGGGCGGCCGGTCGTCGGATGATCGATCGCATGGCGACCATCAGTTCCGGTCTCGACGAGCATTGGCGCCTGATCGGCGAGCTGACCGGGGTCCATATGGGCCAGGAGCAGCTCGAGACGATTGAGGAGATCCAGTTGCAACCTGCTCCCATGCTGCCCTCGGCCTGATTTCAGGGCTGCCATCGGCAGGCCTGATGCCCCCCGATTCACAAGATGAACGTCGCTGGCATGCTGCCCGGCGTAGGGCCATAGTTTTGTTCTCGCAACCGATCCGGGTTGCCTTGAACAAGACAGAGACTGGCCATGACCAAGACTCTCCACCACCGTGCCTGCCACCTGTGCGAGGCCATCTGCGGCCTGACCATCGAAACCACCACCACCGAAGCGTCGGTGCAGATCACCTCGATCAAGGGCGATCCGCTCGATACCTTCAGTCGCGGGCATATCTGTCCCAAGGCGGTGGCGCTGCAGGATATCCAGAACGATCCGGATCGTCTGCGCCAGCCGATGCGTCGAGTGGGCAGCGAATGGTTGCCGATCGAGTGGGATGAGGCCTTTGCCTTGGTGGCCGAACGCCTGTCGGCGATCCAGGCCCGGCATGGCCAGAATGCCGTGGCGATCTATCAGGGCAACCCCAGTGTGCACAACTATGGGTTGATGACCCACAGCAACTACTTTCTCGGCCTGTTGAAAACCCGCAATCGTTTTTCCGCGACCTCCGTCGATCAATTGCCGCACCACCTGAGCAGCCACCTGATGTATGGCCATGGCCTGTTGCTGCCGATTCCGGATATCGATCACACCGATTTCATGTTGATCCTGGGCGGCAATCCACTGGCTTCCAACGGCAGCATCATGACCGTGCCGGATGTGGAAAAGCGCCTGAAGGCGATCCAGGCCCGGGGCGGCAAAGTCGTGGTGGTCGATCCTCGGCGCAGCGAAACGGCGGCCATGGCCGACCAGCACCTGTTCGTGCGTCCGGGCGGGGATGCGGCCTTGCTGTTCGGCCTGCTCAATACCTTGTTCGCTGAAGGGCTGACGCGTGCCAGCCATTTGCCGGTGGACGGCCTCGATGAAGTGCGCCAGGCCGTGGCCGGTTTCAGCGCCGAATCCATGAGCCCGCTGTGTGCGGTGCCAGCGGCGCAGATCCGCCAGTTGGCCCGGGACTTCGCCGCGGCGGACAAGGCGGTCTGCTATGGACGGATGGGCGTCTCGACCCAGTCGTTCGGCACCTTGTGTCACTGGCTGGTGCAGTTGATCAACCTGGTGAGCGGCAATCTCGATCGGGTCGGCGGGGCCTTGTGCACCGAGCCTGCGGTGGACCTGGTGGCCTCGACCTCCGGCGGCCATTTCAATCGCTGGCAGAGCCGGGTGTCCGGGCTGCCGGAGTACAGTGGCGAACTGCCGGTGTCGGCCCTGGCCGAGGAGATGCTCAGCGAAGGGGAAGGGCAGGTGCGGGCCCTGGTGACGATCGCCGGCAACCCGGTGTTGTCCACGCCCAATGGCCGGCAACTGGAGCAGGCACTGGACGGCCTGGAGTTCATGGTCAGTATCGACCTGTACATCAACGAAACCACCCGTTATGCCGACCTGATCCTGCCGTCGACCTCGGCCCTGGAAAACGATCACTACGACACCACCTTCAATATGTTCGCGGTGCGTAACGTCAGCCGTTTCAACAAGGCGATCCTGGCCAAGCCTGCCGGTGCGTTGCACGACTGGGAGATTTTTGTCGGCCTGGCCAAGGCGTTTTCCAGCCTGACCGGCCAGGTGCTCAAGCCGACCATGGCCCCGGCGCAGATGATCGACATGGGCTTGCGCATGGGGCTGTATGGCGATGCCTCGTCGCACCAGCTGTCGCTCAAGACCCTGGAGGACTTTCCCCATGGCGTCGATCTCGGCGCGCTCAAGCCGAACCTGGCGCCACGCCTCAAGACGCCCGGGCAGCGGGTCCAGGCGGCGCCGGCGGTGATCCTCGCCGACCTCGCTCGCTTCGCCGCGCAACAGGCACCACAAGTCGGGGAGTTGCTGATGATCGGCCGCCGGCATGTACGTAGCAATAATTCGTGGATGCACAACTATCACCGCCTGGTGAAGGGCAAGCCGCGCCATCAACTGCTGATGCACCCCGATGACCTGGCCAGCCGCAGTCTCGAGGATGGGCAGCGGGTGCAGGTCAGCTCGCGGGTCGGCATGATCGAGGTGGAGGTGCTCGCCAGCCTGGAGATGATGCCTGGCGTTGTGAGCCTGCCCCATGGTTGGGGGCATGCGCGGCCCGGGGTGAAGATGGCGATTGCCAGTGGCCAGCCGGGCTCCAGCGCCAACGACCTGACCGATGAACGCCAATTGGACGTCTTGTCGGGCAATGCGGCGCTGAACGGCGTGCCAGTCACGGTGGCGGCGGCCTGACAACGGCCATGGTGGTGGATATCGGGCAGACCGAGCACCACGCTCGGCTTTCCGTTACAATGCCTCACCGTGCCGACAACAGAGTCGGAAAGTTCAGAAGAGGTGCCTTGTGGATATCATCGAAACGATTAAAGAGCAGATTGCCAACAACACCATTCTGCTTTACATGAAAGGCTCGCCGAATGCTCCACAGTGCGGCTTTTCCGCCAAGGCCGCGCAGGCCGTGATGGGCTGTGGCGAGAAGTTCGCCTACGTGGACATCCTGCAGAATCCGGAAATCCGCGCCAACCTGCCGAAGTACGCCAACTGGCCGACGTTCCCACAACTGTGGGTCGGTGGCGAACTGGTCGGCGGCAGCGACATCATGGCGGAAATGTTCGCCAACGGTGAGTTGCAGGCCCTGGTCAAGGATGCAGCGACCAAAGCGGCAGCGGCCAAGACCGAAGCCTGAGTCGATTGCACGCAATCCTGTAGGAGCCGGCTTGCCGGCGATGGCGTCCGCAAGATCGATACAAGACTTACGGGCCTCATCGCCGGCAAGCCAGCGCCTACAGAGATAGGTGTTTGTTTATTCGGCACCTGTAAAAAAGCCCCGCACTCTGAACAAGAAGGCGGGGCTTTTTAATGGGCGCTGTTTATTCGCCCATTTGCGACTGCAGGTAGTTCTCGAGACCGACTTTGTCGATCAGGCCCAGTTGGGTTTCCAGCCAGTCGATATGCTCTTCCTCGGATTCGAGGATATCTTCCAGCAGTTCGCGGCTGCCGAAGTCGCCGGTGGCTTCACAGTGGGCAATGGCCACTTTCAGGTCGGCATGGCCGCTGCGTTCGATGCGCAGGTCGCACTCGAGCATTTCCTTGGTGTGTTCGCCGATGTGCAGCTTGCCCAGGTCCTGCACGTTGGGCAGGCCCTCGAGGAACAGGATGCGCTTGATCAGCTTGTCCGCGTGCTTCATCTCGTCGATGGACTCGTGGTACTCGTGCTTGCCCAGCTTGTTCAGGCCCCAGTCTTCATACATGCGTGCGTGCAGGAAGTATTGGTTGATCGCGACCAGCTCATTGGCAAGGATCTTGTTGAGATGCTGGATGACCGTGATATCGCCTTTCATGGTGTGGACCTGTCCTGTAATAACTGACTATAAGGCAGAGTTTGATCCCGGCAACTTCGAGTGTCAAACCTAAGTTGTTGAATCATATATAAAAATTAATCGGAATAAGAATGTTTGTGTTCCGCGTCTTAGTCCTAAGCGATTGAATTACAGGCATAAAAAAACCGGACGCGAGGTCCGGCTCTTTTAAAGTTCGTTCTTTACGCGGCGGAAAATTCTACCGGGTAAGGGATCGCCGCCTGCTGGCTTTGCAGCTCGGTCAGGGTCTCGCGCACCACCTGCTTGGCCAGGCACGCACATTTGCCGCATTGGCTGGCCACGCCGGTGGCTTGTCGCACTTCGCGATAGCTGCAGCAACCTTCATAAATCGCTTCGCGGATTTGCCCATCGGTGACGCCAGTGCAGAGGCAGACATACATAAGGTGAGAACCATCGCTGATTAAGGCTCGATTGCGCTGGATCTTAATGTTAACGAGAATGATTGTCAAAGTGCTTTCGGTAAAGCTTTTGTCAGTGCGCTGCTTGTCTGACGAACGGTGTCACCGCCTTGGCGGGCGAGTTTGTAAAAAGCGTTGGGGACAGTGGAAAAACGCGGTGTATGATGGTCGGTCCTTAGGAAGGTAGGTCACGTCACAGTCTTGTCGTCTGCTTATGGCAGGCTGGGCTGGGCTGGACCTTGTTCTTTACCGCATCAACACCAGGAGATATCCAATGAGCGTACTCGTAGGCAAACAAGCCCCCGACTTCACCGTCCCTGCCGTACTGGGCAATGGCGAAATCGTTGAAAGCTTCACCCTGTCCTCGGCCATCAAAGGCAAATACGGCCTGGTGTTCTTCTACCCGCTGGACTTCACCTTCGTCTGCCCGTCCGAGCTGATCGCCCTGGACCACCGCATGGACGATTTCAAGGCGCGCAACGTTGAAGTCGTGGCCGTTTCGATCGACTCGCATTTCACCCACAACGCCTGGCGCAACACCGCCATCAATGACGGCGGCATCGGCAAAGTCAAATACACCATGGCTGCCGACATGAAGCACGACATCGCCAAGGCCTACGACGTTGAGTCCGAAGGCGGCGTGGCCTTCCGTGGCGCGTTCCTGATCGACGACAAGGGCGTTGTCCGCTCGCAGATCATCAACGACCTGCCGCTGGGCCGTAACATGGAAGAACTGATTCGTCTGGTCGACGCCCTGCAATTCCACGAAGAGCACGGCGAAGTCTGCCCAGCCAACTGGAAAAAAGGCGACAAGGGCATGGACGCTTCGCCAGAAGGCGTTGCCAAGTACCTGGCCGAGAACGCCGACAAGCTGTAAGCACCTGGCTTCACGCATAAAAAAACCGGTCTTGATGACCGGTTTTTTTATGGGCGGGGATTGCTTCGTCGACCGGATCAGTCGTTGTAGTCTTCCCAGCCGCCCATTTGCTTCCAGCGGTTGACGATGCCGCAGAACAGATCGGCGGTCTTCTCGGTGTCGTAGCGGGCCGAGTGGGCTTCGCGTCCGTCAAAGTCGATATCGGCCGCCTGGCAGGCCTTGGCCAATACGGTCTGACCGTAGGCGAGGCCGGCGAGGGTGGCGGTGTCGAAGCTGGAGAACGGGTGGAACGGGTTGCGCTTCATGTCCAGCCGCGCCACGGCGGCGTTAAGGAAGCCCAGGTCGAAGCTGCTGTTGTGACCAACCAGGATCGCGCGTTTGCAACCGTTGGCCTTCAGGGCCTTGCGCACACCACGGAAAATGTCGGTCAGTGCGGCTTCTTCGCTGACCGCCATGCGCAGTGGGTGATCGAGCTTGATCCCGGTGAACTCCAGGGCAGCGGCTTCGATATTGGCGCCTTCGAACGGCTCGACGCGGAAGAAATAGGTGTGCTCCGGGAACACAAAGCCTTTTTCGTCCATGCCGATGGTGGTCGCGGCGATTTCCAGCAGGGCGTCGGTGGCGGCGTTGAAACCTCCGGTCTCGACATCGACGACAACCGGCAGGTAGCCACGAAAGCGTGCGGCCATCGGGTGCCGGGAACCGGTACCGCCGCCATTGCCTTCTTGTTCGTCGTCGAAATGCTCTTCACTCACAGCGTTTTCTCCAGCAGGCGCCAGCGCAGTTTTTCACCGGCGCGCAGCGGGATGACTGACAGCTCGCCAAATGGCAGGCTGGTCGGGGCGGTCCATTCTTCACGGACCAGGGTGATCTGTTCGGTGTTCGCCGGCAGGCCGTAGAAGCGCGGGCCATGCAGGCTGGCGAAACCTTCGAGCTTGTCCAGCGCATTGCGCTGTTCGAAGGCTTCGGCATACAACTCGATCGCGGCATAGGCGGTGTAGCAGCCGGCGCAACCGCAGGCGGCTTCCTTGGCGTGCTGGGCATGGGGCGCCGAGTCGGTGCCGAGGAAAAACTTCGGATTGCCGCTGGTCGCCGCCGTCAGCAGGGCTTCCTGGTGCGTGCCGCGCTTGAGGATCGGCAGGCAGTAGAAGTGCGGACGGATACCGCCCACCAGCATGTGGTTGCGGTTGTACAGCAGGTGATGCGCGGTGATGGTCGCGCCGACGTTGGCCGGGGCCTCGCTGACAAACTGCACCGCATCCGCCGTGGTGATGTGTTCGAACACCACCCTCAGGCTCGGGAAACGCTCGACGACGCGGCGCATATGCTCGTCGATGAAGAGTTTTTCGCGGTCGAACACGTCGACCTCGCCACGGGTGACTTCACCGTGGATCAACAGCGGCATGCCGACTTCGGCCATGGCTTCCAGGACCGGGAAGATCGTGTCGATGCGGGTCACGCCGGAGTCCGAGTTGGTGGTCGCGCCGGCCGGGTAGAGCTTGGCGGCGTGGACGAAACCACTGGCCTTGGCGGCGCGGATGTCCTCGGGCTGGGTCCGGTCGGTGAGGTAGAGCACCATCAACGGTTCGAAGCGGCTGCCGGCCGGGCGCGCGGCGAGAATACGCTGGCGATAGGCGTCGGCTTCCGCGGCGTTGCGCACCGGTGGCACCAGGTTTGGCATGATGATGGCGCGGCCGAAGGTGCGCGCAACATCCGCGACAGTGTGGGGTAACGCAGCACCATCGCGAAGATGAATATGCCAGTCGTCGGGACGCAGCAGGGTCAGGCGGTCGGACATTGGGGATTCCAGGCGGGTCGAACTGAAGGGAATGCTACCGGAAAAGACGGCCTCAGGCACTCGCTATCAAGTTTTGCCACGGGCAACCGATACCACAGAGGTAGGGCGTGGAATCGGCATGCCTGTCTTGACGATGTAGACATTCAGTGGAGCCTCCCGTGCGCCAGCGTTATTTAGCCTTGCTCAGTATGTTCGCCAGCCTGCCTGCCATGGCCATGACTTTCCAGACCCGTCTGGAGAGCATCGAGTGGAAGGTGGAAGGGGACAAGTTCGAGTGTCGGCTGAGCCAGCCGATCACCGACTTCGGTGCCGGTGAGTTCGTGCGCCGGGCCGGCGAGCAGGTGACCTTTCGCCTGAAATCCTACAACCACGTACTCGGTGGCGGTTCGGCGACCCTGCTGGCCGCTGCGGCACCGTGGCAGCCGGGGCGCGGCGACATCAACCTGGGCTCGGTGCAGATCGGCAGTGGCGATGTGCTGTTTAACAGCTCCCAGGGCCAGGCCGGGCGTCTGGTCAGTGGCCTGATGGAAGGCCGCAGCCCGTTGGTTCGTCACTACTCCAGAGACGGTGGCGTTTCGGAAATACGCCTGCTGCCGGTGAAGTTCAGCAAGGCCTACAGCGACTACCAGGAGTGCACCGCGAAACTGCTGCCGAAGAATTTCGAGCAAGTGAAACAGGCGCAGATCGGTTTTCCCGGCACCGGCGTCGACCTCGATGCCCAGGCCAAGGCCGAGTTGCAGGTGATGCTCGACTTCATCAAGGCCGACCCGACCGTCAACCATATCGAACTCGACGGGCACTCCGACAATGCCGGCAATCGCCTGGCCAACCGTGACCTGTCACGCCGCCGGGCGCTGGCGGTGATGGACTTCTTCAAGGCCAATGGCATCCCCGAATCGGAGATTGTCATGCGCTTCCACGGCGAACGTTATCCGCTGGTGCCGAACAACAGTGCGGCCAACCGGGCGAAGAATCGCCGGGTCAATATCCATCTGGAGCGTGTCCCGGTCGCCGAGAAGTCCGCGCCGGCTCCTGCTCCCGCGCCTGTCGCCAATGCGGCGAGTGCGGCGAAGACCTCCTGAAGCGGCTGTTTTCGTCGCCGCCTCGACATTATCTGTCGCTTTGCCGTCCTAAGCTGTCGCGCCTCTGTAAATCCACCGGTTTGAGCGTTAGAATCGACGCCTTTCCGTACAACCCCGTGGAGTGATGGCATGGCCGACGTAAACAAGGTCGTTCTGGCGTATTCCGGCGGCCTGGACACTTCGGTGATCCTCAAGTGGCTGCAGGATACTTATAACTGTGAAGTGGTGACCTTCACCGCTGACCTGGGTCAGGGCGAAGAGGTCGAACCTGCACGTGCCAAGGCGCAAGCCATGGGCGTGAAAGAGATCTACATCGACGACCTGCGCGAAGAGTTCGTGCGCGATTTCGTGTTCCCGATGTTTCGTGCCAATACCGTCTACGAAGGCGAGTACCTGCTGGGTACTTCCATTGCGCGTCCGCTGATCGCCAAGCGCCTGATCGAAATCGCCAACGAAACCGGCGCCGACGCCATTTCCCACGGCGCTACCGGCAAGGGCAACGACCAGGTCCGTTTCGAACTGGGTGCCTACGCCCTCAAGCCCGGCGTGAAAGTCATTGCTCCGTGGCGTGAATGGGACCTGCTGTCCCGTGAAAAGCTGATGGATTACGCTGAAAAGCACAACATCCCGATCGAGCGTCACGGCAAGAAAAAATCCCCGTACTCGATGGATGCCAACCTGCTGCACATCTCCTATGAAGGCGGCGTGCTGGAAGACACCTGGACCGAGCACGAAGAAGACATGTGGCGTTGGACCGTCTCCCCGGAGAACGCGCCTGACAAGCCGCAGTACCTGGAACTGACCTACCGCAACGGCGATATCGTCGCGCTGGACGGCGTCGAAATGACCCCGGCCACCGTGCTGGCGACCCTGAACCGTATCGGTGGCGAACACGGTATCGGTCGTCTGGACATCGTCGAGAACCGTTATGTGGGCATGAAGTCCCGCGGCTGCTACGAAACCCCGGGCGGCACCATCATGCTGCGCGCGCACCGGGCGATCGAGTCGATCACCCTGGACCGTGAAGTCGCTCACCTGAAAGACGAGCTGATGCCCAAGTACGCCAGCCTGATCTACACCGGCTACTGGTGGAGCCCTGAGCGTCTGATGCTGCAGCAGATGATCGATGCGTCCCAGGCACACGTGAACGGTGTGGTTCGCCTGAAGCTGTACAAGGGCAACGTCATCGTCACCGGCCGCAAGTCCGACGAGTCGCTGTTCGATGCCAACATCGCCACCTTCGAAGAAGACGGCGGCGCCTACAACCAGGCCGACGCGGCCGGCTTCATCAAGCTCAATGCGCTGCGCATGCGCATTGCGGCGAACAAAGGCCGTCGCTTGTTCTGATCGGTTGTTGCCCTGAAAAGCCCCGGCCACTGGCCGGGGCTTTTTTTTGCCGTCGGGACGGTATTATTCATCCCGATTGTCGTTGCGGTGGTTGAGTTCGAAGCGGTAGTTTTTCCCGAGTTCGCAGACCTGGCGCACGGTCAGGTCGAGTTTTTGTGCGATTTCGATGGCGGTGTAACCGAGCGCGCAATAGTGCATGGCATGTCCGGCTATCGCATCCTGGGTGAACTCCGCGGTGGCGGAGTGCGACGCCCGGCATTTTCGAGTGAGGTGCAGCGAGCGGCTCTGGACGATCTTCAGACCGTTTTCCCGGGCCATGCGCTTTATCTCGTTCTTGTTCATCTTGAGCGAGTACTGCAGGGCGCAGATGCCCGCTCCTTTGGTAATCAGCTCGCGCAGCAGTTCGGTTTTGCGGGCTCTTTCCTGTTCCTCTTCCTCCGATGTGGGGGCGTGATCACCAGTGTCCGGCGGTGCTTGCTCGCAGACCGGGCCCTGCACGCGATCAATGGTGCCGCCGCGTTTGAGGAAGTCGTCTATGGCCAGATCCAGGTCAAGATCCAGAGGTTTGTGTGGGCTGAGATGCTTTTTGAAGGTGTGGTCGTTCATTATATATGGCCTGCTCGTCCGAGTCGTAGGATAGACCTTTGCTAATGTCATTCGATGTTAGGAATTGAATAAACGATTGGGTGGTGTTCGAAGGTCTTGAAGTGAGTCAGCAAGTATCGAGTTTGCAGCCCGCCAGGAAAGGATCAAGTCAGAGGGGGTTGCTTTCGGGCGATGCTTGTAGAATTGAAGGTAAGCGTTCTTGGCGGGGTGTAGTCCATTTCCTGTTCTTTTTATCGGTTGTGGATTGGCGTTTTTAAAGTGTGAGGTTTTACGGCTGTTAATGCTGAGGGCCGGGCGATATGGAGGTTGAACGACTCGGGGCAGATTGTGTAGGGGCGCGCGAAGAGCGCATGCAAGTTGTCAAACGTTTCTGATGACTGAATCTTAGAATAAACATCTTTTTGATAATGCGGTCTTTACTTATGTGTATGCCGGAGCGTTTTATGGCCACTTCCCGAGCCTGGCCCCGTGTGGCCCATGGACACGGGTGTCACCTGTCCAGGCAACGAGCGCGGGCTCGCGGCCAGGGCAGGGCTTGCCACACAGGGATGCATTATTTCTTGTTGCAGAAATCCATTAGACACACCATCGCCTTGCGTTCTAATGTTTGAAACCGGCAAAACGAAGCAAGAGGATGTCGTTCTGCTGGGGCCATAATGAAACTCTTCCGGGGAGGGGTGTTTATCATGGACTGTATGGCGCCCGGACGACTGGTTGTCCTCTGAGGCGTTGCACTTTTTATGATGGTGCTTTTTTTGTAGGGCAAATCTCTGTTGTTTGTAGGGAATGTCTTTGGCTGGTACTGCCCGGTGGAGGCGCTATGCCCAGGAGGGTATGACTAGGCTATTGTGCTGACTCTGAAAATTCGAACAGCGAAAATTGGACTTGCCCATGAATAAAGTGCTGATCGTGGATGATCATCCCGTCATTCGTCTTGCTGTACGTATGCTGATGGAACGTCATGGCTACGAAGTCATTGCGGAGACGGATAACGGTGTAGATGCTTTACAGCTGGCGCGGGAACATGCGCCGGACATTGTTATACTCGATATCGGGATCCCCAAACTGGACGGGCTGGAAGTCATTGCCCGTTTAACGTCTATGGGACTTTCTTTCAAAGTTCTGGTGTTGACCTCGCAGGCCCCGGGGCATTTCTCCATGCGTTGCATGCAGGCCGGCGCTGCGGGTTATGTGTGTAAACAGCAGGACCTGACTGAAATGCTCAGTGCCATCAAGGCGGTGCTATCCGGCTACAGCTATTTCCCCAACCAGGCCTTGCACACGGTGCGCTCCAGCCTGGGGAATGCCAGCGAGGCCGATATGGTCAACCGGCTTTCCGGCCGTGAAATGATGGTGTTGCAGCAATTGGCCAGAGGGAAGAGCAACAAGGAAATTGCCGATGGCATGTTCTTGAGCAACAAGACCGTCAGTACCTACAAAACGCGTTTATTGCTCAAGCTCAATGCCCGCTCGCTGGTTGACCTGATCGAGCTGGCACAGCGCAACGGCCTGGTTTAACGGCTGGCATTTGGCAGAGGACGCTTGGAGAAGGGGGAAGGCAGCAGGGAAGACAAGGAGAGCCCCTGGTATTTAGCCGGCAGGAGAGGGCCGCCGGTGCGGCATCGATGATGCTCCGTGTGAACAACGACACCTCTATAAACCGAAAAGCCTCCGCAAAGGAGGCTTTTGAGTGGGCGCATGTTAATTACAAGTCGAAATCATAATCTGCCAATTGCCTTTTCAGGCGGCGCTCTTCCAGCAGGTTATCGATGGTGCGGCGCTTGCTGAGGTTGGTTTTGGCGACTTCCACCACGGGTTCGCTGTCCTCGGTTTCGGCAGCGATGAAGTCGTCTTCTACGTCCAGTTGCTCTTTGTCGGTGCTCATAAACATAACTCCGGGCTAAGACTGCCGTTGGCGCCCCTTATATCGATAAATGCCCGTCTGGTAAAAAAGATTTTTTCAATCGCCTCATCAATAAAACCAATAGCGCCTCAATCGTCCGAGGTCTTGTCCTTGTAATCGCACAGGTCTTCGATCCGGCAACTGCCACAACGCGGTTTGCGCGCCTGGCAGACGTAACGCCCGTGGAGGATCAACCAGTGGTGGGCGTCGAGCAGGTAAGGCTTGGGTACAAACTTCATCAATTGCTTCTCGACCGCCACCACATCTTTGCCTGGCGCCAGGCCGGTGCGATTGCTGACCCGGAAAATATGCGTGTCGACGGCCATGGTCAGCTGCCGGAACGCGGTGTTGAGCACCACATTGGCGGTCTTGCGGCCGACGCCGGGCAGGGCTTCCAGGGCCTCGCGGGTTTGCGGCACTTCGCCGCCGTGGTTTTCCACCAACAGACGGCAGGTCTCGATCACGTTCTTGGCCTTGCTGTTGAACAGGCCGATGGTCTTGATATACGCCGACAGCCCTTCGACCCCGAGGGCGTGGATGGCTTGTGGGGTGTTGGCCACGGGATAGAGCTTGGCGGTCGCCTTGTTCACGCTGACGTCGGTGGCCTGGGCGGAGAGAATCACCGCGATCAACAGTTCAAAGGGGCTCGAGTAAGCCAGCTCGGTCTTGGGATCGGGATTGTCTTCGTGGAATCTGCGAAAGATCTCCAGGCGTTTGGCGGCGTTCATGGGGCGGTGGATTCCTTTGAAATTGAGGTTGGGCCCGGCTTGGCTGGCTGGCGCTGGCTCCAGGCCTGCCTGGCGGCCAGCAGCAGGCCCAGAAGGATAAAGGCCCCCGGCGTCAGGCTGGCCAGGTGCAGCCCGTCCTGGGTGGCCCACAGGCGTGGCAGCTCGCTCGCGCTCGGGACCAGCCAGCGCATATGATCCAGCAAGGTGCCGTTACCCAGCAGTTCTCGTAGCGTTCCCATGAGCAGCAGGCCAACCCCGAGGCTGGCGAGCAGGGTGGCGCTGGTCGTCAGGTGACGGCGCTCGAATGCTCCCAGGCGTTCCAATAGCAGGCATTGCAGGCTGATCAGGGCCGGGTAGATGCCCAGGGCCTGGTGCAGTTCCCAGGCCCAGGCCTGAAGGCTGAGGGACAGGCAACTGACCAGGGTGGCGGCGAGCAGGATGCTGCCCAGCGCGGCCAGCCCCGGGTGAATCCAGGGCTTGAGAGCCCGGCTCAACAAGCCATAGGCGCTGATCGTGATCAGGCTCAGGAGCCCGATCGAGAACGCCTTGAGCAGCGAGTCGCTGGCACCGAGCAACGGCGTCAGGACCAACGTTCCCTGGAACATCGCGGGTCTATTCATGAGCAGCTGTTCCCATGAGTGGCGCCAGGTGTTCATCGAAGTAGCGCAGGGCATCATGAATGGCGTCGACGGCGGCGCGGGAGGTGATCGTTGCGCCGGCGATCTGGTCGAATTGCCCGCCATCTTTTTTCAGTTTCCAGTCGTTATCGGGGGTATCCGCACTGGATTTGCCCAACCACTGTCGCCACCAGAGATTACCCGGGTCAGCGATTTTTGCTCCCAGCCCGGGTGTTTCCGAGTGCGACAAGGTCTTGACCCCGAGCAACCTGCCGTTGGCGCCAATCCCGATCATCAGTTCCAGCGGGCCACCGTAACCCTGGGTCCGACTTTGCAGGACAACCGCTGCCGGTTGTCCATCCTTGAGCATCAGGACGGCGCTGATCAGCAGGCTGTGGGGTTGCTGCGGCGCCTCCAGCAACAGTGGGCGGTTCTGGTATTGCCCTGGCGGCAAGACATCGAGCAGCCTGCGGTTTTCAATCGCCTCGCGTTGCTCCTGGATCCGCGGCCACGCGTGTTGCCGTGCCTGCCAGGTCAGGCCGATCCCCAGCCCGGCGATGGCCAGCAGGATAAGTGCCGAGGCGGTTCTGTTCATGCTGTCGGCTCCTTCACAGGGCTGGCCGTCAGGCGTTCCAGGGACGGTACCGCGAGGTTCATCAGCAGCACGGCAAAGGCCACGCCATCGGGGTAGCTGCCCCAGGTGCGGATCACGTAGGTCAGCGTGCCGACGCCGATGCCGAACAGCAGGCGGGCCCTGGGGCTTCTGGCGCCGGAGACCGGCTCGGTGACGATGAAAAATGCACCGAGCATGGTCGCGCCAGTCAGTAGGTGAAACAGCGGCGAGCCGTGGGAATCCGAGCCGGAACCATTCCAGAACAGCAGGCTGAGGATAAACAGGCTGCCCAGCATCCCCGCCGGCGCATGCCAACTGAAGACTTTTTGCCTGAGCAGAAAGGCGCCGCCGGCAAGAAAGGCCAGATTGAGCCATTCGCTGCCCTTGCCGCCAAAATGCCCGAACGCGGGGTTACCGGCAAAGAGCTCGTCCATGGTCAGGCTTTTGTTGATACGCAGGGTATCGAGTGCGGTGGCCTGGACCCAGGCGTCCGGCTGCCCGTCGAGATGCACACCGAAGACCGATTGCAGGCCGCCGAGCAGGTCCAGGCCATGGTTGACCGACCAATGGGTCATGGTGCCGGGAAAGCTGACGAGGACCAGGGCATAACCGAGCATGGCTGGATTGAATGGATTTTTCCCCACTCCGCCATACAGGTGTTTGCCCAACAGCAAGGCGCTGGCTGCCGCCGTGACGGTCAACCACCAGGGGCAATAGGGCGGCAGGGCGATGGCCAGCAGGACGGCGCTGACCAGGGCGCTGCCGTCCATCAACGCGGGGCGTACCGGACGGCGACGCAAACCGAGGGCCAGCGCTTCGGCTGCCAGCGCGGTGGTACCGGCCAGCAGCAGGTTGATCAGGATGGCCCAACCCGTGAGCCAGAGCAGCACCGCGATTCCAGGCAAGGTGGCGAGCAACACCCATTGCATGGCCTGGCGGGTGCGTTCGTCTGGCGTTTCAAGGGGCCGCATGGGCTTTCTCGGCGTCGCGCAGGGCCTGTTCCGCCGCCTCGAATTGCTCTTGCAGCAGCACCAGTTGCGCGGCCTGTTCGGCAATGGGCGGGTGGCCGAAAGCTTTCAGCGATTTGTTCAACTGCGCTCGGCTCATGGCCAGAGTGATCTTGGCTTTTTTCAGGGCCGCGTCGGCGGCCTCGGCTTTCTGCGCCTTGATCCGCGCAATGGCGTCCTGCACCGGGTTGGTCGCAACGGGCTCGGGTTGCGCCGCACGCTGCGTACGGGCCAGGCGCTCGGCCTGCTTGCGCTGTTCTTCGGCGTGCAGCCGGGCGTTACGGTTTTCGAAGCGCCGCCGGGCGCGATTGCGTTTTTCCGTGCGCGCCTGTCGTTCTTCGGTGCTGTTGGCCAGGCCGCCGACCACCGGCACGACCTGGGCGATGGGCAGCGGATGCATTTCGATGCAATCCACCGGGCAGGGCGCCACGCACAGGTCGCAGCCGGTGCACTCGTCGACGATCACGCTGTGCATCCACTTGGCCGCGCCGACAATGGCATCCACCGGGCAGGCCTGGATGCACTTGGTGCAACCGATGCACTCGGCCTCGCGGATAAACGCGACCTGGGCCGGGGCGCTGCCGCGTTCCGGATCCAGCAGCAGGACCGGCACGTGCAGCAGTTCGGCCAGGGCGGCAATGGTTTCGCCACCGCCCGGCGGGCATTTGTTGATCGCTTCGCCCTGGGCGATGCCTTCGGCGTAGGGCTTGCAGCCCGGGTGCCCGCATTTACCGCATTGGGTCTGCGGCAGCAGGGCATCGATACGTTGAATCAGGCTCATGGTTTGACCAATGCAGTTAAACCGAGGAACGCCACGCCCATCAAACCGGCGCCGATCAGCTCGATCGGCAGGCCGCGAAAGGGTAATGGAACCTCCTCGTGGAAAGTACGCTGGCGCAGGTCGTTGAACAGGTTCAGGACCAGCCAGAAACCCAGTCCGGCACCCAGGCTGGTGAGGAGCGCCTGGGCCAGTCCCTGGTCATTGGCGGCGTTGAGCAGGCTCAAGCCGAGGATGCCGGCATTGCCCAGCAGCAGCGTTGTGAGTCCGGCAAACGGCAGGCGTGGCAGGCAGCGCGCAAGCAGGGTCAGGACCGGGCCGATCAGCAATACGCTGGTGGGCAGGAAGACGAACAGCTTGAAGGCCTCCAGACCCTGGGGCAGCAGCACATAGTGGTAGAGGCTGTGGCTGATCAGCGTTGTGATCAGCATCAGGGTGCTGGTGGCAATTCCCAGCGCGTGGAGTGCCAGGCGTTCGCCGGCGGCGTCTGGCCTGGCCTGCAGCAGTGGATCGACGCCCAGGGGCCAGTGCAACACGAAATTGTTGAGCAGGGCTGCGCTGACGAGGGGAAAAACAAAATCGATCATGATCATGCCGGATTAGCGAACAACACTGATTATCCGGCAAGGAGGGACTGCGTACCAGTTTTGCGACATCGCGGGCCATGAATGCACATGGCCCGCGAGCAGGGGCGAACGGTTACTTGATCCGCTGGCCTGGCTTGGCGCCGGTGTCCGGGCTCAGCAGGTAGATTTCTTCACCGCCGGGGCCGGCCGCCATCACCATGCCTTCGGAGATGCCGAAGCGCATTTTCCGTGGCTTGAGGTTGGCGATCATCATGGTCAGGCGACCTTCCAGTTCGGCCGGGTTCGGGTAGGCGCTCTTGATCCCGGAAAACACGTTGCGTTGCTCATCGCCGATATCCAGGGTCAGGCGCAGCAGCTTGTCCGCGCCCTCGACGGCTTCGGCCTTGAGAATCAGCGCGACGCGCAGGTCGACGGCGGCAAAGGCGTCGAAGTCGATTTCCGCCGACAGCGGGTCCTTGGCCAGCTCGCCGTTGCCTTGCGGGGCGGCGCTACCGGTGTCGGTCTGGCTGGCGGTGAGGTCTTCCTTCGAGGCGTCGGTCATGGCTTGTACTTTTACCGGGTCGATACGGGTCATCAAGGGCTTGAACTCGTTCAACTGATGGTTGGCGAGCAAGGTGGCGTGATCGTTCCAGGTCAGCGGCGCGACATTCAGGAACGCCTCGGCATCGGCGGCCAGCAGCGGCAGCACCGGCTTGAGGAAGATGATCAACTGGCGGAACAGGTTGATGCCCAGGGCACAGACGGCCTGGACTTCATCCTGCTTGCCTTCCTGCTTGGCCAGGGACCAGGGTGCCTTGTCGGCGATCCAGGCGTTGGCGCGGTCGGCCAGGCCCATGATTTCGCGCATGGCCCGGGCGAAATCCCGTGCCTCGTAGGCCTCGGCGATGCTCGGGGTGGCGGCGAGGAAGGCGTCGGTCAGTTCCGGCGCGGCGTTGCCGGCCACCAGCACACCGGCATTGCCCTTGTGGATAAACCCGGCGCAACGGCTGGCGATGTTGACTACCTTGCCCACCAGGTCCGAGTTGACCTTCTGCACGAAGTCTTCCAGGTTCAGGTCGAGGTCGTCGACGCCTTTGCCCAGCTTGGCCGCGTAGTAGTAACGCAGGTATTCCGGGGACAGGTGGTCCAGGTAGGTGCGGGCCTTGATAAAGGTGCCGCGGGACTTGGACATTTTCTGGCCGTTGACGGTCAGGTAGCCGTGCACGTTGATCCCGGTCGGCTTGCGGTAGCCCGCGCCTTCGAGCATCGCCGGCCAGAACAGGGCGTGGAAGTTGACGATGTCCTTGCCGATGAAGTGGTACAGCTCGGCGGTGGAGTCCTTGCCCCAGAACGCGTCGAAGTCCAGTTCCGGACGCCGTGCGCAGAGGTTCTTGAAGCTGGCCATGTAGCCGATCGGCGCGTCCAGCCAGACGTAGAAATACTTGCCCGGCTCATCCGGGATCTCGAAGCCGAAATACGGCGCATCGCGGGAGATGTCCCACTGTTGCAGGCCGGCATCCAGCCATTCGGCGATCTTGTTCGCCACGGCGTCCTGCAAGGTGCCGCTGCGGGTCCAGGTTTGCAGCATGGCCTGGAAGTCCGGCAGCTTGAAGAAGAAGTGCTGGGAATCCTTGAGCACCGGAGTCGCGCCGGAAATCGCCGATTTCGGGTCTTTCAGATCGGTCGGTGCATAGGTGGCGCCGCATTTCTCGCAGTTGTCGCCGTACTGGTCTTCGGTGCCGCATTTCGGGCAGGTGCCCTTGATGAAGCGGTCGGCCAGGAACATCTGCTTTTCCGGGTCGAAATACTGGGTGATCGAACGCGTGGCGATATGCCCGGCGTCGCGCAGGCGCAGGTAGATCTGATTGGACAGTTCGCGGTTTTCCTCGGCGTGGGTCGAATGGAAATTATCGAACTCCACGAGGAAGTCGGCGAAGTCGCCGCTGTGCTCGACCTGGACGTTGGCGATCAACTGTTCCGGGGTGATGCCTTCCTTCTCGGCGCGCAACATGATGGCCGAGCCGTGGGCGTCGTCAGCGCAGACGTAGATGCATTGATTGCCGCGGTGCTTCTGGAAGCGCACCCACATGTCCGTCTGGACATACTCGACCATGTGGCCAAGGTGAATGGAACCATTGGCATAGGGCAGGGCGCTGGTGACGAGGATCTGGCGTGGCTCGGACATGGGGCTCGGCTACTTGAAGTGAAACGGAGATCGGCCACTATAAAGCCCCGGCGCACATAATTCACCCCTTGTGGAATGTCTCTGCGCTTCAGAACGGTTAGGATAGCTGCCTGTTTTACTCAGTCTTTTTCGGGAGTTGCCCATGAGCGCAGTCAATCGCGCAGCGGTGGAGGCCGTCCTCCGCCAGTACACCGACCCTTATCTGAACCAGGACCCGGTCAGCGCCGGCTGCGTGCGGGCCATCGATATCCAGGGTGATCGCGTAACGGTCCGGCTGGAGCTGGGTTATGCCGCCGGCCTGTTCAAGAGTGGCTGGGCGCAGATGCTGCAGATGGCCGTCGAAGGCCTGGACGGCGTGGCTTCGGCCAAGGTCGAGATCGATTGCGTGATCGCCGCGCACAAGGCCCAGGCGCAGATCCCGGGCCTGGCCAACGTGAAGAACGTGGTGGCGGTGGCCTCCGGCAAGGGCGGGGTGGGCAAGTCGACCACGGCGGCCAACCTGGCGCTGGCGCTGGCTCGCGAAGGGGCTCGGGTGGGGATTCTCGACGCCGATATCTACGGGCCGAGCCAGGGCATCATGTTCGGCGTCGCCGAAGGCACGCGGCCGAAGATCAAGGACCAGAAATGGTTCGTGCCCATCGAGTCCCATGGCGTGGAAGTGATGTCCATGGCTTTCCTAACCGACGACAACACGCCGATGGTCTGGCGCGGTCCGATGGTGTCCGGGGCTTTGTTGCAATTGGTGACCCAGACCGACTGGGGCAACCTGGACTACCTGGTGATCGATATGCCGCCCGGGACTGGCGATATCCAGCTGACCCTGGCGCAGAAGGTTCCGGTGGCCGGCGCGGTGATCGTCACCACTCCCCAGGACCTGGCCTTGCTGGATGCGCGCAAGGGCGTGGAGATGTTCCGCAAGGTGAATATCCCGGTGCTGGGTGTCGTGGAGAACATGGCGGTACACATCTGTTCGAACTGCGGTCATGCCGAGCACCTGTTCGGCGAGGGCGGCGGTGAGAAGCTGGCGAGCCAATATGGTGTCGAGCTGCTGGCTTCGTTGCCGCTGTCGATGCTGATCCGTGAGCAGGCCGATGGTGGCAAGCCGACGGTGATCGCCGAGCCGGACAGCCAGATCGCCATGGTCTACCAGGAGCTGGCACGGCACGTGGGCGCGCGGATCGTGTTGCAGGAAGCGGCCAGCCAAGCCATGCCGAATATCACCATCAGCGACGATTGATGCCGTTGCGCCTCAATCGAGGCGCAGCGCGGTCCCTGTAGGCGCCGGCTTGCTGGCGATTGCGATCTGACAGTCGACATCATGGTCGCCAGATAAACCGCTATCGCCAGCAAGCCGGCTCCTACAGGATTTGTGTCGTACGCTGGGTTGGCCTAGGTCCCGGTACCTGGCGCAAGCTGGCAAAAACACCCGGGCACAAAAAAGCCCCGCTTTTGAGGGCGGGGCTTTTTTACTGGATCAGTACAAGTTAGATAACTTGAACTTCTTCAGCTTGCATGCCTTTCTGACCGCGGGTAGCGATGAAAGAAACCTGTTGGCCTTCTTTCAGGCTTTTGAAGCCGTCGGATTGGATTGCTTTGAAGTGTACGAACAGGTCGTCACCGGATTGTGGAGTGATGAAGCCGAAGCCTTTTTCATCGTTGAACCACTTAACGGTACCGGTTTGGCGATTAGACATTTGATGTCTCCTTGGACAAAGTTAACTGCGACTCAGGAAAAGCCCTGGCCGAGACTGAGTGCAAAGAGCAGGAAAAATTCTTGGAGATGGTTGGATCGAAATTCAACATCGTGTAGAGATTCTCAGTGACACAAGCAGCACAGTGGCGCCACCATACCCCACTTTCCGAGACGTGCCAATGGTCTTCAACAAGGTTTCGCCTATTTCGTGACTGACGGCGGCCGGCCAGGGGGACAACCCCGCTCAAATAGCCGATTTGTCAGGCAGGGGGACAGCGTCATCGCGAGAAGCGGCGTCGGCGCTTTAACCCGGCGGCGCACCCCGGTAAGATGCCGGACAGAATTTCTCCACCTCGCTATATCAGGACACCCGCCATGAGCATCAAATCGGACAAGTGGATTCGCCGCATGGCGCAAGAACACGGCATGATCGAGCCTTTCGTCGAGCGCCAGGTGCGTGGCGAAGCCGACAACCGGGTGATTTCCTTCGGTGTCTCGAGCTATGGCTACGATGTGCGCTGCGCCGACGAATTCAAGGTGTTCACCAACATCAATTCGGCGACCGTCGATCCGAAAAACTTCGACGCGGGCAGCTTCGTCGATGTGAAGAGCGACGTCTGCATCATTCCGCCCAACTCCTTCGCCCTGGCCCGCACCGTCGAATACTTCCGTATTCCGCGCAATGTGCTGACCATCTGCCTGGGCAAGAGCACCTACGCCCGTTGCGGGATCATCGTCAACGTCACGCCGCTGGAACCGGAATGGGAAGGCCACGTGACCCTGGAGTTCTCCAACACCACCACGCTGCCGGCGAAGATCTACGCCAACGAGGGCGTGGCGCAGATGTTGTTCCTGGAGTCCGACGAAGAATGCGAAGTGTCCTACAAGGACCGTGGCGGCAAGTATCAGGGCCAGCGTGGCGTGACCCTGCCGCGGACCTGACGAAGGGCGCGTCGAAACAGGGAATTCCTCGGCGCGGGTGCACTCTACCGGGTGCACTGTCCCGGTTTGTGCAAGACAGGCCGGGCTTCCACGCTCAGGAGTACCCCCATGAAGAACGATCCAAGTATCAGCGCTCAACTGGCGAAACTTGAACCCAATCAAGTGGGTCTGTTGGCCTGGTCGTTGCTGGCGCATCCCCAGGGCATGACCAGTGGCATCCCGGGTATCCCGGGGCAACCTGATCCGGATACGCCGCAACCCTCCGAGCCCACCACGCCCACCCAGCCGCCCGATAACGGCGAGCCGCTCATTCCCGACAATACGCCTTCTCCCGACGCCTGAGCCCTGTTTTGGCCTTTCGACGGGCTTCGATCGAGCGCGACTCCTGTAGGCGCGTGGCTTGCCAGCGACTTTTTTGGCGGCCTCAAGGGCCATTTCGCGGGTAAGCCATGCTCCTGCAGGACGGTGTCGACTCTCGATCATCTATACGATACAAAGCTGTGGCCAAGACCCAGAAAAAAAGGCCACCCATGACGTTTGCCATTCCCGCGTATTTTTCCCGCTGCTTGTTCGCCGGGTTGTTACTGACCGGCACTGCCATTGCCGCGCCACAGCCGCTGACCAGTAGCGCTGTTTCCCAACAGGAAGCCACCAGCAGCCGACTCGACCGTATCGTTCAGCAGGGCGTATTGCGCGTTGGCACCACCGGTGACTACAAACCGTTCAGCTACAAGAATGCGGATGGTTTTATCGGCCTGGATATCGAGCTGGCCGAAGGGCTGGCGGCATCCCTGGGGGTCAAGCTGGAACTGGTGCCGACCACCTGGCCGACGCTGATGGGCGATCTGCTGGCCGACAGGTTCGACCTGGCGATCAGCGGAATCTCGGTGAACATGGAGCGCCAGAAGCTGGCGTTTTTCTCACAGCCTTACCAGCGTGACGGCAAGACGCCGATCACCCTCTGCTCCCGGCAGCAGGACTTCCAGACCCTGGCCCAGATCGACCGGCCGAATGTCCGGGCTATCGTCAATCCCGGCGGGACCAACGAGAAGTTCGCCCGTGCCAACCTCAAGCAGGCGCAGATCCTCGTGCATCCGGACAACGTGACGATTTTCCAGCAGATCGTCGACGGCAAGGCCGACCTGATGATGACCGACGCGGTGGAGACCCGGGTGCAGCAGAAACTGCACCCGGAGCTGTGCGCGGTGCATCCGGACCAACCTTTCGATTTTTCCGAGAAGGCCGTGTTGCTGCCCCGTGACATCGTGCTCAAGCAGTATGTCGACCAGTGGCTGCACCAGGATATGGAAAGCGGCCGCTTCGCCAAGCGCCTGGAGACGTGGCTGGCCTATCCATGGCCGGCGGCGCACGGCTGAAGAGCCGTTTCGATTACTTCAGATTGCCACTGAGGAACTGCCGTAGCCGCTCGCTCTGCGGATTGCCCAACACATCGTCCGGCGCGCCCTGTTCTTCCACCAACCCCTGGTGCAGGAACAGCACCTGGCTGGAAACCTTGCGGGCGAAGCTCATCTCGTGGGTCACCATGATCATGGTCCGGCCTTCCTCGGCCAGCCCCTGGATCACCTTGAGCACTTCACCGACGAGCTCCGGGTCCAGCGCCGAGGTCGGTTCGTCGAACAGCATCACTTCCGGCTCCATCGCCAGCGCCCGGGCAATTGCCACGCGCTGCTGCTGGCCGCCAGACAGGAATGCCGGGTACTGATCGGCAACCCGCGCCGGCAGGCCGACCTTGTCCAGGTAGCGACGGGCACGGTCCTCGGCGTCTTTCTTGCTCACCCCCAGCACCCGGCGCGGGGCCATGGTGATGTTTTCCAGCACGCTCATGTGGCTCCACAGGTTGAAGTGCTGGAACACCATGGCCAGGCGGGTGCGCAGGCGCTGCAACTCGGCGTCGTCGGCGACGCGCATGCCGTGCTTGTCGCTGACCATGCGGATCGCCTGGCCGTCGAGGCTCATGGCGCCGTCATTGGGCGTTTCGAGAAAGTTGATGCAGCGCAGGAAGGTACTCTTGCCCGAGCCGCTGGCGCCGATCAGGCTGATCACGTCGCCGGTCTTGGCCTTGAGCGAGACGCCCTTGAGCACCTGGTGTTCGCCATAGCTCTTGTGCAGGCCTTCAATGGTCAGTTTGTACATGGGCACCTCAAGGAGAAAGTAGATAGCCGCTGCGATAGGCTTCGCGGCCGGCGACATGGGCAATCACCATGCCGGCCGTGGCCATGCGGCGTAGCGAGCGGGCATAGAGCAGGCCCGCCGCGCTGCAATGAACAGGGGTGACGCGGTCGCTGAGCGGGTCGATGATCTCGGCGATCAACTCTCCGGCTTCCAGGTATTGCCCCGGCACGGCGCTGAACACCAGCAGCCCGCCCAGCGGCGTGCTCACCGGCTCGACACCGGCCAGCGGCGTTGCCGGGTGCGGCAGCTCCGGCAAGGGCGCGGGCTCGCCGGCGATGGCGCCGAAGTGCGTCAGGTAGTCGAGGATCGCCTGGCAGTCGAGACGTGCCTGGGGATGATTCACATCGCCCTGGCCGCGCAGTTCCACGGTCACCGAAAAACTGCCCTGGGGAATCGCGAACCGGTCGCCGAAGCGCTGGCGCAGGTCCCACCAGAGCAGGGTGAAGCATTCGTCGAACGACTGGCCGCCGGAATCGGTCGCCAGCAGGCTGGCTTGCGAGCCGATATAACGGGCCAGCGGTTCAACCTGCGGCCAGGCTTCGGGCGTGGTGTACAGATGGGCCACGGCTTCGAAGTCGCAGTGCAGGTCCAGGACCATGTCCGCGTCGCAGGCCAGTCGTTGCAACGCCAGGCGCTGGGATTGCAACTGGGTCGCCGGCACCTCCGCCGCCAGGGCGGTCTTGAGGTGGCTGCGGATCAGTTGCAGGTTGTGCGCCGGATCGTCGCTGAGTTGCTCTTCGATCTGGTTGCCGATCTCGTCACTCAGATCGACGAACCAGCGATTGAAGTTCTGCCCGCTTTCCAGCTCATAGCGCCCCAGCGGCACGTCCATCAGCACCTGTTCCAGGCCGATCGGATTGGCCACCGGTACCAGCACGATTTCGCTGCGCAGGGCGCCGGCCTGTTCCAGCTCGGCCAGGCGTTGCTTGAGGTGCCAGGCCACCAGCATGCCGGGCAGTTCGTCGGCGTGCAGGGACGACTGGATGTAGATCTTGCCCGCGGACCGCGACGGACCGAAATGAAAGCTGTGGATCTGCCGGGTCGTGCCCGGCAGGGGAGCCAGCAGCTCGTGAGTCAGATGACGCATGCTCTGGAGTCCTAGTGTGCCGGGCCGAGAAAGGCCAGCCAGCGGCGCTCGGCCAGACGGAACAGACCGACCAGGGTAAAGGTGATCGTCAGGTAGATGATCGCGGCGATACCGAACGACTGGAAAGTCATGTAGGTCGCCGAGTTGGCGTCCCGGGCGATTTTCAGGATGTCCGGGATGGTCGCGGTGAACGCCACGGTGGTGGAGTGCAGCATCAGGATCACTTCGTTGCTGTAGTAGGGCAACGAGCGGCGCAGGGCCGAGGGCATGATCACATAGGCGTAGAGCTTCCAGCCGCTCAGGCCATAGGCCTTGGCCGCCTCGACTTCACCGTGGTTCATGCTGCGGATCGCCCCGGCAAAGATCTCCGTGGTGTAGGCGCAGGTGTTCAGGGCGAAGGCGAGGATGGTGCAGTTCATCGCATCGCGGAAGAACGAGTTCAGCAGCGGCTGTTCGCGGACCGCTTCCAGGCTGTAGATCCCGGTGTAGCAGATCAGCAGTTGGATATACAGCGGCGTGCCACGGAACAGGTAGGTGTAGAACTCCACCGGCCAGCGGATGCGACGCTTGGGCGAGACCCGGGCGATGGACAGCGGGATCGACACCAGGAAACCGAAGAAGATCGAGGCGCTGAGCAGCCACAGGGTCATGGCCAGGCCGGTGATGTGCTGGCCGTCGCTGTAGAGGAACGGCCGCCAGTATTGCTGCAAGAGTTCGATCATCGCACGGCCTCCCGGGCGCCCGCGGCGTAGCGGCGTTCCAGCCAGCGCAGGACATAGTTCGAAGCACTGGTAATAAGCAGGTAGATCAAGGCGGCGAGTACCAGGAAGTAGAACAGTTGATAAGTGCTCTTGCCCGCGTCCTGGGCAGCCTTGACCAGGTCGGCCAGGCCGATGATCGAGACCAGCGCGGTGGCCTTGAGGATCACCATCCAGTTGTTGCCGATCCCCGGCAGGGCAAAGCGCATCATTTGCGGAAAGGTCACGAAGCGGAACCGCTGGGCCCGGGTCAGGCCATAGGCGGTGGCGGCTTCAAGCTGCCCGCGTGGCACGGCGAGAATCGCGCCACGGAAGGTTTCGGTGAAATAGGCACCGTAGATAAAGCCCAGGGTGATGACCCCGGCGGCAAACGGGTCAATCTCGATGTAGTCCCAGTCCATGGCATCGGTCAGGGTCGAGAGCCAGGTTTGCAGGCTGTAGAAAATCAGCAGCATCAGCACCAGGTCGGGCACCCCGCGAATCAGCGTGGTGTAGAGCTGGGCCGGAATGCGCAACAGGCTGAAGCTGGATAATTTGGCACTGGCGCCGAGCAGGCCCAGTAGCACGCTGACCAGCAGCGAGAGGATGGAGAGCTGGACGGTCATCCAGGTGCCTTGCAGCAGGATCGGGCCAAAGCCCTTCAGGCTGAAGGCCGAAAGCCCCAGAGTTTGCAGGAGGTTGTCGAACATGAAAAATCAGACCTTTGGCAGTCGAAAAGGCGCCCCTCGGACGAGGGGCGCCAAGGGATCACTTCCCGCTGTACAGGTTCAGATCACCAAAGTTCTTCTTCTGGATTTCCGCGTACTTGCCATCTTTGTGTAACGCGTCGATACCTTTATCCAACAGGGCTTTCAGCTCTTTGTTGCCTTTTTTGATACCGACCGCGGTTTTAGCCGGCAGCAGTGGATCGTCGATCGGCTTGCTGACTTCGTAGCCGGCGCCCGCTGGCGACTTCAGGAAGCCCAGTTCGGCTTGCAGCATATCCTGCACCGAAGCGTCGAGGCGGCCGGAGGTCAGGTCAGCATAAACCTGGTCCTGGTTGGCGTAGGCCTTGGTGGTCACACCAGCCTTGTCCAGTACGGCCTTGGCGTAGGCTTCCTGGATGGTGCCTTGCTCGTAGCCCACGGTTTTGCCCTTGAGGGACTCAGGCGTGGAGAAGTTCGCACCCTTTTTGAACACCAGGGAAGTCGGGCCGGAGAACAGCTCCTTGGAGAAGTCAATGGCCTTCTCGCGGGCTTCGGTCACGGTCATCGACGAAATCACACCGTCGAACTTGTTGGCGTTCAAGCCCGGGATCATGCCGTCGAAGTCACTTTCGACCCATTTGCACTTGACCTTCAGCTCGGCACAGATGGCGTTGCCCAGATCAATGTCGAAGCCGACCAGGCTACCGTCTGCAGCCTTGGATTCGAATGGCGCGTAGGAAGGATCGACGCCGAAGCGCAGTTCCTTGTATTCCTTGGCCATAGCGGAACCGGCGGCCATGCAGAGAGCCAGTGCAGAAAGGGTCAGCAATGCTTTTTTCATTATTTATTCCCTAAAAACCAATATGAGCGCTTGTGGCGCACTGAGTACTGTTACTGGAACGCGTATGACCTGATAAAAGTAGCAATTTCCGAACCAGAGTCACGAACAAGTGTTTTAAAAGGCAGGAATATGGCTCCGAGCCAGCTAATCATGCCCGAAATTGGGCGGCTGAAATAAATTGCACAATATTGGTGCGTCCGCGAGTGAGAAAAGAGTGCAGTTACGCGGCGGGAAGGGTGACATCCGTAACTTTAGGAACCGACTTGCCAGCGATGAGGCCATCGCTGGCAGGCCGGACCCGGCCGTGGAGTGTTACTTGCCGGGCGTCAGGGTCAGGCGCGTGGTGCCGTAGGCCTTGTCGAAGTTCTGCTGCTGCATCGGGAAGCTGACGTACTGGGCCTTCAGCCAGCCATCGATACCGCTGGCGTAGCTCGGGCTGGCCGGGTTGCCGGACTGTCCGGGGCTCTGCTGGCCGCTCATCGGTTCGATCTGGCCGAAGTCGACGATCATGCGCACGCCGGGCACCTGGGTGACATCGAAGTTCCCGCCGCCCCAGGCATAGGCCGAGGTGTTCAGCGTGGTGTGGTCGCCGCCGGCCTGGATCGGTCCGCGAATCACCTGGCCGGCGCCGTTCTTCCAGCTATAACGGTGCAGCGTGCCCCATTGCCAGGCCTTGTGATTGCTGCCTAGCAGGCTGTCACCGGCGCTGATCGCCGCCGCCAGGCTGCGGGCCAGGATCGCCGGCTTGTCTTCCTTCTGTGGCGTGCGGCTGTCATCCCAGAACGGGCTGTCCTCGCGGCCCAACAGGTGATCGGTCTGGGCCGAGTAGGACAGCTTGCCGTTGGCGACAAAGGCCTGCCACACCGGACCGTTTTCCGGGCCGAGTTTGTCGAGGAAGATCTGCTTCATGCTTTCCTGCAGGAACAGTTCGTACAGCGCGGCGTCGGCCGAGGTCGCGCTGAGCCTGCCGTCGAACGCCATCAACCGGCTGAGGGCTTCGCGTGCCTTGCCGCGTTCGGCTTCCGGCAGGGCGTCGATGGCCTGCTTGAGCGGCAAGGCCATGCCTGGCGCTTCGAACATCTTCTTCAGCTTGTTGGCGAACGTGGTGCTCTGGTCGTATTGCATGGCGATGGTGCTGCGGCTGTCCTGCTTGCCGGCCGCGGCCAGTTCAGCCAGGCGTTCGCCGCGTTCCGGGTAGTACCAGGCGTTGGACAGTTGCATGCCGTAGCCGCGCGCCGCCGTGCGCTGGTTGGCGGTGCCCAGCCAGCCCTGGCCCGGGTCCTGGTCATAAGGGTGGAGCATCGCGTCGGCGTAGCCGTCCCAGTCGAAGCGGCCGTCCCAGCCCGGCGACGGCAACAGGCCTTCGCCTTCGCGGCGGTTGGGGAAGCGCCCGGTGACCTGCCAGCCGATATGACTGGCGTCGGCAAAGACCATGTTCAGCGCGATGGCGCGGATTTCCCGGCTGGCATCCGAGGCTTTCTCGGCGCTCTGGGCACGGGACAGGTCGAAGAACGCATCCAGGCTCTTGTCGTCCTTGAACGAGGCGCTCTGCAGGGCCAGGCCGTAGCCGCCGGTCAAGGCGCTGTTGTCCAGTGCACTGTTGAGCAGCGGGCCGTGGCGGGTTTCGAACACCGTCTCGCGGATCGAGCGCTGGCCCTTGATGAAGTAGGTTTCGTTGCGCACGATGGCCGGCAGCCACTTGCCGTCGGCTTCGTAATAGAGCGCATTGCCCTGGCGCTTGAGTTTTTCCAGGAACAGGTCCTGGTTGTCCCCCGGGACGGCGGCCATGCTCCAGGCCACCTTGCCGTTGAAACCGGACAGCAGCATCGGCAGGCCGGCGATCGAGGTCCCGGCGGCCCGGTACTTCGGCGCGTAAATTTGTACGTAGTTCCAGGCGGCGGGGGCGCTGGTCGGCTGTTGCAGGTCGGCGGCCAGCAGGCTCTTGCCGCTGCGGGCGCGTTGCGGGCCGATGGCCCAGTTGGTCGAGGTGCCGGAGCCGAGGATATTCAACGCGGCGACTTGCTCGGCGGCCTTGTTCAGCGCGCCGAGGCCCGAGACCTGGCTCAGGGCGATGCCCTTGAGTTTCTCGGCTTCGGCCAGGGGCAGCGGTTCGTCCGGGGCGGCCGGGGTCAACCAGGCGAGCTTGTCGACGCCGACTTTCTGCGCCAGGACCAGGCTAGCAATCTCTTGCTGCAGGTTGGCCGACAGGTTGAAGTTGAGCAGGCAGAAGATCAGCGCCGAATCTTCCGGCTTCCAATATTCCGGCTGGTAGCCGCTGCTGGCCAGATCCGGCGGCAGCTTGTCGCGGTAGCGGAACAGGTAGGCGTTGACGCCGCGCGCATAGACTTCGAAGAAGCGCTTGAGCCGTGGCGACGAGGCGTTGTACAACTCGCCGGCGCTTTTCTTCAGGTTGACGGCGCGCATGAATCGGTCGCTGTCGAGGGCGTCCGGGCCGTTGATTTCGGCGAGCCGGCCCTGGGCGAGCAGGCGCAGGGTGACCATCTGGGTGATGCGGTCGCTGGCGTGGACATAACCGAGGGTGAACAGCGCATCGTGAAAGCTGTTGCTTTCGATCAGCGGCATGCCGAGGCTGTTGCGGCGTACCGAGACGTTCTGTGCCAGGCCCTTGATCGGCTGTACGCCGGAGGTCGGTGGCAGGCTGTCCTGGGAGTTCCAGGTCTGGCAACCAGTCAGGCCGAGCAGGCCCGCCATGGCGGCGGCAACGCCACATTGCTTGAGAGAGAAGGAAAAGGCTGGCGAGGCCATGGCAAAGCTCCTGCGGGGGGTAGCGTCAGTAAAGGCGCTACGTTAGTGAGCAGGAGGAAGGCGCGCAAGACAGCGGGCGGGCTTATTTCGAGTTTTGAGCGATAAATCGGAAGGGAAAAGGCATGAACAGGGATATCCAGGTAAACGCGGCGTTGATCCTGATCGACCAGCAGCAAGGCATTCTTCATCCGCGGCTGGGACCACGCAACAATCCCGAGGCCGAGGCGCGCATGCTTGAGCTGTTGCAACACTGGCGTGAAACCGCGCGTCCGATTGTGCATGTCCAGCATCTGTCGCATTCGCCGGAGTCGGTGTTCTGGCCCGGACAGTCGGGAGTCGAGTTCCAGCAGCGCTTTGCGCCGGGGGAGGGCGAACGGCTGGTGCGCAAGCGGGTGCCGGATGCGTTTTGCGCGACCGGGTTGGAGGCTTGGCTACGCGAGAGCGGTATCGAGCAGTTGGTGATTGTCGGCGTAGCGACCCATAACTCCGTGGAGGCGACCGCGCGGACGGCCGGCAACCTCGGGTTTGAGACCTGGGTGGTGGAGGATGCGTGCTATACCTTCGACAAAGCCGACTATTTTGGTACGCCCCACACTGCCCAGGAGGTTCATGCCATGTCCCTGGGCAATCTGCATGGCGAGTATGCGACGGTGGTGTCCAGCCGCGTGCTGCTCGGGCTACAGGGCGTGGTTGACCATGGCCTGCACGGTGTCCCGTGAACAGCGCTCGATCCACGCCTGCACGCCATACACTTCGGCAAACAGCCTCGGGCTGAGAATCGCCTGGGGCGCGCCGTTGGCAAACAGGCGACTCTGGCGCAACACCGCCAACTGATCGGCATACCGCGCCGCCAGGTTGTTATCGTGTAATACCACCACGGCAAGCAGGCTGTGTCGGCCTCTTCGCGGGCAAGCTCCGCTCCCACATTGGAATCGTGGTCGTACGACAAACTTGTGCCTTACTCGGTCAGTGTGGAGGCGGCGCTTGCGCAACCGCGAGGGAGCTGGGTGGGAAGTGACATCGGCGTTCGAGCGCCAGCCTGAATAGAGCACCGCTGACACTAACGAAAAAAACCGGAAAAAGGCCTTCGCCGTTTGTCTGAACTGTCAGAAATGACAGTAGTGACAACCGGACGCCTGCGGCTAAATTCAATGGGACAGAAAGATATCCCCTGAAACGGGGTCCTGAATGACTTTGCATTGAGCTTTAAAGCCCTCTAGGTCCCAATGCACGAGTGATGAAAAAATGAAAAAACAATTAGAGGCATTCGTTTCACCTCTTTCCACCTTCTCGATTATTAACTACGAGAGAAAGGAAGTGCTCTCTTTATCACCTTCGCTCTATCAGAGATTATTGCCGGCAGAGAATTACCTTGTTATTAATAGTTGGGGCGCGGGAGTTGCGGGAGGACGCTTGTCAGCAAGCACGCGTGTGAATGAGCACGGGCGGAGAGTGAGCTATAATTCGGCTCCGTTCACGTTGTCGATAAAGGGGGCGTCAACCCAGTGCGTATTCAATATAAGTCAGCATGGGGATCAAGTTTTTTATACGTCCACGACCCCTCACGGAACCGTTTACCCACGAGCAATTTTTTATGATGACGTCATCGGAGGTGTGGCCTTGATGGTCAAGGAGCCGGCAGGAATTGCTCGCAATAAAAATGTAAAGAAACCAACAAAATCTCATGACAGGTCCTACTTGTCAGAGGAGGATTGTGAAACCAAGGGGATCGCCCCCGCCAATGCATCCAGTTCTATCGTAATTCCCGACACCGAGAAATTCTCATTACTGACCAACGCCAATATGTACTTCTCAGGGAGTATTTATCAAACGATGGATGGCGTGTTGGTGAGAATCCATGATTGGATCATAGACGACGCAGGTGCCTGGGGTGGGTGGGGGGGATATTTTGCACTTACCGACGACGAGAATAACCTTTACCCTGATGGTATATCCATGTTGATGATAGACGATGGGTTTTCAGAGGGTAAGGCGATCATTGAGTTCAATCACAACTCCCTCGATAAAACCGTCACTATCACGGTGCTGTCACACACCAGTAAAGTATGTGACCTCAGAGATTTGACGGAGGTGGGAGAGCCTTTCCCCTATACAATCTGTTTTGCCCTGTAAACAGGTTGGAGGCGCGGGACTCAGACCAGATGCAGATGGTTGTCCCACAGCCCAGCCGGCAGCTCCAGCGGCTGGGCTGTCAATTCCTTCTGGCGACAATCGTAGAAGCGACAGCGGCCCTGGCCGGAGGTGACCACGAAACCGTCTGCCACCGCGCCGACGCCCGCGCAGTCCGGTAATGGTGCATCCAAGCGTACGGCGCCGCTGTCCAAATCCCAGATAAAGAAGCGGTTGCCCCGAGGCGCGGTCAACGCCACCAGGCGCAACTCGCTGTGTACCGCGACGCTGGCGGTGTAATGCGCCATGGCCTGCAACTGCTGCTCGGCCACCGGGAAGGCGACAAAGGGCCGGCCGGGACGCTTGATCGCCAGCAACTCGGAGGACTCATGGGATGGTCCCATGAACTGCTGGCCGGCAACGATGGTGCCGTCACTGGCCACGCCCAGATGGCGCACGCTGTTCATCTGCTGGGGCAGGGTTTCCTTGCTCAGCAGGGCGCCGTCGCGGCGCATCAGCACCAGGCTCGGCTCCATGGCATCGAGGTTCATCTCCACCCGGCTTTCGGCTTCGGTGCGAATCCCGCCGTTGGCGACGACCAGGGTCTCGCCATCGGGCATCCACGACACCTGGTGTGGGCCGATGCCATGGGTCGAGATCTCGCCACTATGAACCAGACGCTCACCTTCGAAACGATACACACCCAACAGGCCACGGCCCGGATCGGTGGTGTCATTCTCGGTGGCGTACAACCAGTCGCCGCTCCTGTGGATTACCGCATGCCCATAGAAATGCCGGTTCGGCTGTGAAGCGAGGGTCTGCAGCAGGCGGCCATCCCGCAGGTCGATCAGGTAACTCTCGGTGCCGGGACGTCGCGCGACGAACAGCGCCAGGGGCTGGCTCGGGTGGTTGATGATGTCGTGGCAGCGCTGGCCGACCCGGGTGGCGAAGACCTGCGTCCCGTCCAGCCGATAGCCCACGGCATAGTGCCCGCCGTCGCTGTCGTCACGGGCAGAGAGCAGCAGCGGGCTTTGGTCTTTTTGCCGGAGCAGGCGCCAGCCGCCCAGCGTCAATGCGCTGAGCAGCAGGCTGCCGAAAGTCAGGGCCTGGCGTCGCAACATCATCAATCCCCGTCGTTGGCGTTGAAGCCCAGTTGGATACCCAGCGCCTTGGCCAGTTCGCCTTCGTGCAGGCGGTGGACGACGTTGAGGCTGTCGTAGAGGTCGTTGAGCTGCTGGCGTCCGGCGTCGTCGCCGAGCAGGTCGGTCAACGAACGCTGGGTACTGTCGAACAGCTTCAGGGACGCGGCGTAGGCGGCGTCGATCTTGTCCGCCAAGGCTTTTTGTTCCGCCGGCAGCAGGTTGCGCAGGCCCTTGTTATCGACACCGATCCAGACGGTCCGGGCGGCGGCCAGGCTGGCGCGCATACCTTGCAGCGACGTCTGGCTGCGCCAGGCCTCGGCCTGGAAGGGCTGCGGGATGCCCTTGGTCTGGCGGCCCATGGGCGTGCCGAGTTTTTTCTTCAGGGTATCGAGGGCGGTGACCTGGACCCGCAGCAGATCGGCGATGGCTTCGTGGGAGTCGGCGTAGCGCTGGTTGGGGAACTTGCTCATCTGCGCGAGCATGCCGTCGCTGGTTTCCCAGCGCGAGAGGATCTCTTCGGCGAGGACTTTCTGGCGTTTGCCGATGGCCGTCAGCAGTGGGCAATAGCGGGCTTTCTGCGCGCTGTCGGCCATATCGATCTTGCTGTCGTAGAGGATGTATTCGTAGGCCGAGAGGCCCTGGACCACGACGCTGGACTTGGCCAGGGCGTCGGCGTCGATCTGCGGCTGGGCGCTGACCAGTTGCTCGACCTGGCGGCCCACCAGGTTTTTCTTGTCCGGCCAGAACTGCACCTGCCAGGAACGATTACCCTCGGCCAATGGCCCGATCAGCAGCGGCTGCAATTCCGCCCAGGCTTTCTGCGCATGGAGGAAGTCGGCGCGGGCGGTTTCCAGGCTCTCCTTGCCTTCGCAGAAGGCCAGGGCGCTGATGGCCAACTGGCGGTCGGCGTCGACCCAGCGGCTATAGGTCGGCAGGATCACCTGCTTGGCGATCGCGGCGGAGGTCAGCGCCTGCGGGTCCTGGGGCGAGCAGGCGCCGAGGACGAGGGCGGCTAGGCTGGTGAACAACAGTTTCGGGCGGAACATGTCCGTGTCCTCTTACAAAGAATTCAGGAATGCCAGCAACGCGGCGCGTTGTTCGGCATTGAAAGACAGCACCTGCTGCTGCGCCGGCAAGGCCTCGCCGCCATGCCAGAGCACGGCTTCGAGCAGGTTGCGGGCGCGGCCGTCATGCAGGAACTGGGTGTGGCCGCTGACGCTCTGCGTCAGGCCGATACCCCACAGCGGCGGGGTGCGCCAGTCATTGCCGTCGGCGAGGAACTCGCTGCGCTGGTCGGCGAGGCCGGGGCCCATGTCATGCAGCAGCAGGTCGCTGTAGGGCCGGATCAACTGGTTGGCCAGCTCGGGTTCGGCGGCCGTGGCCGAGGTGGTGAATTGCGGGGTATGACAGGCCTGGCAACCGACCTGGTAGAACAGGCTCTTGCCGGCCAGTACCTGCGCCGCGCCGACGTCACGCCGTGCCGGTACCGCGAGGTTGCGGGTGTAGAAGGTCACCAGGCGCAGGATGTTGTCGCTGACTTCCGGCTCGCCGTCCGGACCGCCGCCGTGGGGCGCTTGCAGGCAGTCGGTCTGGGTCGGCGTGCAGTCGTCGAAGGGGCGCAGGCTGCTGGTCAGGCCCATGTCGCTGGAAAACGCGTGGACGTTCTGTTGATTGATATTCGGTTGCCCGGCCTTCCAGCCGAAGCGGCCGAGGACGGTCTTGCGCTGGGCATCGTCCCAGACCCGGTTCGGCCGGCCGTTGACCCCCAGCCGTTGTTGCTGCCGGGCGTTGGCCAGGATGGCTTGCTCGGGAATCGCTTCGAGCAGGCCGAGGCCGATCATCGGCGGGGCGATGCGCGCGGAAAACAGTGTCTGTGGGTGCATCGGGCCGTAGCCCAGTTGGGTGATGCGCAGCGTCGGTCGGCGCAGTTCGATTTCGGTGCCGTCCTTGAAACGTATCGGCACCGCTTCGTAGTCGACCCGCACCTTGCCTTCCGGGGTGACACCGGGGATGGCCATGTCCTGCAACTGTCCGCCATAGACGGGTTCCGGTACCACGCCCTGGCGTTCGATCAGATTGGCGTACATCGGGTTGTTGGGAATCGACAGGCGCACCAGCATCGACACCGCGTTATCCGCTCCCGGCGCCGGCGGATGTCCGCGGCCGTCCTTGATATGGCAGTTCTGGCAGGCGTTGGTATTGAACAGCGGGCCGAGGCCGTCGCGGGCTGTGGTGGTTGACGGCGCGATGACCCAGGGGCTGCGGAAGAAACTGTTACCGACGCTGAAGTCCAGGCGTCGCTCCGGCGAGAGGTTGGCCGAGGGTTGCGAGAAGGCATTGCGATCGTGTTTGCCCACCGTGGTGGTGCCACCGGATCGAGCTTCGCCGGGTTCGGGCTTGGTAAAGCGCGGGGCGTCGTCGCAGGCGCTCAGGCCAAGGGCCAGGAGCAGCGTCGACAGGCGAAGGGGCAGCGAGGGCATCGGTGTCCAGGGGGTGAGAGGGATCGGGCGCGAGTTTATCAGTCTCGATACATTTGAATAAGAGGGATTAGCATTTACTTGATTTATGACACTGCGCGGCTTTGTGGGGGCTGGCTTGCCCTCATGTAGGAGCGAGCTTGCTCGCGATGGTCGTCAACGATGACACGGGGCATCTGATACCCCGCGGTGCCTGGGCTACCATCGCGAGCAAGCTCGCTCCTACATGAGGGGGGGACAAGGGCCGATCAGAAATCGTGATCGGCGTTATCCGGGTTCAGGTCGCTGATGCCCAGCTTGGCCGCCGCCTGCTCGATGGAACCGGTCTGCTTGACCAGCGCGGAGATGGCGTCGCGCACGATCTTGTTGCCAGGCTCGTTGCCGGACGCGATCAACTGGTCGTAATGCTCACCCTTGTTGGCATGGTCGACCATGATCTGGATCTTCGCTTCGGTGGCCTGCAGGTCGTTTTTCAGTGCTTCGTCGGTCGCCGGGTCGGCCTTGGCCACCAGGGAGGACAGGCTCGGGCCGGTCAGCTTGGTGCCGTCGATACGGGTGTATTCACCCAGGTAGACGTTGCGAATGCCCTTGGCATCGTAGAAGTGCGAGTTATGGGTGTTGTCGCTGAAGCAGTCCTGCTCGTCTTCCGGCGAGTTGGCCTCCAGCGACACCTTCATGCGCTCGCCCGCCAGTTCACCGAGGGACAGGCTGCCCATGCCGAACAGCATCTTGCGCAGGCCACTTTCCGCCGGCTCGGCTTCCAGGCTGGCGCGATAGTTGTCGGCCACACCCGGTTTCCAGTTGCCGACCATCTCTTCCAGGTCGTTGACCAGCAGTTGGGTCACGGCCTTGAGGTAGGCACGCCGACGATCGTTGTGCCCGCCAGTGGCGCCGGCACCTTCCAGGTAGTCCGAGGCCGGACGGTTGCCGGCGCCCGGGCCGGTGCCGTTCAGGTCCTGGCCCCAGAGCAGGAATTCGATGGCGTGGTAGCCGGTGGCGACGTTGGCTTCGGAGCCACCCAGCTCGTTCAGGCTGGCGAGTTTTTCCGGGGTGATCTCGCTGACATCGACCTTGTCTTCGCCGACCTGGATCTGCGGATTGGCGATGATGTTGGCGGTCGCGGCCGGATTGCCCAGGGCATGTTCGTAGGAGCTGTCGACGTAGTCGATCAGGCCTTCATCCAGGGGCCAGGCGTTCACCTGACCTTCCCAGTCGTCGATGATGGTGTTGCCGAAGCGGAACACTTCGCTTTGCAGGTACGGCACGCGGGCGGCGATCCAGGCGGCGCGGGCGGCCTTGAGTGTCTCTTCGTTCGGCTTGGCGAGGAAGGCGTCGACAGCGGCTTGCAGGTTCTTCGCGGTGGATTCGGCATCGCTGAACACGGCGAAGACGATCTCGGTGTAGTGGGCGACCACGGCCTTGGCGGCGGCTTCATCGACCTTGGCGGCGGCATCGTCGGCGGGCGCCTGGGCGGCCGCGGCAGGGGCCTGGGTGGCCGCTGTGGATTTTTCCTTGTCCTTGTCGCCACAACCGGCGAGGGTGATGGCGATGGCCAACAGACTGGCGGTGGCCAGAGGCATGCGAATCATGGCGAACATCCTGCTTCGAGAGGGGGGATGGGGGCGCACGGCCCCGCAAAACCGGCACATAATGCGAAGGATTTGCATTCTGTGTAAAGGGCTTAGTGATTGAAATATTTGGTATTAAAGCGCCGGTTGATCCCGGCGGATTTTGCAGGTGCGAGCTTGTTGGCCCCGAGCCTTACAAGATCGCCGCATTGCTGCGCTGTGCCTGCTTGAGATACGCCGCCAGCTCCCGGGCCGGCAGCGGCTTGCTGTAGTGGTAGCCCTGGCCCTCGTGGCAGCCTTCGGAAATGATGTAGGCCTCCTGCTCGACGGTCTCCACGCCTTCGGCGATCACCTGCATGCCGAGACTCTTGCCCAACTGGATGATCGCCCGGACGATGGTCGCGTCGTCGTCGTCATCGAGCAGGTCCTGGACGAAGCTCTTGTCGATCTTGATCTTGTCCAGCGGCAGGCTCTTGAGATAGCTCAGCGACGAGTAGCCGGTACCGAAGTCATCAATGGCGATCAGCGCGCCGGAGCGGCGCAGGCTCAGCAGGTGCTGGGCGGCGGTGCTGATGTCTTCCATCAGGCCGGTTTCGGTGACTTCCAGTTCCAGGCTGCGCGGCGGCAGGCGGTACATCTGCAGGAGGTTGTTGACCACCCGCGGCAGCTCGGCGTGGTGCAGTTGCACGGTGGACAGGTTGACCGCCATGCGCAGGTCGCTGAAGCCCTGGTCGTGCCATTCGCGCAACTGGCGGCAGGCCTGGTCCAGCACCCACTCGCCGATGGCGATGATGGTGCCGTTCTGCTCGGCCAGGGGAATGAACAGGTCCGGCGGCACCAGGCCGTGTTCCGGGTGCTGCCAGCGGATCAGTGCCTCGACGCCCACCACCCGGTGGTCGCGGTAGCTGATCTGTGGCTGGTAGACCAGGTAGAACTGATTGCGGTTGAGGGCTTCGCGCAGGTCTTTTTCCAGTTCGCGACGGCGGCGCATTTCGCTGTCGACGCTGGCGATATAGAACTGGTAGCGGTTGCGCGAGCGGGTCTTGGCCAGGGTCATGGTCTGTTCGGCTTTCTGCAGCAGCTTCTCGGTGCTGTCGCCGTCTTCCGGGAACAAGGTGATGCCGATGGTGGCGCGCAGGCGGATTTCCTGGTGATCCAGGGCAAACGCCGCTTCCAGATCGTCAAGGATACTCTGGGCCAGCTCGGCCGCTTCATAGGGTTGTTCGATATCGGCCTGGACCAGGGCGAACTGGTCGCCACCCAGCCGGGCCAGGGCGCCGAGGCGGCCGCTGTGGGCGCGCAGGCGGTCGGCCAGGGCCAACAACAGTTGGTCGCCGACCTGGTAGCTGAATTGTTCGTTGATGCCCTTGAAGTCGTCCAGACCCACGCAAAGTACTGCGACCCGACGTTGCAGGCGCCCGGCGTCCACCAGGATCTTGTCCAGTTGCTGTTGCAACTGCTGGCGATTGGGCAGGCCGGTGAGGAAGTCGTACTGGGCCATGCGCAGCAGGCTGTTTTCCGCTTCGTGACGCAGGTGGGTGTTGCGCTCGATGGATGCCAGCAACTGGTTGGCGGTGTTGACCCAGATGCCCAGTTCGTTCTTTTCATGGCCCTTGAGCTGCGGCAACAGGTGTTCGCTGGGGCGGTCCGGGTTGACGGTACTCAGGTGCCCGATGATCCGCGACAGCGGTTTGGTCAGCAGCCAGTGATAGACCAGGTACAGCACCAGGCCGAGGAACAAGGCCCGCAGCACGCCGGAGATGAAGATGATCACCGAGTTGACCAGGAACCCCTGGCCGTAGGTGGCGGTGTCGAGGGTGATGCTCAGGTCGCCGTAATATTCGCTGTAGGGGCCGCGACCGACCAGTTGTGTGCTGAAGGTACTTTCCTGGCCAAGGATAGGATCGGTCAGCCAGCGGCTGGAAGTCTTTTGCAGATCGCGGGATTTTTCCGCGAGCATGGCCTCGTTGGGATGGCCGATGGAGGCCATGCGCACGGCGTCATCCTGGAACAGGCCTTCGATCACTTGCATGCCCATCTCGCGGTCGAGGCTGTAGACGGCCTGGGTCGAGGGGTCGCGGAACATATCGAGAATGCGCTGGGCATCGCTGGCCACGGCCTGCCGGGTCTTGTAGGCATCAAAGACGATCTGCGCACAGCTCAGTACGGCGCCGACAATCAGCGCCGACAGCAGCACGACCCGGAGCAACTTCACCGACAAGCTGTTCTTGAGTTCCAGCTTCAAAGGGCTATTCCTTGTTCCGTGCGGATGGCATCAAGTTGCCATGAGTATTGGCAATCCGGCCCGGTCAGTCAAAGGGACAATGCAAGCGGCGAGAACCCGTGCTCATGCTTGGCCGATCAGGTGGCTCCCGGACTCTTCAGGCCATGGAGACTGTGTCGGTCGCTCAAGCCGTCTACTTGAGGGGCTAGCGCGTCATTTTCCCGGATTATTCAGGTTAGTTCCTGTCGGCGCGGCAGGCATAAAAAAACCCGGCGAGGCCGGGTTTTTTTGCGCAGCGGGTTCAGTCTCAAGCGGTGAAGGCTTTGCCTTCGAACTGCTCGGCGACGAATTTCCAGTTCACCAGGTTCCAGAACGCCTCGACATACTTAGGGCGGACGTTACGGTAGTCGATGTAGTAGGCGTGTTCCCAGACGTCGCAGGTCAGCAGCGGGGTGTCACCGCTGGTCAGCGGGTTGCCGGCGCCGATGGTGCTGGCCAGGGCCAGGGAGCCGTCAGCCTTTTTCACCAGCCAGCCCCAGCCGGAACCGAAGGTGCCGACGGAAGTCTTGGTGAACTCTTCCTTGAACTTGTCGAAGGAACCGAACGCGGCGTTGATGGCTTCAGCCAGCTTGCCGGTCGGTTGACCGCCGGCGTTTGGCGCCAGGCAGTTCCAGTAGAAAGTGTGGTTCCAGACCTGAGCGGCGTTGTTGAAGATGCCGCCGGAGGAAGACTTGACGATTTCTTCCAGGGTCTTGCCTTCGAACTCGGTGCCTGGCACCAGGTTGTTCAGGTTCACGACATAGGTGTTGTGGTGCTTGTCGTGGTGATACTCCAGGGTTTCCTTGGAGATGTGCGGCTGCAGGGCATCATGTGCATAAGGCAGCGGAGGCAATTCGAAAGCCATGGTGATTCTCCTAATCAGGTCAGTTGCGGTGAGCGCAAGGCCGATCACGGCGGCCATACAGGCGTGCGCCGGGGAGTTTGTACTCTTTGCGGCGCAAGACTCGGATCATAGCACCGGGGTGGCGGCTTAACCACGCAACAACTGTGTGGAATAGAGGTTCCAGAGCCTTTTGGAATAAGTCAGCCGGCGCCGATCAACTGGGCGGCGACGCTGAACATCATCACGGCCACCAGCAGGTCGAGCAGGCGCCAGGTGGCCGGGCGCGCCAGCCACGGGGCCAGCCACGCCGCGCCCAGGGCCAGGCTGAAGAACCACAGCAGCGAAGCGCTGGCGGCGCCCATCACGTAGGCGCCGGGCTCGGTCTGCTGGGCGCCGAGTGAACCGATCAGCAGCACGGTGTCGAGGTACACGTGGGGGTTGAGCAGGGTCACGGCGAGAGCGCTGAGCAGTACGGCGCGCAGTGAGCGCACGGTCTGACCTTCGCCTTGTTGCAGGCTCTGGCGGGAAAAGGCCCGGCGCAGCGCCAGGCTGCCGTACCAGAGCAGGAAGGCCGCGCCACCCCAGCGGGCGAACGCCAGCAGCGTCGGGTTGTGTGCCAGGACGGTGGCGAGGCCGAAGACCCCCGCGGCCACCAGGATCGCATCGCAGAGTACGCACAGGGCCGCCACCGGCAGGTGGTGTTCGCGACGCAGGCTCTGGGCCAGGACAAAGGCGTTCTGTGTGCCGATCGCCATGATCAGGCCGGCGGCCACCAGCATGCCATTTAGATAGCTCTGCCACATGACGCTTACTCCCCGTGTTCGGCCAATTGCCGCAAGACCTGCAGGGCGCGTTCGGCGTCGTCGCGACCGACGAACAGGTGGTCGTGGTAATAACCGGCGATCACGTTGCAACTGATACCGGCTTTGCCCAGGGCGCCGGCGAAAGCGGCGGTGAGGCCGACCGCTTCCAGGGCCGAGTGCACGTTGAGGGTGATCCAGGCCGCCAGATAGTCGAACGGCAGGCCGAGGGCCTGGGCGTCTTCGCGGCGCAGGATGACGGTCAGGCCTTCGCGTTCGCGAAAGCTGCCGATGGGCTCGCGGCCATTGAGCCGGCTGGCGTCGGTCAGGCTGCAGAAAACGTAGTCGCCCTCGTTGAGTTCGGGGCTCATGCTGCGCAGCAGCACGCTCAGGGAAGTTTCGCCGGCCATGTCGGTGTCCTTGGATAAACAGTGGATGTGGGCATTCTGCGGGGCGATGTTGTATAAGAAAAACCAATAGTGCTGATCACTCATTAGGAGAACTGATGTTCGACTATAAATTGCTCTCCGCCCTGGCGGCCGTGGTCGAGCAGGCCGGCTTCGAACGGGCGGCCCAGGTGCTGGGGTTGTCGCAGTCGGCGATTTCCCAGCGGATCAAGTTGCTCGAAGCCCGGGTCGGCCAGCCGGTGCTGGTGCGGGCCACGCCACCGAGCCCGACCGAGATCGGCCGGCGCCTGCTCAATCATGTGCAGCAGGTGCGTCTACTTGAGCGCGACCTGCAGAGCCAGGTGCCGGCGCTGGACGAGGAGGGCCTGCCGGAACGCCTGCGTATTGCCCTGAATGCCGACAGCCTGGCGACCTGGTGGGGCGAGGCGGTGGGGGATTTCTGTGCTCGTCAGCACCTGCTGCTGGACCTGGTGGTGGAGGACCAGACCGTGGGCCTCAAGCGCATGCGTGCTGGCGAGGTAGCCGCGTGTGTCTGCGCCAGCGAGCGCCCGGTGGCCGGCGCCCGCAGCGTATTGCTGGGGGCAATGCGCTATCGCGCGCTGGCCAGCCCTGCGTTCATTGCCCGGCACTTTCCCCAAGGCATAGATGCGCAGACGCTGGCCCGCACGCCGGCGCTGGTGTTCGGTCCGGACGACTTTCTGCAACACCGTTACCTGGCGGCACTGGGCGTGGAGGGCGGTTTCGAACATCATCTGTGCCCGTCATCGGAAGGTTTTATCCGCCTGACCGAGGCCGGCCTGGGCTGGGGGTTGGTGCCGGAATTGCAGGTGCGCGGGCAGCTGGCCCGGGGCAGCCTGGTGGAATTGATCGCGGATAAAACCATCGATGTGCCGCTGTACTGGCATCATTGGCGCAACGGCGGGCAATTGCTCGGGCAGTTGACCGAGCACCTGGCGCGTTCGGCGGCGCAATGGCTGGTGCCTCTGGCATGATCGGCGGCGTCCAGGTAGCAGGCAGGACGAATCAAGGTATGTGGAGCAATCGATGAAAATTCTGGTTACCGGCGCAAGCGGCTTTATCGGCGGGCGCTTTGCGCGTTGCGCCCTGGAGCAGGGCCATGAGGTGCGGGTCAATGGCCGCCGGGCCGAGAGTGTCGAGCATCTGGTGCGGCGTGGCGCCGAGTTTATCCAGGGCGACCTGACGGACCCGCAACTGGTCCGCGAGCTGTGCCAGGATGTCGAGGCCGTGGTGCATTGCGCCGGCGCGGTGGGCCTGTGGGGACGTTATCAGGACTTCCACCAGGGCAATGTGCTGGTCACCGAGAATGTGGTCGAGGCCTGCCTCAAGCAGCAGGTCCGGCGCCTGGTGCATCTGTCGTCGCCGTCGATCTATTTCGACGGTCGCTCGCACCTGGGCTTGACCGAGGAGCAGGTGCCCAAGCGTTTCAAGCACCCTTACGCGGCGACCAAGTACCTGGCCGAGCAGAAGGTCTTCGGTGCCCAGGAGTTCGGCCTCGAAGTCCTGGCGCTACGCCCGCGCTTCGTCACCGGCGCTGGTGATATGAGCATCTTCCCACGCCTGCTGAAGATGCAGCGCAAAGGCCGGCTGTCAATTGTCGGCAACGGCCTGAACAAGGTCGATTTCACCAGCGTGCACAACCTCAACGAAGCCTTGCTGAGCAGCCTGCAGGTCGGTGAATCAGCCCTGGGCAAGGCCTACAATATCAGCAACGGCACCCCCATTCCGTTGTGGGATGTGGTGAACTACGTGATGCGCCAGATGCAGGTGCCGCAGGTGACCCGCTACCGCTCCTTCGGCCTGGCCTACAGCGTCGCGGCCTTGAACGAAAGTGCCTGCGCTCTCTGGCCGGGACGCCCGGAACCGACCCTGTCGCGCCTGGGCATGCAGGTGATGAACAAGGATTTCACCCTCGACATCAGCCGCGCCAGGCATTATCTCGGGTACGACCCCAAGGTCAGCCTGTGGGCGGCCCTCGACGAGTTCTGTGCCTGGTGGAAAGCCCAGGAGCCCGCGGCCGTTTAAATATTCGGTTACCACAACTGAACCGAGTTCCGGGTTCAGGGTCGATCAGAGCGGTGGGTTGGGCGGTTATACTCGCTGCATTTCGCTATCACTGCGGTTCAGAAAGGTTCCTTCATGCGTAACGATGCCAACGACGATTTTGATGATGTGCCCAGCCTGCGTGCCGATGCGGACGACCATGAGGAACATGTGGGCACTGCGCCCGTGCGTGAACGCACGCGTACCCAGGTCGCCGCCACGCCACGGCTCAAGGTCAAGGTGCCGAGCACCGGGCCGCTGTGGGCGCTGGTCGGGGCCTTGTTCATTGCCTTCGCTGGCCTTGCCTGGTGGAGTTTCCAGCAGATCAGCCTGATGGAGCAGCAACTGGTGGCGACCCAGGAAAGCTTTGCGCGTATCAGCGAGGAAGCGGCTGGGCGTTTGCAGGCGATTTCCGGGAAAGTGGTCGCCAGCGAGTCAAGCGTCAACAGCGACAGCGAAGCGCTGAAGTTGCAGATCCGTCAGCTTGAAGGCAAGTTGCTCGAGCAGGGCCGCCAGCAACAGGGCGTTGCCGGGCAGGCCACCGGCCTTGAGCAGCGGCTGCAACAGATGAGCGCGCTGACGGCGGACCAGCAGACCGCCAACACCCAGTTGCAGGCCCAGGTCAAAAGCCTGACGGCGGAACTGGCCAGCCTGAAGGCCGGCCAGGGCGACGCGGGCAAGCTCGACGCGCAGGTAAAGAGCAACGCCGCCGAGATTGCCGCCTTGAAAAAGCAGGGTAATAGCAGCGCGGCGGTCGAGCGTATCGAACAGGAACTGATCGTGCTCAAGAGCGAGCAGGACAACCGTCAGGCCGCGGGTGGACAGGCGGCTGGCAACACGGCGGAGTTCGATGCCTTCCGTGGGCAGGTCACGCGCAATATCACCACCCTGCAGAACCAGATCCAGAACCTGCAGGAGCAGATCAGCGCCAAGCCCGGAGCATAGCGCCTGGCTTCAGGGCCTCTTCGCGGGCAATCGAGCGTCGACCGGCCGCTCCTACAGTTTCGTGTCGTACACAAGATTTGTATTCGACGCTGAACTGTAGGAGCAGGGCTTGCCCGCGAAGCTTTTGGCGACCACGCGGTATGGCGGGGGAATTTTTGGTTTCAGGGCACTCGCCAAGGGTTTCACGGTCTGATCAGGTGTAGGCGGGCATTGGCCCGCCTACGTCGGTCAGCGTCGCTGTCCGGCGCCCCTTAGCGGTCCAGGAGGCCGCCATGTACCCTCGAATCCTTCTTGCTGCAAGCCTGTCCCTGCTGCTGTCCGCGTGCGTGCCCTACTACGATGGTGGGGCCACCTACTACCGCTCCGATGTCTACACCGCCCCGGCTCCGGCCTATTACTACGGCGACGGCTCCTACTACCGGCGCGACTATTATGTGCCCGCGCCACGCTATTACGCACCGACCTATCGCCCTTACCCGAACCGGGGTTGGGGTTGGGATCGGCATCAATGGAGCGGTGACGACCATGGCGGCCACGGCGGTCACCGTGGCGACGGTGGCCGTGGACACGGCAACGGCAACGGACGCTGACCCGGGCAACTTCGATCAGTAGTCCGACAAGTCCGCCAGCGGGTGACGTCCCTCCCAGGCCTTGTGGAAGTGCGCCTCGACCACCGCTTCCGGCACGGCGGCGATATCCGGCCAATGCCAGCGCGGTTCGCCGTCCTTGTCGATCAGCCGTGCCCGCACGCCTTCGCTGAACTCCGGATGACGGCAGCAGTTGAGGCTCAGGGTGTATTCCATCTGGAACACCTGCGCCAGCGACAGGTGCCGGGCCCGGGCGATCTGTTCCCAGACCAGGTGCGCGGTCAGCGGGCAGCCTTCCTTGAGTTGCCTGGCCGCCCGGGCCAGGCGTTTGTCGGCGTCTTCGGCCAATTGCGCAATGGCCTTCCAGGCACAGTGCACATCGCTGACATCCAGCAATTCATCGATGCGATCGCGTAGCGGCAACCATTGCGCCTGCGGCTGCGGTTGCTGATCGCGGGCCTGACGCTCCAGGGCCTTGAGCAGGCTGTTGAGCTGCATCGCCGTCTGTTCCTGCCAATTGAGTTGCAACAGCCCTTCGATCAGCTCTTCCTGTTGATCGTCGGCCAGGAGCCGGTCAGCCAGGCCCAGGTCGATGGCGTCGCGTGCGTTCATCTGCGCGCCGGTCAGGCCGAGAAACAAGCCCAGCTTGCCCGGCAGTCGCGAGAGGAACCAACTGGCGCCGACATCCGGGTACAAGCCGATGCCGATCTCCGGCATCGCCAGGCGGCTGCTCGGGGTGACGATACGAATGGATGCGCCTTGCAGCAGGCCCATGCCGCCGCCGAGGACATAACCATGGGCCCAGCACAGCACCGGCTTGGGATAGGTGTGCAGGCGATAGTCGAGGCGGTACTCCGAGGCAAAGAACACGCTGGCCAGCGGAGGTACGGCGCCGGGGTGCGCCTGGCAGGCCTGGGCCAGGCTGCGCACTTCGCCGCCGGCGCAGAAAGCCCGGGCGCCGTTGCCGCGCAACAGCACGCAGGCAATGTTCGGATCCCGCGCCCAGGTCTCCAGACGTTCGTCCAGAACCTGGATCATCGGCAGGGACAGCGCGTTGAGGGTGTGTTCGGCATCCAGGGTGGCGATACCCAGGCGGGCACCGTTGATACCGGTGAGCTCTTCGAAATGCAGGTTCATCGTGACCTCGCTACTCGTTGAATGCACAGTATGATCCTTGTGTGGGAAAGTGCCGGTTCTGTCGCGGATCAATTGACAAGCGTGATGGGCTTTCCTAGTGTCCGCCCCATTGTTATTTCCGGACACGATCATGACCGACGAAGACCGCATCAAACTCGAGCCCAGCTGGAAGCAGGCGCTCCGTGAAGAGTTCGACAAGCCCTACATGAGCGAGTTGCGAGAATTTCTGCGCCAGGAGCGTGCCGCCGGGAAAGAGATCTACCCGCCGGGCCCGCTGATCTTCAATGCCATGAACACCACGCCGCTGGATCAGGTGAAGGTGGTGATCATCGGCCAGGACCCCTACCACGGCCCCGGTCAGGCCCATGGCCTGTGCTTTTCGGTGCAGCCAGGTGTTCCGGCGCCACCGTCGCTGGTCAATATCTATAAGGAATTGCAGCGCGACCTGAATATCGACATTCCCCGGCACGGCTACTTGCAAAGCTGGGCCGAACAGGGCGTGTTGTTGCTCAACACCACCATGACCGTGGAACGCGGCATCGCCGCCTCACACGCCAATCGTGGCTGGCAGTTCTTTACCGATCGGATTATCGAGGTGGTCAGCGAGCGTCAGGACAAACTGGTGTTCCTGCTGTGGGGTGCCCATGCCCAGGGCAAGCAGAAGCTGATCGACGCGACCAAGCACCTGGTGTTGAAGTCGGTGCACCCGTCGCCGTTGTCGGCCTATCGCGGGTTTATCGGTTGCGGGCATTTCAGCCGGACCAACAAGTTCCTCGAGCAGAACGGCCTGGCGCCGATTCAGTGGGCCTTGCCGCCGCTCTGACGGTCTTGCCCACCCCCTGTAGGAGCGAGCTTGCTCACGATGGACGACCAGACACCACGGGGTATCAGACTACCCGCGTTATCGTTGACCACCATCGCGAGCAAGCTCGCTCCTACAGGGAGAAGTGACAGTTCGTCAGTTCTCAAGCATTCGCCAATGCGCGGCGCTGGGCCGAACGCTTGCGCCAGATCCGCAGCAGCGGCATCAGCAGCATGATCGCCGTCAGTGCCCAGACCCCCGCCGTGATCGGGCTCGACCAGAGAATTTCCAGCGCACCGTTGGAAATCGACAGCGCCCGGCGCAGGTTCGACTCCATCAATCCGCCGAGGATAAAGCCGAGCAATACCGGCGACAGCGGGAAATCCAGTTTGCGCAGGATATAGCCGAAGATACCGATGCCGACCATCAGGAACAGGTCGAAGGTGGTGGCATGGACGGCGTAGACCCCGATCGCGGTGATGATGGCGATCACCGGCACCAGCGCCCAGTTCGGCACGGCGAGGATGCGGGTGAAGATACGGATCATCGGGATATTGAGGATCACCAGCATGACGTTGGCGATAAACAATGACGCGATCAGGCCCCAGACGATGTCCGGCTGCTGCTGGAACAACAGCGGGCCGGGGGTGATGTTGTACAGCGACAGGGCGCCGATCATCACCGCCGTGGTCCCGGAACCGGGGACGCCGAGGGTCAACATCGGCACCAGGGCACCGCAGGCCGAGGCGCCGATGGCGGTTTCCGGTGCGGCGAGGCCACGTTTGTCACCTTGGCCGAAGGTGCCGCTGGCACCCGCCAGGCGTTTTTCCGTCATATAGGCCACGGCACTGGCCAGTGTCGCGCCGGCACCCGGCAACACGCCCATGATGAAACCCAGCAGGCCGCAACGGATATTCACCACGAACACCGAGGCGGCTTCCTTGAAGTTGAACATCATCCGCCCGGTAGCTTTCACCGCTTCCTGGCCGCGATGGGTCTTTTCCAGCAGCAGGAGGATTTCACTGATGGAAAACAGGCCCAGCACCAGCACCACGAACTGGATGCCGTCGGTGAGGTGGATATTGTCGCCGGTGAAACGGTACACACCGCTGTTGGCATCGATCCCGACACTCGACAGGAACAGGCCGATCAGCGCCGCGATAAAAGTCTTCAGCGGTCGGTCGCCGGCCATGCCGCCAAGGCAGACGATGGCAAAGACCATCAGCACGAAGTACTCCGCCGGACCGAAGGCAATCGCCCATTTCGCCAGCAACGGGGCGAACAGCACCATGCCGCAGGTGGCGATAAAGGCACCGATAAACGAGCTCCAGGCCGACAGCGACAGGGCTACGCCGGCCAGGCCCTGGCGGGCCATGGGGTAGCCGTCGAGGGTGGTCATCACGGTGGAGGCTTCGCCGGGGATATTGAGCAGGATCGAGCTGATCCGCCCGCCGTATTCGCAACCCAGGTACACCGCCGCCAGCAGGATCAGCGCCGACTCCGGCGGCAGGCCGAGGGCGAAGGCAATCGGGATCAGCAGCGCCACGCCGTTGATCGGGCCCAGGCCCGGGAGCAGGCCGACGACGGTGCCGATCAGGGTCCCGCACAGTGCGGTCACCAGGTTGTAGGGGCTCAGGGCGACGCCGAAGCCCTGGCCCAGATAGCCGAAAGTATCCATGTCAGTTCTCCAGTACGTCGAGCAATCCGAGGGGCAGCGGCACGTCCATGGCTTTATCGAACAGCAGATAAAGTCCGATGCTCATCAGGCTGATGATCAGCGCGCTCGGCAACCAGCGGCCGCCGTACAGGCGCGCCATGGGGATGCCCACCAGGATGCTGCTGAGGATGAAACCCAGGGATTCGAAGGTGGCGGCGAACGCCAGCAACAGCACCACGCAAACACCGATCTTGCGCAAGGTGGCAGGGTCCAGCGGCGGCTCTTCTTCGCTGTGCACAATGGGGGTGGGACGAAACAGCAGGTACAGCAAGCCCAGGCCCATCAGGCCGAGCATCAGTAGCGGGTAGGCGCGGGGGCCGACCGGTTCGTAGGAAAATGCGGCCTGATAGGGCCAGGCCATCAATGCCAGGCCGGCGCAGGCCAGCAGCAACACGACGGCAAACAGTCGTTGTAAAAGCATGGGACGAACTCCTGTGGCGCGCCCCTTTGCAGGGGCGCGAACGCTAGGCGCGGATGATCACTGGATCAGGCCGAATTCCTTGGCCAGCACCTTGTAGTCGGCGACCTGTTTCTTCACATAGGTGTCGAGCTCGGGGCCGGTCATGGCGAAAGGGAAGAGTTCGCGCTGGTCACGCAGCTTGGCGAAGTCTTCCGAGGCCAGGAGTTTGTCGAAGGCGGCTTTCCACCAGGCGTAGTCTTCGTCACTGACCTTTGGCCCCAGGTAGAAACCGCGCACCACCGGCCAGACAATGTCGTAGCCCTGTTCCTTGGCGGTGGGGATGTTCTTCATTTCCTCTTCGTCCAGGCGCTTTTCGGCGAACACCGCCAGCAGGCGCATATCGCCGCTCTGGATATGGGGCATGGAGTCGGAAATGTCGGTGCTGCCGACCTGGATATGTCCGCCCATCAGCGCGGTGACGATTTCACCGCCGCCTTCGAGGGCCACATAGCGCAGGTCACGCGGGTTGATCCCGGCGGCCTTGGCGATCAGCGCGGTCTGCATCCAGTCCTGGCTGCCGACGGTGCCGCCGGAGCCGATGACCACCTTGCTCGGGTCGGCCTTCAGCGCCTTGACCAGGTCGTCGAGGGTTTTATACGGCGAGTCGCTTTTCACCGCGATGGCCCCGTAGCTGGTGCCGACGGCCGCCAGCCAGCGCACCGCGCCTTCGTCGAAGCGGCCGAACTTGCCTTGCGCCAGGTTCAGCAGCGAACCGCTGGACCAGGCCACGAGGGTGCCGGCATCGGCCGGGCGCTGGGCGACCACGGCGTTGTAGGCCACGGCCCCGACGCCACCGGGCATGTAGGTGACACGCATGGGTTTGCTGAGGATCTTTTCGTTGACCAGGGCACTTTGCGCCAGCTTGCAGGTCAGGTCGAAACCACCGCCGGGGGAGGCCGGGGCAATGCATTCGGGGCGTTTGGGTTCGGCGGCGCAGAGGTGTCCGGCAAACAGCAGGCAGCCGGCGGCGAGGGCGAAGGTGCGCAATGGCAACATCATGGGTGACTCCATTATTGTTCTTATTCGAACGAAAACGCATCGAGGCGTTTTCGGGTTTCCAAGGACCTGCTCCGACGGTGGTCGTCACTGTCCGTGAGGGGACTCTAATGGGTCAACCTTTCACCAGGCTTTCAGCGCAAAAGGTCCGCTGAACTCGGCCGGCGATGGCTAGCGGCGCTTTGTTTATCCGGTAGACTCCCGGCCAAAAGGGCGTTTAAGTCAGCCCGGTCGAGGTAGGAAATCCATGCGCGTGCTTCTGGTCGAAGACCATCCCCAACTGGCTGAAAGTGTTGCCCAGGCGCTCAAGAGCGCGTGTTTGACCGTGGATGTGCTGCACGATGGGGTGGCCGCCGACCTGGCCTTGAGCAGCGAGGAATACGCCGTGGCGATCCTCGACGTGGGCCTGCCGCGCCTGGACGGTTTTGAAGTCCTGGCCCGTTTGCGCGCCCGCGGCAAGAACCTGCCGGTGCTGATGCTCACCGCGCGCAGTGATGTGAAGGACCGCGTCCATGGCCTGAACCTGGGGGCCGACGATTACCTGGCCAAGCCGTTCGAACTCACTGAGCTGGAAGCACGGGTCAAGGCGCTGCTGCGCCGTAGCGTGCTCGGCGGTGAGCGCCAGCAACGTTGTGGGCCGCTGGTCTACGACCTGGACACCCGGCGTTTCAGCCTCGGTGACGAACTGCTGACCCTGACTTCGCGCGAACAAGCGGTGCTCGAGGCACTGATTGCCCGACCGGGTCGGGTGATGAGCAAGGAGCAGTTGGCCGCGCAGGTCTTTGGCCTGGACGAGGAGGCCAGCGCCGATGCCATCGAGATCTACGTGCACCGCCTGCGCAAGAAGCTCGACGGCCAGGCGGTGGTCATCGTCACCTTCCGTGGCCTCGGCTATCTGCTGGAACACCGCGATGCATAAGGCCGGCAGCCTGCGTTGGCGGCTGCTGTGGAACCTGGCGTTGTTGCTGGTGGCATTGATGCTCGCCAGCGGCTGGAGCGCTTATTACAACGGTCGCGAAGCGGCGGATACGGCCTATGACCGTACCTTGCTGGCCTCGGCGCGGACCATCGCCGCCGGCCTCTCGCAACGCGACGGCAGCCTGAGCGCCAACGTGCCCTACGTGGCCCTGGACACCTTTGCCTATGACAGCGCCGGGCGGATCTACTACCAGGTCAACGACATCCACCAGCAGTTGATTTCCGGTTACGAAAACCTCCCCGCACCGCCGCCCGGCACGCCGCGCACCGATGACTATCCGGCGCTGGCGCGCTTCTACGACGGCCAATATCGCGGGCAGAACGTGCGGGTGGTGAGCCTGCTCAAGGCGGTCAGCGAGCCGAACATGAACGGCATGGCGGAAATCCGCGTGGCCGAAACCGATGAAGCCCGGGTCAACATGGCCCGTAGCCTGATGGCTGACACCCTGCTGCGCCTGGGAATGCTGGCGGGTGGCGCGTTGCTGCTGGTGGGCTTTGCCGTGAGCGCGGCCTTGCGTCCGTTGGAGCGTTTGCGTGCGGCGGTGGAAGAGCGCCAGCCGGACGATCTGCGGCCCTTGCCGCTGGTGGAGGTGCAGCATGAACTCTGGCCATTGGTGCGCTCGCTCAATCACTTCACCGAACGCCTGCGTCGGCAGTTCGAGCGCCAGGGGCAGTTTATCGCCGACGCCGCCCATGAACTGCGCACGCCGCTGGCGGCGCTCAAGGCGCGTCTTGAGCTGGGCTTGCGGGCGAACGAGCCGGCGATCTGGCGCGAGACCCTGGAAACCACGGCCCAGGGTACCGATCGCCTGACCCATCTGGCCAACCAGTTGCTGTCGCTGGCGCGGATCGAAAATGGCGCGCGGGCGATTGCCGAGGGCGGCGCGCAGTTGCTCGATCTCAGTCAGCTGGCGCGGGAGTTGGGCATGGCGATGGCGCCGCTGGCCCATGCGCGGGGTGTGGCGTTGGCGTTGGAGGCCGACGAGCCGGTGTGGTTGCGGGGTGAGCCGACCTTGCTCAACGAGTTGTTGAGCAACCTGGTGGACAACGCCCTGGCCCATACACCGTCCGGTGGCAATGTGATCCTGCGGGTCGGCTTGCCGGCGGTGCTGGAGGTCGAGGACGACGGGCCGGGGATTCCGTTGGAGGAGCGGGGACGGGTCTTCGAGCGTTTTTACCGGCGTCATCAGCAGGGCGTCGGTGCTGGGCTGGGTTTGGCGATTGTCGGCGAGATCTGTCGGGCGCATCTGGCGCAGATCAGTCTGCATGAGGCCCAGCCCCACGGTTTGAAGGTCCGTGTGAGCTTTATCGCCGGATCAGTCTAGCGGAACATCTCCCGCGCTTCGTTGAGCTGGTCACTGAGGGCGCTGCTCTGCGCATCCAGCCCCAGCTTGATAAAGGCTTTCAAATCACCCAGGGCGATTTGCCCGAAAGGATGCGCCGTGCCCTGATGGCAAAACACACTGGCGATCTGCACCAGGCCGATATAGTCGACGCCCTTGCTGTCACGCTCCAGGTTCAGGTATTGCCCGGGCAGCTTGGCGAGCATCTCCGGAAACTCCCAGACCTTCAGCAACTCGTCGCCGAGCAATGGGTGAATGCTGTCGATCACATGATCCAGGCTCAGCGGATCGGCGAGCAACTCATAGTGGTCCTCGGCATAGGTCAGGATCGGCAGAACGCCGATCTGGTGCACGAGCCCACCCAGCGCCGCCTGGTCCGGCTTGAGCAGGGTGAAGTTGCGGCACAGCACGTAGCAGACCCCGGCGATCTCCAGGCTCTTGCGCCAGACCTCGCGCATCTTCTGTTCCACCACCTCGGAGCGGGCATGGAAAATCTGCTCCATGACCAGGCCGATGGCCAGGTTGCTGCTGTAGTTGACGCCCAGCCGGGTGATAGCCGTGTGCAGGTCGGTAACTTCATGGCTGGCCCGCAGCAACGGGCTGTTGACCACCTTGATCAGGCGCGCCGACAAGGCAGTGTCGCCACCGATCACTTTGCTCAAGGTGCTGACACTGATCTCCGGATCTTCCGCCGCCTTGCGAATCTTCAGGGCCACTTCCGGGAGGGTCGGCAGAACCAGGTCATCGTTGTCGATGGCCTTGACCAAATCCCGTTGGACCTTTTCCGCCAGCTTGTTCATTTCAATTCTCTAGGGCGGTGCGTTTAACGCTGGATTTCGCTGTCGCGGTCCAGTTGATAGGGCAAGTCCAGTAATGTCAGGGCCGGACCTTGCAAGTCGCCCAGGTGCACATGACCTTCCTGCGCAGCTTCGGCTTGCAGAACGGCCAGGAGTTCAATGCCATTTTCCGCTCGGGCGGCGATCACCACTTCACCGATGGCGCTGCCATGGGAGGGAGCGAACAGCGTACTACCCGGTTCCGGCAGCTGGTCGGCCACCAGCGCCAGACGATAAAGGCGGCGCTTGAGCTTGCCCAGGTACTGCATGCGGGCGACGATTTCCTGCCCTGTATAGCAGCCTTTCTTGAAGCTTACGCCACCGACCGCCTGCAAATTGAGCATTTGTGGAATAAACAGTTCGCGGGTCTGCGGCATGACCTGGCCGATACCGGCACGCACCTGGCCGAGCAGCCAGGTGTTCAGATCGGCTTCGCGCAGTTGCGCGGCCAGATGCTCGCGCACCCGGGCGGCCTGATCCGCTGGAACCCAGAGTTCGCTGCGTCCCGGGGAAACCCGCAGGGCGATCAGATTGTCCGCGCGGACCACCGCGTCGGTCTCTGTCGGCAGCTCAAGACCCAGGCCGCGCAAGGCGGCGTCGCCGTCGCCGAGGCCGAAACGGACCCAGCCGGCGCTTTCGTCGGTGAGCTTGGATTTGGAGAACACCGCGTATTTTTTCAGGTCCGCCAGTTGCGGCTCCAGCAGCTCGCCGGTCATCGCCAGCAGCACGCCGTCACCTTCGAGCAGGATACGGAAGCTCGACTGCATGCGGCCTTTTTGCGTGCAGCGGGCACCGAGGCTGGCCCGCACGTCACTCAGGTAGTTGAGGTTGCAGGTCAGCTGGCCCTGGAGAAACTTGGCGGCGTCGGAGCCGCGGACGGCAAGAACGCCTTCGTGGGTCAGCGTGCAGAAAAAAGCGGAATCGGCCATGGGTCATCGCAGCGGAATAAAGGATGGGAGACATCATAGAGGGGCGCCTGGCAAATGGGTAGTTCACAACAGTGCCCGTGCCCCCGACCAAAGCCGACTGTCCGCACGCGCGCAGGGCTGTATACTTGCGCTCAAATTTGAGGAGCGCTCCATGGTCGAAGATGTAGAACTCAATCGCCTCTATTGGCACAGCCGGCGCGGCATGCTGGAGCTGGACGTGTTGCTGGTACCGTTCGTCAGGGAGGTGTACCCGCATCTGAGCCAGGCTGACCGCGACTGCTATCGCAACCTGCTCGAATGCGAGGACCAGGACATGTTCGGCTGGTTCATGGAGCGCTCCGAATCGGAAGATCCTGAGTTGCAGCGAATGGTTCGCATGATCCTGGATCGTGTCCAGCCCAAGTAATCTGTTCGAATGCCGCTGGCAGGCCTCACGGCTGCTGCCGGCGGTGTATCTCGGGGCCCTGGGCCTTTCGCTGGTTTCGCTTTGTCTGCTGGATATTCCGCGCTGGGCCAGTCTGTCCGGGGCTTTGCTGTGCCTGCTGCATGGCGCCTGGGTGTTGCCACGGCAGTTGCTGCTGAGCCATCCGTCGGCTTTTACCGGCTTGCGCCGTGACGAGCAGGGCTGGCAGCTGTGGAGCCAGGCCGCTGGCTGGCAGCCGGTGCAGTTGTGCCGCGACAGCCTGGCCCTGCCGTGGCTGGTGCTGTTGCGTTTTCGCCTGCCGGGCGAGCGCCGGGTCCGTGCGCTGTGTGTCCCCTGGGATGCGCAGGCGCCGGATGTGCATCGGTGCCTGCGCGTACGCCTGAAGTTCAGCCGACGTAGGTGGGCGGCACCAGGATAGTGTCCAGCGCCCCGGGCAGCAGGTCCGGGTAGTCGAGGGTGTAATGCAGGCCCCGGCTTTCCTTGCGTTCCATGGCTGAACGAATCATCAGTTCGGCGACCTGGGCCAGATTGCGCAACTCGATCAGGTCGCGGCTGACCTTGTAGTTGCTGTAGAACTCATCGATCTCGTCCAGCAGCAGGCGCACCCGATGTTGCGCCCGTTGCAGGCGCTTGTTGGTGCGCACGATGCCGACGTAGTCCCACATGAAGCGCCGCAGTTCGTCCCAGTTGTGCGCGATGATCACGTCCTCGTCGGAGTCGGTCACCTGGCTCGCATCCCAGCTCGGCAGGGCGGCCGGCACGGCGATCTGCGGCAGTTGCTGGAGAATGTCCGCCGCCGCCGAGCGGGCGTAGACGAAACATTCGAGCAGCGAGTTGCTGGCCATGCGGTTGGCGCCGTGCAGGCCGGTGAAGCTGGTCTCGCCGATGGCGTACAGGCCGGGCACATCGGTACGGCCCTGTTGGTCCACCAGCACGCCGCCACAGGTGTAGTGCGCGGCGGGGACCACGGGGATCGGGCCTTTGGTGATGTCGATGGAGAATTCCAGGCAGCGTTCGTACACCGTCGGGAAGTGCGCCTTGATAAAGGCTTCGGGCTTGTGGCTGATGTCCAGATAGACGCAGTCGATACCCAGGCGCTTCATCTCATGGTCGATGGCCCGGGCCACGATGTCCCGTGGCGCCAGTTCGGCCCGTGGATCGAAGCGCGGCATGAAGCGTTCGCCGTTGGGCAGCTTCAGGTGCGCGCCTTCGCCACGCAGGGCCTCGGTGATCAGAAAACTCTTGGCCTGGGGGTGATACAGGCAGGTGGGGTGGAACTGGTTGAACTCCAGGTTCGCCACCCGGCAGCCCGAGCGCCAGGCCATGGCGATGCCGTCGCCGCAGGCACCGTCGGGGTTGCTGGTATAGAGATAGACCTTGGCCGCGCCGCCCGAGGCGAGCACGGTGAAACGCGCGCCATAGGTGTCCACCTCGCCGGTGCCGCGGTCAAGCACGTAGGCCCCCAGGCAGCGGTCGCCGGCCAGGCCCAGGCGTTTTTCGGTGATCAGGTCGACGGCGACCCGTTGTTCCAGCAGCTCGATATTGGGCCGCCGGCGGGCTTGCTCCAGCAGGGTCTTGAAGATCGCCGCGCCGGTGGCGTCGGCGGCATGGATGATCCGTCGATGGCTATGGCCGCCCTCGCGGGTCAGGTGGAACTCGAAACCGCCGTCATCGGCACTGGCCTCTTCGTCGCGGGTAAACGGCACGCCCTGGTCGATCAGCCACTGGATGGCCTCGCGGCTGTGCTCGACGGTGAAGCGCACGGCGTCTTCGTGGCACAGGCCACCGCCGGCGTTGAGGGTGTCCTCGACGTGGGACTGCACGGTGTCGGTATCGTCGAGCACCGCGGCGACTCCGCCCTGGGCCCAGAAAGTCGAACCGTTGGCCAGGTTGCCTTTGCTCAGGACGGCAATGCGCAGATGGCTGGGCAGGGTGAGGGCCAGGCTCAGGCCGGCGGCACCGCTGCCAATCACCAGCACATCGTGTTGAAAATGTCGGCTCATCAGAAACATCCGAAAAAAGCGCCCGGGGGCAGTTGCCGGGCCCCGCCCGACAGCCCACTAGTATATGGCTGGGGGGAGCGGCACAATAGCCGGGCCTTTGTGGCATTGTGAAAGGGCTGTGGGCGCTGAGTGTGCGCCAGTCCATGCCGCCATGCATGCGCTTTTGCAGGGTAAGGCAATGATTTTTCAGCTATAACCAAGGCTCAGGCAGCCGTGGTCAGCACAGCCATTACAATGCCATTACTCGCAGGGGGTTCCGGGAACTTTTACGGGGCTCCGGGCTCCCATGCGGGGTGCCTGAAAGAAGGGGACAGCGTCGGCTTTATGCGAGGTGCCTGAGACGGCCTTCGCAAGCAGATTCGACGACCAGATTATTCACGCAGTCGGCGCTGGCCGTGCTGCGTTTTTCGTGTGTGTCCGTTCGGCGGGCCACAGGAAACTTGCTTGAAGGGGGAGAACTTTTGCCAGAAGCCCGAGTCTATGTTTGCAAGCCTGGTCAATTCGCGATGCACGCCTCCTTCAGGTCCTATGAGGAGTGTTCATGCTAACCCAGGAAGAGGATCAGCAGCTGGTCGAGCGCGTTCAACGCGGCGACAAGCGGGCATTTGATCTGCTGGTGCTGAAGTATCAGCACAAAATTCTCGGGTTGATCGTGCGATTCGTGCACGACACCCATGAAGCCCAGGACGTTGCACAGGAAGCCTTTATCAAAGCCTACCGTGCATTGGGCAATTTTCGCGGTGACAGTGCTTTTTACACCTGGCTCTACCGCATCGCCATCAACACGGCGAAGAACTACCTGGTGTCCCGCGGTCGCAGGCCACCGGACAGCGATGTGAGTTCAGAGGACGCGGAGTTCTACGACGGCGATCATGGCCTCAAGGACCTCGAGTCGCCGGAGCGTGCATTGTTGCGGGATGAGATCGAAGGCACCGTCCATCGGACCATCCAGCAATTGCCAGAAGATTTGCGTACGGCTTTAACTTTACGTGAATTCGACGGTCTGAGTTATGAGGACATTGCAGCCGTCATGCAGTGTCCGGTGGGCACCGTGCGCTCCCGGATTTTCCGCGCTCGGGAGGCCATCGATAAAGCCCTGCAGCCGTTGTTGCAGGAAACCTGAGACAGCGGCGACAGCCAAGAGAGGAACCGCCATGAGTCGTGAAGCCCTGCAGGAATCGCTGTCCGCGGTGATGGATAACGAAGCGGACGAACTGGAATTGCGTCGGGTGCTCAATGCCCTTGACGATGCCGAGACCCGTGCCACCTGGTCTCGTTACCAAATCGCCCGGGCAGTGATGCACAAGGAACTGTTGGACCCGCGCCTGGACCTGGCCTCGGCCGTTTCCGCGGCCCTGGCCGGCGAAGAAGTCCCGGCTAAAAACACTCGCGGTCCGTGGCGTACCCTCGGTCGCCTGGCCGTCGCGGCCTCGGTCACCCTGGCCGTACTGGCCGGTGTGCGTCTGTACAACCAGGATGACATTGTCGGTGCCCAACTGGCCCAGCAATCGAACCAGCCAGGCTTGGTTGCCCCTACGGCCAAGGGCCCGGCGGTGCTGGCCGGCTACACTGAAAGCAGCGACCAGTCGACCGGCCCGATGGCCAACGGCGTGCTGCAGCAAGGCCAGTCCGGCTGGCACGATCAGCGTTTGCCAGGCTATCTGCGCCAGCATGCGCAACAGGCCGCACTCAAGGGCTCTGAAAGCGCTCTGCCCTACGCCCGTGCCGCCAGCTTGGAAAACCGTTAAGGAGGATCATGCGCGCGCTACCTCTTCTAACGCTGGTGCTCAGTGGCTGGTGGGTTCTTCCAGCCCAGGCCGATGAGGCCCAGGACTGGTTGAACCGTCTTGGGCAAGCCGAGCAGCAGCAAAGCTTTCAGGGCACTTTCGTCTACGAGCGCAACGGTAGTTTTTCTACCCATGGCATCTGGCACCTGGTGCGCGATGGCAAGGTTCGTGAGCGTCTGATCCAGCTCGATGGCTCGGCACAAGAGGTTGTTCGCGTCGATGGTCATACCCAGTGCGTCAGTGGTGCGCTGGTGGCGGGGCTCGGCGATATGCCCGATTCCCATACCCGCTCCCTGGACACCCAGACCCTCAAGACCTGGTACGACATCGCCGTCGTCGGCAAGTCGCGGGTGGCCGGTCGTGCCGCCGTGGTGGTCTCGCTGACGCCGCGTGACCAGCATCGTTATGGTTTTGAACTGCATCTGGATCGTGAGACCGGCTTGCCCTTGAAGTCATTGTTGCTCAATGACAAGGGGCAGTTGCTGGAGCGTTTCCAGTTTACCGAATTGAATACCACCCAGCCTCCCGAGGAAAGCCAGGTACAGCCGAGTGCCGAGTGCAAGCCGGTGGTTCTGTTGACCAACCAGGCCCAGCCCAAGGTGCAGGCACTGGGAGCAGCGGTGGCCCAGTTGTGGCATTCGGACTGGCTGCCGCCGGGTTTCGAACTGGTCAGCAGCACGGCGCGGGTCGACCCGGCCACCAAGGTCGAGGTCAGCAGCTTGATGTATGACGACGGTCTGTCGCGTTTTTCGGTGTTCCTTGAGCCCCTCAACGGTGCCACGGTAACCGACGCCCGGGCCCAGTTGGGGCCGACGGTCGCGGTGTCGCGACACCTGACCACGCCGAGCGGCGACATCATGGTCACGGTGGTGGGTGAGATTCCCATCGGTACGGCCGAACGGATTGCTCTGTCCATGCGTTCCGGCAATGCGCAGGCCAAGCAGTGAGCTGCTGAATCATGAGGTCTGTGGGGGGCTGGTGCAGAAATGTTTGGTGATCAAATTCATTTGCAAATATCCCTGAATTTTCCTATAGGTCAGAGCCCCTCAGCTCTGGCCTTGTTTGCTGTTTCCGGTCCGAAAGTCCCGGTGTTTCATGCCTGGGGCTTGCAAGGGCCTATCGCTTAATCATGCTCGTTGTTCACGGGAGCCATATGTCGATACCACGCTTGAAGTCTTATCTGTCCATTGTCGCCACCGTCCTGGTGCTCGGCCAGGCGATGACCGCCCAGGCCGCTGACTTGCCCGACTTCACCGAACTGGTGGAGCAGGCTTCGCCGGCGGTGGTCAATATCAGCACCACCCAGAAACTGCCGGATCGCAAGGTTTCCGACATGCAGGGGCTAGAAGGCCTGCCGCCGGAAATCCAGCAATTCTTCCGCGGTTTCCCGCAGCCGCGCAGTCCGAAAGGTGGTGGCGGTGGCGGCGGTCGCCAACGTGAAGCCCAGTCCCTGGGATCGGGCTTCATCATCTCCAAGGACGGCTACATCCTGACCAACAACCATGTGGTCGCCGATGCCGACGAGATCGTGGTACGCCTGGCTGATCGCAGCGAGCTCAAAGCCAAGCTGGTGGGCACTGACCCACGTTCCGACGTGGCGCTGTTGAAGATCGACGGCAAGGACCTGCCGACCCTCAAACTCGGCAAGTCCAAGGACCTGAAAGCCGGTCAGTGGGTGGTGGCCATCGGTTCGCCGTTTGGCTTTGACCATACCGTGACCCAGGGCATCGTCAGCGCCGTGGGCCGCAGTCTGCCGAACGAGAACTATGTCCCGTTCATCCAGACCGACGTGCCGATCAACCCGGGTAACTCCGGTGGCCCGCTGTTCAACCTCAAGGGTGAAGTGGTCGGGATCAACTCGCAGATCTATACCCGCTCCGGTGGCTTCATGGGGGTTTCCTTCGCGATCCCGATCGACGTGGCCATGGACGTCTCGGACCAACTGAAGGCCGGTGGCAAGGTCAGCCGTGGCTGGTTGGGCGTGGTGATCCAGGAGGTCAACAAGGACCTGGCCGAGTCGTTCGGCCTGGATAAACCGGCCGGAGCCCTGGTCGCCCAGGTGCAGGACGGTGGTCCGGCGGCCAAGGGTGGCCTGCAGGTCGGTGACGTGATCCTCAGCCTGAACGGCCAGCCGATCGAGCTGTCGGCTGACCTGCCGCATCTGGTCGGCGCGTTGAAGGCCGGTGATAAGGCATCCCTGGAAGTGATTCGTGAAGGCAAGCGCAAGACCGTGGACCTGACGGTCGGTGCGATTCCGGACGAAGGCAAGGAAATGGATCTCGCCAAGGCCAACGGTGCCGAGCGCAGCAGCAACCGCCTGGGGATTTCCGTGGTCGAGCTGAGCGATGAGCAGAAGAAAGACAACGACCTCAAGGGGGGCGTGGTCATCAAGGATGTCCAGGACGGTCCCGCGGCCTTGATCGGCCTGCAACCGGGCGATGTGATCACCCACCTGAACAACCAGGCGATCACTAGCGCGGCGCAGTTCACCGACATTGCCAAGGCCCTGCCGAAGAATCGTTCGGTGTCCATGCGCGTACTGCGTCAGGGACGTGCCAGCTTCATTACCTTCAAATTGGCTGAATAAGCCCGACTGAAGTCGCTGTATGAAAAAGCCCGCCTCGAAACAGGCGGGCTTTTTTGCGCCGGTTTACTTGGAAGGTTTGGGCAGGCGGACCAACTGGCTGTTGGAGTAGATGTCGTGCCAGCTGCGCTTCTGCTTGTCGACCAGCGACCAGAGGAAGCCCAGGCCGAAGATCCAGGAGGCAATGGATACGATAAACCGTAGCAGCGCCTGCCAGAGACTGATGGCCGTACCGTCGGTGTTCTGTACGCGAATGCCCCAGACCTGCATGCCCAGGGTCTGGCCCTTGTAGGTCCAGAACTTGGCGAAAAAGCCGAACAGCACGAACAGCAGGATTGTCGACAGCAACGGATCGCCGTCCAGCGCCCCGGCGTCGGAGAGCTTGCGCAGTTGCTGTTCGCCGACGATCGCCATCTGCACCAGCTTGTAGATAAAAGCAGTGACGATCAGCAGCGCGGTGCACAGCAGGAAATCATAGAACATCGCGGCCAGGCGACGGCCCAGGCCGGCGGCGGGGAAATCACCCTGGGGGCTCAGCACGTGTTTTGACATGGTGGCTCTCTCCGTGAGGACTGAAAAAAGCCAGTTTACGAAATTGCGCCCATAAAAAAGCCCCTGATATCAATATCAGGGGCTTTTCATTGCAAGAAAACGGGCTCCCTGGGGATCAGGCTTCCGCTTGCACTTCATCAGCCTGCATGCCTTTCTGGCCCTGCACGGCGACGAAGGTCACTTTCTGGCCTTCTTTCAGGCTCTTGAAGCCGTTGCCCTGAATAGCGCGGAAATGGACGAACAGATCCGGACCGCTTTCTGGAGTGATAAAACCAAAACCTTTCTCGTCGTTAAACCACTTGACGGTACCGCTCTGACGTTGGGACATTTTCTTATTTCCTTGACGCTAAAATTAATGACAGTCCCTTTCATATGAAAGAGTACTGGGCTGGGTTGCAGGAAAGTAAGAGGCGTCGAACGGGTTGTAGCAAACTTCAGGCTACTGCCCAGGTCACGATTCCAAGCGACCCATGCAAACACAGTAGAGAAACTCTACGCCAACTCCGGGAGAAAAAACAAGCCCTGCGAAACCCCCAGGTTTATGGCTGTTTATGGGGGGTTGCAGGGCCTTGCAGGCGGTCGCTGGCCATCCACGTGGGTGGGCTTATTTTAGACTGTTATAACGCAAGTTCATTGACGCATATATGCACTGTTTTGTGGCGGTTGCGTGACAAGGTAGTGCACTGTTTCAACGTCGGCTTAGTTGTTACTGTAAGTATCAACAGGGGTATCGGCCCCTGTTGAAGACGCTGTATCAGCCCCTGTAGTAACGCTGTGGCACAAACGGCATTTTGCTCACCTTGAGCGGTACGCGCTTGCCGCGCACGATGGCCCAGACTTCGCTGTCCAGGGCGGCCTGCGAGCTGTCTACATAGCCCATGGCCAGAGGCGCACCGAGGGTCGGACCGAAGCCGCCGCTGCAGACATTGCCAATCACCTGGCCGTCCTGGTCGACGATTTCCGCGCCTTCGCGCACCGGTGTGCGTTCCTGCGGTAACAGGCCTACACGTTTGCGTGACACACCCTGTTGCTGCTGGGCAAAAACCGTCTCGGCACCGGGGAAGCCGCCGGCTCGTGCACCGTCGGCGCGGCGGACCTTGGAGATCGCCCAGAGCAGGCTGGCCTCGACCGGGGTGGTCTCGCTGTTCATGTCGTGCCCGTACAGGCACAGGCCGGCTTCCAGGCGCAGGGAATCGCGGGCGCCGAGGCCGATGGCCTCGACTTCGGTTTCGGCCAGCAGGCTGCGGGCCAGGGCTTCGGCGCTGGCCGCCGGGACGGAAATCTCGAAACCGTCTTCGCCGGTGTAGCCGGAGCGGCTGACGTAGCAGTCCACCCCCAGCAGGCGCACGCTGGCGAACTGCATAAAGGTCATTTTTGTCACTTCAGGGGCCAGGCGCGCCAGCACGCTGACCGCGGTCGGGCCTTGCAGGGCGAGCAGGGCGCGCTCCTCGAACAGGGGCACAACCTCGCACAGGTGGCCCAGGTGTTTTTGCAGGTGCGCCAGGTCCTGTTCCTTGCAGGCGGCGTTGACCACCAGGAACAGTTCGTCGTTACCCAGGTTGGCGACCATCAGGTCATCGAGGATGCCACCGGCTTCGTTGGTGAACATCGCATAACGCTGCATGCCCACCGGCAGGTCGATGATATCCACCGGTACTAGGGCTTCCAGGGCCTTGGCGGCAGCGGCGCCGACCAGGCGGATCTGGCCCATGTGCGAGACATCGAACAGCCCGGCTTTTTCACGGGTGTGCTGGTGTTCTTTCATCACGCCCAACGGGTATTGCACCGGCATGTCGTAGCCGGCGAACGGCACCATGCGCGCGCCGAGTTGCAGGTGCAGGGCGTGCAGCGGGGTTTGCTTCAGGGATTCGGTGGACATTGCAGCTCCTTAAATGGGGTGTGGAGGGGATGGCCAAAACCACTCCCCTTGAATGAGGGTCAGCACTCGATGATGTTGACGGCCAGACCGCCGCGCGCGGTCTCCTTGTATTTGCTTTTCATGTCGGCGCCGGTCTGGCGCATGGTGCGAATCACCTTGTCGAGGGAGACGAAGTGCTGGCCGTCGCCGCGCAGGGCCATGCGCACGGCGTTGATGGCTTTCACCGAGCCCATGGCGTTGCGTTCGATGCACGGCACTTGCACCAGGCCGCCGATGGGGTCGCAGGTCAGGCCGAGGTTGTGTTCCATGCCGATTTCAGCGGCGTTCTCCACCTGTTGCACGGTGCCGCCGAGCACTTCGCACAAGGCCCCGGCGGCCATCGAGCAGGCCACGCCGACTTCGCCCTGGCAGCCGACTTCGGCGCCGGAGATCGAGGCGTTTTCCTTGTAGAGAATGCCGATGGCGGCGGCTGTGAGAAGGAAACGCACCACGCCGTCTTCATTGGCACCGGCAATAAAGCGCATGTAGTAATGCAACACGGCGGGGACGATCCCGGCCGCACCGTTGGTGGGCGCGGTGACCACGCGACCGCCGTTGGCGTTTTCTTCATTGACCGCCAGGGCGTAGAGGTTGACCCAGTCCAGCACCGACAGCGCATCGCGCAACGCCGCTTCCGGGTGCTTGCACAGCTGGCGATGGAGTGCCGCGGCGCGCCGCTTGACCTTCAAGCCGCCGGGCAGGATGCCTTCATTGCGGCAACCGGCGTCGACGCAGTCCTGCATCACCTGCCAGATCTTCAGCAGGCCGGCGCGGGTTTCCGCCTCCGGGCGCCAGGCGCTTTCGTTGGTCAGCATCACCTGGCTGATGGACAGGCCGTAGGTGGTGCAATGGCCGAGCAGTTCCTTGGCGCTTTTGAACGGGAAGGTCTGCGGCGTGCTGTCCTCGACGATGCGGTCGGCGCCGGCGGCGTCTTCATCGACCACGAAACCGCCGCCCACCGAGTAATACTCGCGGCTGCGGATCTGGATGCCGGCGGCGTCGAAGGCGCGGAAGATCATGCCGTTGGGGTGATAGGCCAGGGGTTTCCTGATCATCGCCAGGTGCAGTTTTTCATTGAATTCGATGGAGTGTTCGCCGAGCAGATTCAGGCGGCCGTTACTGCGAATAGTGTGCAGGCGGGCGGCGACGGATTCTGTATCGACGGTATCCGGGTGTTCACCTTCCAGGCCCAGGAGCACGGCCTTGTCGCTGCCATGGCCTTTGCCGGTGGCGCCGAGGGAGCCGTACAGCTCGACTTTGACGCTGGTGGTCTGTGACAGCAGTTGCTCGCGCCGCAAACCCTCGACGAAACGCGCGGCTGCGCGCATCGGACCGACGGTGTGGGAGCTGGAGGGACCGATGCCGATCTTGAACAGGTCGAACACGCTCAGGGACATGGGATTCTCCGGGATCATTCTTATTATGGTGATGGACACGGTCTCCTGTAGGAGCCGGCTAGCCGGCTCCTACAGGAGGTCAGGCGTAGTTCTCGATCGACGGGCAGGCGCAGACCAGGTTGCGGTCGCCGAACACGTTGTCGACACGCCCCACCGGCGGCCAGTACTTGCCTTCGATCAAGGACTCCACCGGGTACACCGCCTGTTCGCGGCTGTACGGGTGGAACCACTCGCCGACGATTTCCGCCGCGGTGTGCGGGGCGTTCTTCAGCGGGTTGTCGTCCTTGTCCAGGCTGCCGTTTTCCACCGCGCGGATTTCTTCGCGGATGTGGATCATGGCGTCGCAGAAGCGGTCCAGTTCTTCCTTGGATTCGCTTTCGGTCGGCTCGATCATCAGGGTGCCGGCCACCGGGAACGACATGGTCGGGGCATGGAAACCGAAGTCGATCAGGCGCTTGGCGACGTCATCGACGCTGATGCCGCTGCTGTCCTTCAACGGACGCAGGTCGAGGATGCACTCGTGGGCCACCAGGCCGTTGCTGCCGCTGTAGAGCACCGGGTAGTGCTCTTCCAGGCGCCGGGCGATGTAGTTGGCATTGAGGATCGCCAACTGCGAGGCGCGCTTGAGGCCTTCGCCACCCATCATGCGGATATACATCCAGGTGATCGGCAGGATGCTTGCGCTGCCGAACGGCGCCGCGCAGACCGCGCCTTCCTTGCGCTCCATGGTGCCGTGACCCGGCAGGAACGGCGTCAGGTGCGACTTCACACCGATCGGGCCGACGCCCGGGCCGCCACCGCCGTGGGGAATGCAGAAGGTCTTGTGCAGGTTCAGGTGCGATACATCGCCGCCGAACTTGCCCGGGGCGCAGAGGCCGACCATGGCGTTCATGTTGGCGCCGTCGATATACACCTGGCCGCCGTTGTCATGAATGATGCCGCAGATTTCGCGGATACCTTCCTCGAACACACCGTGGGTCGACGGGTAGGTGATCATCAGCGCGGCGAGGTGCTCGCGGTGCTCGATCGCCTTGGCCCGCAGGTCTTCGATATCGACGTTACCGCGGGCATCGCAGGCGGTGACGATCACGCGCATGCCGGCCATGTTCGCCGTGGCCGGGTTGGTGCCGTGGGCTGACGACGGGATCAGGCAGATATCGCGGCGCTCGTCGCCACGGCTCTGGTGGTAGGCACGGATCGCCAGCAGGCCGGCGTATTCGCCCTGGGAACCGGCGTTCGGTTGCAGGGAAATCGCGTCGTAGCCGGTGGCGGCGCAGAGCATCGCTTCCAGCTCGTCGGTCAGTTGCTGGTAGCCGACGCTTTGCTCGGCCGGGGCGAACGGGTGCAGGGCACCGAATTCGGCCCAGGTCACCGGGATCATTTCGCTGGCGGCATTGAGCTTCATGGTGCAGGAGCCCAGCGGGATCATGGTGCGATCCAGGGCCAGGTCCTTGTCGGCCAGCTTGCGCAGGTAGCGCATCAGCTCGGTTTCCGAGTGATAACGGTTGAACACCGGGTGGCTGAGGATGGCCGACTGGCGCACCAGGGCTGCCGGGATACGGCTTTCGACCGACGCGGCCAGGACGTTGAAGTCCGGCACGGCTTTGCCGCCGGCCAGCAGTTTCCACAGGTTTTCGATATCGGCCTGGCTGGTGGTCTCGTCCAGGGACAGGCCCAGGCGCTGGGCATCCACGACGCGCAGGTTGATGCGCTGGGCGCGTGCCTGTTCGTGCAGGGCCGCGGTCTGGGCGCCGGTGTTGAGGGTCAGGGTGTCGAAGAAGTTGTCCTGCTCGACCGTCAGGCCCAGGGCGCTCAGGCCCTTGGCGAGGATCGCGGTGAAGCCGTGGATGCGCTGGGCAATCTGGATCAGGCCTTTTGGACCGTGATACACCGCGTACATGCTGGCGATGTTGGCCAGCAGGACCTGGGCGGTGCAGATGTTGCTGGTGGCTTTCTCGCGACGGATATGTTGCTCGCGGGTCTGCATGGCCAGGCGCAGGGCCGGCTTGCCGAAACGGTCCACCGAGACGCCGACCAGACGGCCGGGCATGTCGCGCTTGAACGCATCGCGGGTGGAGAAGTAGGCCGCGTGCGGGCCACCGAAGCCCAGCGGGACACCAAAGCGCTGGGCGCTGCCGATGGCCACGTCGGCACCGAACTCGCCCGGCGGGGTCAGCAGGGTCAGGGCCAGCAGGTCGGCGGCGACCGCCACCAGGGCGTTGGCCGCATGGAAACGCTCGGTCAGGGCGCGGTAGTCGAACAGATCACCGTTGCTCGCCGGGTATTGCAGCAAGGCGCCGAAGAACGGGCTGACGTCGGTCAGTTGGTGTTCATCGCCCACCACCACGTTGATGCCCAGGGGCTCGGCACGGGTGCGCAGGACGTCGAGGGTCTGCGGATGGCAGTGCACGGAGGCGAAGAAGGCGTTGCTGCCCTTGTTCTTGCTCAGGCGCTTGCAGAAGGTCATGGCTTCGGCGGCGGCGGTGGCTTCGTCGAGCAGCGAGGCGTTGGCGATCGGCAGGCCGCTGAGGTCGCTGATCAGGGTCTGGAAATTCAGCAGCGCTTCCAGGCGACCCTGGGAGATTTCCGGTTGGTACGGGGTGTAGGCGGTGTACCAGGCGGGGTTTTCCAGGAGGTTGCGCAGGATCGGCGACGGCGTATGGCAGTTGTAGTAGCCCTGGCCGATGTAGGTCTTGAACAGCTGGTTTTTCGCGGCGATGGCCTTGATCGACGCCAGGGCGTCGGCTTCGCTTTGCCCGGCCCCGAGGTCAAGGACGCTGGTGCCCTTGATGCTGTCGGGAATCACGCTGGCGCTGAGGGCTTGCAGGGAGTCGAAACCGAGGGTTTCGAGCATGGCCTGTTCATCTGCCTGGCGCGGGCCGATATGACGGGCGATAAATTCGTTGGCGGTGCTGAGATTGACAGTCATGACGATTCCTCAGGCGTTGGCTTTGATCAGTTGGTCGTAGGCATCCTGATCCAGCAGTCTAGCGACTGCCGAGGCATCGGTTGGGCGGAAGCGGAAAAACCAGCCTTCGCCCAGCGGATCTTCGTTGACCAGCTCGGGGCTGTCTTCCAGCGCCGGGTTGAATTCGAGCACTTCACCGTCCAGGGGCATGTACACGCCGCTGGCGGCCTTGACCGATTCCACGGTGGCGGCTTCGGCGCCTTTGTCGTACTGCTGCAGTTCCGGCAGTTGCACAAACACCACGTCGCCCAGGGCGTTTTGCGCGAAAGCCGTGATGCCGACCGTGACACTGCCATCGGCTTCGGTACGCAGCCATTCGTGGTCTTCAGTAAAACGCAACTCGCTCATGGAAACTCCTAAGGGGGCCAGACTCGTCGTCAGGTGGACGCAGGGGATGCGGGATCGACGTCCCGCTGAATGGGAGTTCCCATAGCAAGTTTGTGGCCAATACTGCCCGAGGCTTGTAAATCAAGGGTTTACGGATTTTTTACGCACACTGGATGGCCGCGGCTGTAGCGAAATCGCTACAGCTGGAGGGCAGAAAAAAAGCCTAACAGGATCAAAGCCTTGTGCAGTGGGGATTGGCTTGAAGTGTAGCGAAATCGTTCCGCTGTAGCGCTTTCAGTACAGATGGAGGTCGCTTTCAGGGCTGCCCGTGCGGCGTGCATAACTCAGACACGCCATAACCC